>JBGSOQ010000258.1:0-2032 GCA_041739035.1 Ignavibacteriaceae bacterium | reverse complement strand
CCAAATTAAATCATATTTTTTTCTAATGTCGTCAACTATTTGAGTTTGCACCAGATCGGCCAGATCCCTATTCGCAAGCCGAGAAACTCCATCTGGAAAAACTAATACGGAATCTGCTGAAGTCAAGCTGTAAATTGAAAGTGTACCTATTGTTGTATCGCTTCGCGAAATTCCGGCATCAGTATGAAATGCGAGAGAAAGATCAATTGGAATTCCTAAACCTTTTTCATTTCTCTTTTTGTTCGGGCCATAGGGACTTCCGTACAAATAATTACCAAATTCTGCACGGCTTTGGTAGTCATCGTTATAATCATTTTCATTTTGATTGAGACTGTAAATTAGCGTATCGAGCATTCCTGCGTATTGAAGCCAGTATCTTGCACCTTCAACAAATTTTGGTCTGCCGCTTATTGTTCCGTTTCGCTCAATTATTCCCATCCCTCCGCCAAATCGCACAGCATCGGCAGAAACAATCCTTCCCACCTCATCACTTTTATTCACAAGGACAACCTTATTTGTCTGCGGGTTAAAGCCCTTTCCGAACAAGAATTTTCCAAGATAAATCCATGTGCTGCCGCCAATTTGCTGATTAACCTTAAACTCTGTTTTACCACCAAGATGATAAACAATATAGCGCGCATCAGTTATATTTTCCGGAGAGTGTTTATATGAAATGCAAACTGCATATTCGCCTTTTTCAGGAATTTCAGGAATCCATTCACATTGTGCATCACCAATAAGATTTGAGTGGGTGAATAAACTGCTTCCAAGTTTAAAAGGATTTTCATTCTCCTTGTACGGCGGTTCTCCAACTCCGAATGCCAGATTAAAATCTTTCTGCCACCCCAATACTTCTCCATCCCGGACAATGAATCTCGAATTTGTTATCAAATTCGTTGGTGTGTCATTATCAATGACAACTTCATTTGTTTGAATGTCTCTTTCGCGAGGGACAAATACTTTGGCCCCTGCATTTTCAAGCATTGGAATGAGATAAGGAATTGTGAATGACATCGGGATTAGATCTTCCACTGTCTGAAATAATCTTGGGCGCTGCCATTCCCATCTATCAAGCTTGTTATTATAGTACCAGCCATGGCTGTGCCATAGAATAATATTTTTTTCGTTGAGCCCTTTTGTCGGCCAATTTTTTGAATTCACATTTCTTACAATAGGTAAAGGCCGAGGAATTTTATTAGCCGGCATTCTTTTCTGATCATATTCAGCAAAACCATTTCGATAATAATTGGGAACGAGTTCTTCAATGGGATAATTCAAAGCATTTATTTGCAATTTATATTCTGAATATTTTGAACCGAGTTCCTCGCCGAGCTGATCGTAAAGCATCTCAACAGTTTCGTTTCTGAAAGGAACGTAAGAAAATTCTTTGCTTAGATTTATGCTAAGGATATTCTTTCGTTTTTCAACTGTTACATTTTCAATTTTTGCGTTTGCTGGAAATATGAGAGGGATAGCTTCTTTTTTAATTTCCGGCATGATTTCGATGACTTCTCCGCCAGAAATTTCTTCTTTTTCTTCAATCTTAACTTCTTCCTTTTCTTGTACCTCTTCTTTTATTATTTCCTTAGAAGAACAGCCAGTAAGCAACAAGATTGTGATTGACAAATAAACAAGTAATTGAAAAAATGATTTCATAATTGTACTGGTTTTAAGGGAGATGAAAATAAAATATTTATGAGGCTTATAATAATTAAAGCATATTCTCTAATGGCACTTCATTCTTATGCCCGCATCTTGGGCAAGTAACTTGGGGCTTATTTGTTCCAAAGCCTGCCGGGACTTTTATCTTCATACCGCAAACACAGGTAAGAAAAGAGTAATTATTCACTGTCATCATTAAGTCGCCAATTGTTCGTTTTTGCTGCTTAGGTGTTTGAGCCAAATTTAATTCTTCACCGGGCATTCTAATTTGTACTTTTTCTTGATTTGTCAAAGCCGAAGGCGGAAGTATCGGTGATGCTTTTCTTTTAATTTTATCGAAAGCATTTTGATAATCAATAAATCCTGCGCC
>JBGSOQ010000244.1:0-3674 GCA_041739035.1 Ignavibacteriaceae bacterium | reverse complement strand
CCTGCAAAACGCCCATCAGTCTGAAATCTTGGAACTCCTTTACTAATTATCCATCTATATCTACCGTCGTTGTGCTTAATTCTAAATTCAATTTCAAATGGTTTATGCAAATTGAACGATGTTGTGTACGTCTCCATAAATCGGTTAAGATCTTCGGGATGAATTCCTTCAAGCCAGCTCATACCTAATTCTTGTCCGACAGTTCTTCCTGTAAACTGCAGCCAGAAATTATTAACAAATGTAAAAAGCGCATCTGTATCTGTAATCCAGATTAACACGGGTGCAGTATTTGCCATATCTTGAAATCGAGTTTCACTTTCCTTTAAAGCTTCTTCCGCAACTTTTTGTGTTGTGATGTCGCTTATCGCTGTTGAGCAGTAATTGCTTCCATCGGCACTTCCATTTGATGGAACACTTTCCAATAGCGCATAAAAAAGACTCTTATCTTTCCGTTCAATTTTAACTTCGCAGATGTGTCTTTTGTTGTATGTGAACACATTCTCCAGATGCATGTTAAATTGAGCACGGTGTTCGGGAACAACAAAATCTCCAAACAATTTTTGGATTAAATACTCCTTATTCGTTCCAAATTGATCTGCTCCGGTAGAATTTAATCTTAGGATTCTTCCTTCTTTATTGAAAGCAAAATAACCGGTTGGTGAATTTTCATATATTTTATCGTACTTGGCATGACTCGCCTCAAGCTCTATATTTACGATGTGCAGTTCTCTATTCTTTTCTTCTAATTCACGCTGTTTTTTTGATAATTCTCTAAGAAGACTCTGAACATCCATGCTCACATTAGCTTCGTTAACTGTGCCGATATTATCTGCTTTTTTGTTTAACTCTTCTGGATTCATTTTCGTATCTATTTTAATTCTGTGTAATAGTTATAATGTATTTTTTTAATCTTTGCGGTCAATTTTAACTGTTAATCTTGATTTATTCATATGCTGCCGGACTTAACTTCTTTGTTCATAATAACTAAATGAATTTCGTGCCAATAAAAAACAGATATTGTCCTTGATAGAATCAGTGTCTTAAAAACAAACAGAAAGTATTACTTACTGCCATTGTAAGTTTTACTGAACTTATGTTCTAGAAAATTTATGAAAGTAACAATTGCCAAATGTGCCTTGGGCATTTGTCTTGGCTGCTTATTGGCACAAAGGTGGATGTACGAACCGAAGCTTTATTGACTAAAAATTTTGAGATTCTTCATTTTTCAGGAAATGATTTGGTTAAATAGTTAATGAGCAGGGGAATAAAAGTGATGAAAAATAACGATCAAGATTTTAGAAATGATGTACACGAGCTTTTGGCCGGATTTATTAACAATTTCATAGTTATATGATTATTAATAATTAGAAAAGTGAGTTAAAAAATGGAAAAGATTAACAGTGGCCTAACTAGAGAAATTGAAAGTCTTCTAAACGAGCTTCTAGGACAAGAAGAAGCAGCTAATTTCTTTGAGGGGTTAAATCAAGATGTTTCAGACAAGCAGAATAGAACTTACCAAGCTGGTTCGGAAGATCAATTTCAGCTTAGCTCTAAAATACCTGTTGGTATGAATGAGCGGGATTTAATTAATGGTATTGTAACCTACGTTGAGAAAAAACTGGAAACAGAAAAACTGCTCAAGCTGCTGCTCGATCTTTCACAGATTATGACATTTAACGGAGAAGTAAGCATAGCTACAGAATTATGTGATGATGTTATTGCGAAAACTGAAAATGAAAAACAATTTAGCAAGTATCGCGCTGAAGCATTGCTTTCCCAAGCACGAATTTCGTGGTCTCAAGCTTACTGGGACCAAAGTCTGGAATATGTTAAAGAGAGTTACAAAATTTTTGCGGCTATTGAGGACAAAACAGGTTTTGCACGCTGTGAAAATATGCTCGCAACAATTTTTGGTGAAAAAGGCGAGGTTAAAGTAGCTTTAGAGCATTTGGAAAGAGGATTACTTTTCTTAGCAGATAGTAATGATATAGCGCTGCGGGCAATGTTTGAGGTTAATCTTGGAATCCTTTATAATATTCAAGGTGAAACCGGGAAAGCTTTGTGGAACTTAAAAAACGGACTGGTTAAGTATGAACAGCTAAATGATACGAGAAGGATTTCTAGAGTTCGACACAACATCGGAATGATATATACAAAATTGGAAGATTATCAGGCAGCAATTGAAGAGTTTAACAAAAGCATTAGCATTTCAATGGAAAATGGTTACTTATCCAATTGTGCAATCGGATATATCGGAAAAGCTTATATCTATTCAAAACTTAAAAACAACTCTTTGGCAGATGTATTTACTGATAAAGCAATGGAAATTTCTTACAAAATTAATGATACGCTTTCAATTGCTGAGGTTTATAAAATTAAAGGAATGATCCAAAGTGATTTAGAAAACTTTGAGCTCTCTGAGGAAATGTTTGAAAATAGTTTGAGACTTAATGAAGATCTTGGAAGCGATTTGAATAAAGCGGAAAGTTTTGATGAATTAAGCAGCTTGTACGAAAAATCTAACCAAAAAGACAAAGCTGAAAAAGTTAAGCAAACCGCAAATCAATATTTCGAAAAAATCTCTCCTGAAAAAGAGGAATGAAACTTTTAATCAGAAATTGATTTTAAGAACGGGCATCTTTGCCCGTTTTTATTTTTAAATAGTCCCGGATGCATCAAGTTTTTTGCAAACCATTTTAAAATAAATTCTTTTATTTGTTTATCTTTCTCGAAGTTAAATCAATGAATATGATAATTAATATTGGCTAAAGCATATAAACATATAATTTGGGATTGGAATGGGACCCTGTTTAATGATGTTGAATTGTGTGTCGCTATATTAAACAATCTTCTTCGTTCAAAAGGGATACCTGCAGTAACGCTTCATGTTTATAAAGATATTTTCACGTTTCCTGTGAGGGATTACTATGCTAAAGCTGGGCTGGATCTTGAAAAATATTCTTTTAAGGAATTGGGCAAACAATGGATGGATGAATATCAACGAAGAAGGCTGGAGGGAAAATTATTTGGCAGAGTAAATGAAATTTTGGATAAAATTTCTAAGAATAGAATTGAGCAGTCAATCCTTTCCGCATATAAACAAGACACTCTGCTGGAATTGGTAAATCATTTTGAGCTACGTCATTATTTTACCCACTTAACCGGATTGGATCATATTTATGCTACCAGTAAAGTTGAGCTTGGCAAAGACCTGATGAAAAAATTAAATCATCATTATAGCAACGTTTTACTGATTGGCGATACTGTTCATGATTTTGATGTTGCTCAAGAATTGAACGCCGGCTGTGTTCTTATTGCCGATGGTCATCAAAGTATGGAAAAGCTTTTAAAGTGCGGAGTTACTGTTTACAATAATCTTGATGAACTTATAATTAATTCAACTATCTCTTCAAAAGGATTTATTGTTTAATAAAATAATTCAGAGGAATAAGAATGTTCTACACAAAAGGAAATTTCATTGTGCTCTCACTGGTTATCCTTTCAATCATCTTTTCAATATTAAGTATCAACTGCAAAGAAGATTTGCGCCAGAATGCGGATCCGGTGTATTTGAATGAAATCAATCAATGGCATCAGAAAAGGATTGAAAATCTAAAAAAAGAAAACGGATGGCTGAATCTTGTTGGTCTGTATTGGCTGAAAGATGGTGAAAA
>JBGSOQ010000215.1:0-3789 GCA_041739035.1 Ignavibacteriaceae bacterium | reverse complement strand
ACCAATCTGCACAGCTTCCCGTCAGTTTCAATCAAAAAAAGTTGAAGAGATTTCTACGTTAGCAATTAGTGAGTCTGAAAAAAATGAATTAAGAAATTCTTGGTTTGAAAAAGTTTGCTTGTGCGATCACCTTGCAAACGGCGCACTGATAAAACTTGGAATTTCTCCCAAAACAAAATCTCCGCAATCAATTTGCCCGGGTCCAAATATTGTTTGGTTCAACAGACAATATTCGCTGAAGGAAATGACGGATCATATCTATGGAAGGGGAGAGTCACTAGTTTCTGCTGAGAGACCGCATATGTTTTGTCAGGAGCTTGAACTTTATGTTAATTTTTATGAAAAACTTCTTAGCTCTATGGGCAGCACCACAGCAGAAATTAATTATCTTGAAGCATTCAAGGAGAATCTTGAAAAAGGAATTGAGTTCATTTTAAAATTTTCTGAAAAATCAGCTTTCCCGAATGAAAATCTGAAATCCATACCTGAGTTTGTGAAAGTTCAGCGGGAGAGATTAAGAACTTTATCTATAAGGGAAAATGAACTTCAGCTTGCGGTGAACTACTAACCGTTGTTCTAAAACTACTTCACTATTTGCAATTGCATCAAAATTGCCGGGGCATTTTTTCTTTAAGTCCCTCACAAAAAACCTATCAATCCCGATTGCCTATCCGATAGATAGAAACGAAGTTTATATTTTGATTCACATAATTGTTGACATTACGAAATATTATCAGCAAGTTACATCTCAATAACTAGTTCAACTCCGTCTGAGTATTACATTTACACACCGACAATACTCTCCCGAAGCAGAAATGTTAAATAAATGTTTCTAATTCAGTTGAATGAAAGGCACTGAAAAATACAATCAACTTGCAAATAATAAAACAAAAATTTAATTAAAAAGGAAATAGTCATGAATACAAAATGCATTTTAAGAAGACATTTTATCATTATGACTTTGAGTATTGCCGTTTCTTTTATGACCTTTGTTTGTCCTTGCATCGGACAAGAATTGGATACGACGGTGCAGAAAGCGTATGAATTAAGGATGCAAGGAAAGGTTAATGATGCTAAGGCACTTCTAGAGAAAGCAATAATACAAGATTCTAATAATGCAGCTGCCCATTATGAGCTTGCAAGAATACAATTACATAGGGCATTAGGGCAGGGAGGGAGAAACTTAATTGATATGATTGGCAATGCACAAGAGACAATTGAAAAGGCCCTTGAGTTGAGTCCAAATAGTGTTATGTACCTCCACTTTGCAGGACATGTTTATTTTATGCAAGCATATTACTCTTTAATGACAGGAAATAAATCAAACCAACAATTGGCAAAGTCAATTGGAGCCTTTAAATCTGCATTACAACTCATACCGGATTATTATCAAGTGATGCTCTATCTTATTGAACTTAATAGTCAATTTCCTGAAGAAGCTGGCGGTAACAAAGCGGAGGCTGAGCAACTTGCAGGACAGCTAGAAGAAATTGGCGGTGTTTTTGGAGCTAAAGCAAAGTCAATATTACTGCCGGAAGATGCAGATAGAGTTGATTATTGGCAAAAAGTGTTGAAAGAACACGAAGGAAATCCCGATGTGCTTGAAGAATTAGGGAAAGCATATTTGGGAGCGGATAAAGTTGATAGTGCTGTTTCCTGTTTTGAGAATGCAATTGAAATCGATCCTAAAAAGGCATCCTTATTCTTAGACCTTAGCATATATTATTCCTTTCTTGGAATGAGAGCTGGTGATAATAAAGAATTACTTAATAAATGTGTGATGTCTGGTGATTCTGCAATCGCGAGATACATAGAGTCTAAACCTATTCAGCCAATGCTAGCATACGCAATTGGAGTAAGGGGAAAATACAAATTCTTTTTAGGTGACCAGGAACAAGGACAAGTATTATTTAAGGAGGCTGAGGCTTTAGACCCATATTTTTCAAAGGCTACTGCGGCTCCAAACCCTGACCTCTTTATTCCTCCTGGAGCAATCTCGCAGAACCATAGATATCTTATGAGGCCATTTTAAAAATATTTAGGTTTATTAAGTCAGTAAAAACCGAATAGCTATCAGGCTAAAAAGTTGCTCAAGGTAAAAGCATTTTCGCATTATGCATTTTCTTAATTAGTGGTATTAATGTTCCGTGTGATGTTGGTTGTTTAAAGTAGTTCTGTTTAATAAATTTTTTAATAATTACCTAAAAGACTTAAATAGGAAATTAATGCCGACGATCAAATCGGTGAGGAGTTTTAATTTCGTTCGGTATTCTTTTTCTCGGCGGCGGGTTAGACGCAATGGCGTTATAAGCTCAGTAATAAATCAAGTTATGCCTTATGGATAAAATTTTAGAGCAATTCGTGTATCAAAAAAGGCAATTGATATAATTAGGAATCCTGTAGATGACTTTTTGAGTAAAATAGGTAGTTTGAATAGTAAGTATATAAACAATTGTGCTTATACCACCAAATTTGGCAGATAAGAACAATTGAATATACACAACCGTTAGGTGGCATAGCATGTATTACTTCAAAGTGACAATATACTTTAAAAATAAATTGACTTTGGCTTTTCTATAACTAAATTAAAATTTTAAAAATACAAGCTTATGAAAAGGAAAAAACTAATAGAAGGTATCGCTGGGCAGCCAGCCTGGGTAATCTCTTTAATTGCTGCATTTTCGGTTTTTATGCTCTCAGGTATTTTTAGTGGTTATATTGGCCAACCTTTAAGTTATGTCATTTGGAGCTTGTTGTTGGCTTCTGCCTCTTTTCTGATTTGCATTCTTCATCCAAAACATGTCTGGATTGTACCTTTGCTTTGTAATAGTTTTGTTATATTTCCTGCTATGTTTGACGATTCATTCTGGTCTATCTCTTTTGGGTTAATAATTGGATTGGGTGTGGTTTTTTCTGTTCTTATGGCACATTTTGGTGCATTGATAGGTAGACGAAGAGAAAGTCGCAATACAATAAAATCCGATTAACCACTTAATCAGTATATATAATCATGACATTTCCATTTAATTTGTAGTTGAATTCTTCCTTACCTTCAATAACAGATACTCCTTTAGGAAGAGAGTGACTTTTTATCCAAACTTTAACATTGTTGTTATGCTTCTCGTTTAGTTACGCGTAAAGCCTATATAGCATGCCTTAGCTTTTGCCACCCACCGGCAAAGGTATTTTTATTTTATCCTTCTTTTTGCTCATATATTCCTCAAATGATAATAGATCGATTGCAAATGTTTATACCATAAAAGAATGATGTTTTCTTTGCTCAACGCAATTGTTTTTGACAATGATTAAAATTAATTCATGATCATAAAAATGAACTTCCGCTCGCCGTAAATTACTAAATAAGTTCATTGATTATCATTCCAAATTAAATTTTTACCGAACCTCTTTTGACTATAAAAATTGGGCTAAATATTGTTTAGCCCAATTGAAATAAAAGAAGCATTTGGAGTAAACCAATGCTCTCACACAAAACGTTATCTATACTCTTTTGAACTAGTTTCGCTGTCTTCAGTCATTATATCTTTAACAGACATAGCTGCGCAAATTTCACGAATAGTTCTGTTACTTGTAGAATTTTTCAATTCCATAATAGTAGTATCGCCAATATCCGAGTGAAGATTCTCCAATGCAAACAGTGCAAGAATACGTGTAGCGTCTTCTGCATTTTCGTTTTTAACTATTTTAATTAATGGTTCTAACATTGTTTCGAAGGATTCCTCCGGAAAGATGAGCTCCAATTCGCGTAAAGTTTGCAATGCACTTGCGGCC
>JBGSOQ010000393.1:0-2403 GCA_041739035.1 Ignavibacteriaceae bacterium | reverse complement strand
AACTAACTGAGTTGTAAAATATTCACCGCCGGTTATTGCAGCATTAATTGTTTGAGATAGATAAGCAAATTTTGAAATTGTAAATGAAGCTTGTATCGAAACTGATTTGTTCGCACTAGATTTCTGAAGTTTATTTCCTTGTTGGATATCAGAAAGTCCTGCCCCATTTCCTCCATCAAGCAGAATCATTTTATTTGTGATTGATTCATTATCGGTTTTTATCGTGTAGAAATAAACTCCTGCACTTCCATTAGCATTCCATCTTATAGAATAATTTCCAGCTCCTAAAGTTTGTTCACGGGAATCAACTAGCCGCCCAAGAATATCGTGAACTAAAATTTTAACGTTCCCGGATTTTGGCACATTAAATTCAATTGTGGTTGATGGATTAAATGGGTTAGGATAATTTCTTGCAATTAAGAAGCCGGTGGGAATATTTTCAGAATATTCATTTAAATCAGTTAAAAAATCATAACTCCAATTTCCTGTTGAATTTGAGAAGGTTGAGTCAACGCTGCCAGTGCTTAAATTTGATATGAGTACCTTAGCGTTTGAAATTGCACTTTGAGTTAATGAATCGGTGATAGTGCCTGAAATACTTTGGGAAAAATTTGGTGTGTTAGCAGCGATTAGGAGCGCTAATAATATTTTATTCATTTGCATTATCAAAATTACTTGTGTTAATAAATTAGTTTGCCACGAATTGCACGAATGGTCACTAATAAATTATTCGTGTTAAATTAGTGATATTCGTGGCAGTAAAAAATCATCTTTCGCGAGTCAGAATTTCCTTTAAAGAATTTTCCGTACTTTTAAAGATAACACCAATTGACTTAAGCTTATCAACATTCATCGAGACATCAGCAACATGAGGTAAATCGTGTAAATCATACATTGAAATTTTATCCAGTAGTGTTTTATCAAATCCTGAAGTTTTACATAACATTTCCGCCAACTCGTATCTTGACAATCGTTCCGGTCCGCCAAAGTTAATTGTTTCACTGCTAACTTCTGATTCACAAAGATATCTTATTATTCTTGCAGCTTCAATGACTGATAGTGGGCTTCGATATTGATCGAAGAACACTTTTACTTTTTCTCCGGCTTTCAGTTTATCATACATTTGATGAAAGAAACAAGTAGTGCCATGAAGTCCAAATCCAAACATTAATGCGGTTCTAAGGATGATGTAATTATCAAACGTTGATTTTATTTTTCCTTCGCCCATTAATTTTGTTTCAGCATAAAGAGAAATCGGATTTAACTTTGCATTCTCTTTTAATACTGATCCACGGTAACCTGCATAAACTAAATCAGTAGAAGTGTAAATCAGTTTTGAATTATACTTTTCGCAAAGCTCAGCAATATTTTTTGTTGCCAAAACATTTGTCTCATAAACTACTTTAGTCGGCAATGTCTCTGCTTTTTGCGGTGTTGATACTGACGCAGTGTGTAAAACAACATCGGGCTTAAATGAATCAAATATTTTGATTAATTTTTCATAACCACGGATATCAACTTGCTGCGAATTAAATCTCGCACAGTTTTTTGGAACTTGATGATAAAGAGTTAAAATCTCATGACTTTTTGATAACTCTAAGTTGAGATATTGTCCAAGAAAACCACTGCCACCGGTAATTAATATTCTCATGGTAAACAAATCTTGCCTAAAATGGTTTTTTTACTTGCACCGGTTACTCGCGGAATATTCGCTTCATTCCCCAAAATTGTTTCATTTGCTAAAACAGCAAAACAGATTGCCTCTTTTGCATCTGATGAAATTCCTAGAGTCTCAATATTTTTTACTTCTACAGTTTTCCCAAAATAATTTTTCAAATCAGATACAAGAATTGGATTTCTTGCCCCGCCCCCGCTGATTATCAATTCATCAATTTTAGTTTTCTTTTCAATGAATTTTTCATAATTGCGGTAAACAGCATAGGCTGTAAACATTGTTGCAGTTCGAATTACATCTTCATTCGGAAGCATGATAAATTTGTTGATGATTTCCGCACGGAAATCTTTCCCATAATATTCTCTTCCGGTTGATTTAGGTGGTTTCCTTTCAATAAAACTATCGTACTGCCTGAGATAATTAAATAGCTCTGAATTAAATTTACCTCGCTTAGCAATCCTACCATCTTTGTCATAATCTTTATTAAAAAACTTTTTTGTTAAGTAGTCAATCAGCATATTCCCGGGACCTGTATCGAAAGCAATAACATCATCAACTTTACTTTTTTTATTTAGGATAGTGAAATTCGAAATTCCACCGATATTCAGCAAAGCACGATTTATTTTATTCGAATGGAAAATTATATAATCAAAATAAGGAATGAGAGGGGCGCCTTCACCTCCAAGGGCAACATCTCCAACTCTAAAATCACCGACAGTTAAAATTCC
>JBGSOQ010000151.1:0-7044 GCA_041739035.1 Ignavibacteriaceae bacterium | reverse complement strand
AATTCGGGAAATTTAAACGAACCCTATAAATCAAGCTACCAAAACTCTTATACTTTCATTCTGAATGCAGAAAGCATTTCTCAGACTATTGTTGATTATCCGAGGATCAGTTATTTGAACAGCCGCATATTCATCTCAGTTCTTGATCACTCCTCCGGTTCAGTTGAAGTATTGATCCTCACAAAATCAAGAGAAGTTCTCTATCGAAACAGATTAGTAAATGATAATAATGGTTCGTATGGTATTGTGGAAGGCAGCAAACCCGAAATAATCGAAATTTATTTTAATGGGTTTACAGGAAAACTTAAATTTCAGCTTACTGGTGTTTTATAACGCTCATCTTTCCGCCATCAAAGTCATAAAGAATTTTCGAAAATTTATTAAGTTCAATCCTACTTTTTGATTATTTTTAATCTGATAAACTTCAAATAAATGTAAGATTTTAAGTTGTTAAATCTGAATAAAGAATTATGTCAGCAAAGAAATTTAGGCATCGAAAAAAAGGTTTATCTCCCGGCAGCTCAGTTTTTACGGGCGATAGAAAGATTGACGAAATTGTAATCACAGCTTTCAATTATAATGATCATCTTGTTGAAGAAAAAAGAATTGAAAGTGTTGACGAGTTATTGGATCTTAAAGAAAAAGCTAAAACCCTTTGGGTGAATCTTGCAGGATTACATGATGTAGCGATGATAGAAAAAGTCTGTGAAATATTCGGAGTTCATTCTTTGGTTATTGAAGATATACTAAATGTTAATCATAGTCCTAAGATTGAAGAACATGATGATTTTCTTTTCATGATTTTGAAGATGATTGATTTTGATAAAACAAAGTATGATTTGAATATTGAACAGATTAGCGTTATACTCGGTAAAAATTATGTGCTTACTTTTCAGGAAAACATCGGCGATGTATTTGATGTGATAAGGGAAAGAATTAGAACCGCTAAAGGGAGAATTAGAAAAGCCGGTGCGGATTATCTAATGTACCGTTTGCTAGACTCGATAGTTGATAATTACTTTATTACACTTGAACATATTGATGATAAAATTGAATTTGCTGAAGAAAAATTGTTGGATGATTCTGATGAGTCCTTCTTAAAAGAAATTCATAATCTTCGCAAAGATATCCTTAAGCTAAGACGTGCAGTTTATCCTATGAGGGATATGACTTATTATTTACAGAGAGGTGAAAATCCCTTTATACAGAAAACCACAATAATGTTTACGCGGGATTTGTATGATCATATTGGTAACAACATAGAAACAATTGAAAATTGTCGTGAAATAATTAATGGAGTGCTTGAGGTTCATCTAACGAACGCCAGCCATAAAATGAATCAAGTAATTAAATTCCTGACAATAATATCAACTATTTTTATACCGCTAACATTTATAGTAG
Source organism: Ignavibacteriaceae bacterium (assembly GCA_041739035.1). Classification (GTDB taxonomy): domain Bacteria; phylum Bacteroidota; class Ignavibacteria; order Ignavibacteriales; family Ignavibacteriaceae; genus XYD12-FULL-36-8. The sequence goes on along the minus strand of JBGSOQ010000151.1, from coordinate 5,643 downwards.
GCATTTATGGAATGAATTTTAATACCGCGGCCAGCCCTCACAACATGCCTGAATTAAATTGGAAATACGGATATCTGTTTGTGATGTTTATAATGTTTGCAATTTCAATCAGTCTGATAATATTTTTCAAAAGAAAAAAATGGTTTTAGATTTTAACCAAAGTTTATTGATATGAAATTGTATTATACTTTCATTGTAATATTTTTATTCCAGCATATTTCTTTTTCACAGTTGGCTCAGGATTATTTTCCTGCCCAAACTGGATTTAAGTGGACTTATAGAGTCACTCCTTTGGATAGTTTAAATAATCCGATTAGTTCTCTTTCCTTTTATCAAATCGATTCTTTAACGGTTACTGAGAATTATCAAGGCAGATATGCAAATTACATTGCATCTAAATCCGGAAGCGAATTAACAGTGCAATTTACACCTTACCTGGATACATCTTACCTCTCGTTTCAAGGCAATGACGCATACAAATATTATCGCTTATTTAATTTCGACTCCTTCTTGGGGGGAATGGGGAATAGAAAGGTTAATTCGCTGCAGACTTTCATTCCCGATGCAAATCAAGCATTTGAGGGATGGTTTCCTTATTACAAATTTGCCCAAACTGTAAATAGTAATTACTCGATATTCTCAAAAGATACTTCAGTAACAATTGATTCTCTGACTTTTCCAGTTCGGTATGCGCTTAAGGGAAAACGTCTTGAGGATCAAACAATTTCAACCGAGATGGGAGATTTCAACTGCAAGAAATTTTTGTTGACTACGGTTGTTAGTTATCTTCCGTTACCATTTTTACCAATTCCGCTATATCAATTGATAGATACTTCCTGGATTGCACCCAGTAATTGGATAGTTAAGCAAGTTCTTCCAAGTTCGGAAATCAATCTTTCTGCAGTTGGATTGACTACATTTTACTTGCCCGGAAATGTGAGGGAAATAATACCTGCTTTAATAACTGGTATTGAAAAAGAGAATTTTCCCCCACAAGATTTTTATCTATATCAAAACTTTCCCAATCCTTTTAATCCTTCGACCAAAATAAGGTACACTATTCCGCTTGAGGAGAGCGGGTATATTTCCTTAAAAATTTATGATCTATTAGGTAATGAAGTTGCAACACTTGTGAATGAATATAAACCTGCTGGAAGTTATGAGGTTGAGTTTAAGGCAGCAACAGGTGTCAAAAATCTAACATCCGGCATTTATTTTTATCAACTTAAAGCTAGTGATTTTGTTAAAACGAGAAAAATGATTCTAATCAAATAAGTTTTCCATCTAACATTCAATTACAGAAATTAAGATAACTATGTTTTTTTCTTTTGAAACTAATAAAAAATGTTTCGCACATGATTCTTCTTCTGTTATTTCAAAGAGAGATGAAATAGAAGAAAAGTATAAATGGGACATTACTCACATATATAAAACTGATTCTGAGTGGGAAATTGATTTCCGGTGGGTTGAAAATCAAATTCCCGGATATGCAAAGTTTCAAGGTACATTATCTCATAATGCCGAAAATCTTTTACAATGCTTTCAATTCAATGATGAAGTTGGTATTAAGCTTGATCGTTTGTCGCTGTATGCGATGCTCTCAAAAGATAGCGATATGAAAAATCAAAATTCGCAAGGAATGTATGATCGAATTCAATCACTTTATGCTAATGCTTCCAGTCTAAGTTCGTTTATCACCCCGGAAATATTGGCAATTCCCGAAGAAAAATTAATGGAAATGCTTTCTTCTAAAAATGAATTGAATGTTTACAGACACTTTGTGGATAATTTAATTAGACTGAAATCTCACACATTATCAAAAGAAGAGGAAAAAATCCTTGCTCTTGCTGAGGATATTTCCTCAACACCTTATGATGCTTACTCAATTTTTACAAACGCCGAAATTAAGTTCCCAATAATAAATGATGAAAATGGCAATGAGGTTGAAGTATCTCATGCCCGTTACTATTCTGCAATGCATTCTAAAAACCGGGAATACAGAAAAAGAGCTTTTTACAATTACTTACTCCCTTATAAACAGTATGTAAATACTTTTTCTACCTTGTTTAATGGAAATCTGAAAGCAAAAATATTTAATGCTAAAGCACGCGGTTACAAATCCGCAAGAGAAGCCTCCCTAAGCAGAAATAATATTCCTCTATCGGTTTATGATAATTTAATCGAGAGCACAAATCAAAATTTATTGCCGCTCCAAAGGTGGGCTTCAATCAAAAAGAAAAAACTTGGTGTCACCGAACTTCATCCATATGATGTTTATGCCAGTCTGTTCACGGAGTATGAGGAGAAGAAATTTAAGTTTGACGATGCCGCTGAGCTTGTTAAAACTGCATTAAATCCTCTGGGTGAAAATTATATAAATGTGCTTAATACGGCGTTCAGCAATCGTTGGATAGATGTTTATGAAACACCAGCAAAGAGAAGCGGGGCATATTCCTCTGGTACAACTTACGGTGTTCATCCTTATGTTTTGCTGAATTGGACGAGTTTGCTTAACGACGTCTTTACTCTTGCACATGAGATGGGACATAACATGCATTCATTTTTCACAGGTCAATTTCAGCCATATCCTTATGCAAATTATTCAATATTTTTAGCAGAAGTAGCCTCAACTTTCAATGAATCTTTATTGCTTAATTATCTCATTAATAATTCAGGCTCTGATTCAGAAAAACTTTACTTGATTGAAATTTATTTGAACAACATCACTGCAACATTTTATAGGCAGGTTATGTTTGCTGAGTTAGAAAAAATTGTTTACGATAAATTGGAAAATGGGAATGCATTAACGCCGGATTTTCTGGGCGGGCTTTACAAACAAATCTACCAGAAATATTGGGGACCGGATATGTTTATTGATGTTGAGGAAGAATTCACTTGGGCTCGCATTCCTCATTTCTATTATAATTTTTATGTTTACCAATATGCAACAGGTTTTTCTGCTTCTGAAATATTAGCACAGAAAATTTTGGAAGATGGGAAAGAATCGGTTGATAAATATTTGAATTTTCTAAAATCGGGTAGCTCGAATTATCCGATTAATATTTTGAGAAAAGCAGGTTTAGATATGAGTGCGCCAGATCCAATTCTTGCTGTAACAAAAAAGATGGATTCGCTCTTAGATGAAATGGAGATTCTTATTTCAAAACAGGAATTGAATGAAAGATCTAACTGATTTATTAAAAAGAACAAATAAAAACTGAAAGAGTAAAATGAAAGTCTATACAAAAAAGGAATTGAATGATTATTATTTGTCACTCACTTACGACGATATAAGTTTAATACCAACTGAGGTATCACAAATAAAATCTCGTTCGGAAACATCCACATCATCTACTTTCTTGGGATTTGATGTTTCTCTTCCAATAATTTCCAGTCCGATGGACAGTGTTACTGGAATAGATATGGCAAAAACGCTTACATCATTAGGCTGTTTAGGCATATTAAATCGTTTCGATTCATCGCTTAATGAAGTTATCTCCAATCCAGAAAATGGGAATTCAATAAAAATTGTTTCTGTTGCATTAAATGCTTCAAACGCTGTATTAGAAAAAATTGCCAAGCATAATTTTATGGTTTGTATTGATACTGCAAATGCAAATAATCAAGAAGTTCTTAATAAAACAAGTGAGATAAAAAAGAATTTTGGTTTGAAAGTGATTGTTGGAAATATAGCTCACGGAGCCAGCTTAGAAAAATTGGAGGAAGCTGGTGCTGATGCTGTCAGAGTTGGAATAGGCAGCGGAAGTGTTTGTACAACTTCAATTCAAACTGGAATTGGAATCGGGCAGGTTTCATCACTGCTAAATGTTTTGTTTGCACGAGAAAAACATAAACTTAAAATTAGAATAATTGCAGACGGCGGAATTAAAAGTTCAGGAGATGTAAGTAAAGCCTTAGCGTTAGGTGCCGATGCTGCTATGCTTGGACGAATGCTAGCAGGTACAAGAGAAACCCCTGGTGAAGTGATAAAGTATAACGGCCAGCTTTGGAAAAAATATCGCGGATCTGCATCATTTGGTGTAAAAATGAGAAACGAGTTTATTGAAGGCGAAGAAACAATGATTGGTTATAAAGGAATGGTTAAGAATGTTATTGACAGTATTTCGGATGGTCTAAGAAGTTCTATGAGCTACATGAATTGTAAAAACTTGGCGGAGTTCCAAAAAACAGATACGTTTGCGGTATTGAGTAATAGTTCCTATTTGGAAAGGTTACCGAAAATCTAAGTCTCACTTGCCCGCACTTTTAAAATCATTTTTTTCAATATTAAGTAGAATTAGAATTTTAATCTTGTTTGTAATCTACGACGTTATGAGTAAAAGTAAGCAGAGGCAAAAATCTTAAATAAGGTGATAGGTTGGGGTCTTATTTTTAACTCGTTGTTACTGAGGTTTGGTAGAGGTTAATAAATTTTAATTTCTCCATTTATAAAGGTCTTATGAACGTGGTAAAACCTTAGTAAAAAATATAATCACCACCCAAAAACCTTTTCACCTTATTGTCGAAAGAAATAAGGGAACATCAAAACTTACGAAGCAAGATTGTCATATATTAACTCAGATTAGAACACATTCTGCTAGTTTATTTACATACTATTCTTTTTCTCGATTAACTTTTATTAAAGTAAAAGCCGGCATACAAACCGAAATGTACTCGCAAGGTTCATTAAATGGATTCGAATATCGAACCCGAGTTCCTTTTCTAATTAAAATAGATTGATTCTTTTCTAAGATCACAACTTCATTTTCTACTTCTATCTGTTTTCTGCCGGAAAAAACATAAGTGACTTCATCAAAATCAGGTGTTTGAAATGGTTCAGACCATTTCGGCGGAGCTACCATGTGCGCAAAGCTGAATTCGCCAGCATTTATACTTGCCAAACCAAAATGCTCTTCAATTAATTTATTATCATCTGTTGGAACTATGAATGGTTTTGTTTGAAGATCAAATTTTTTCATGCTATCTCTCTGATTTATAATTCTTAATTCTTAGTGAATTGCTGACTACTGAAACTGAACTCAGGGACATTGCCAAAGCCGCAAACATGGGGTTTAGTAATCCGAATGCTGCTAAAGGAATACAAATCACATTGTAGAAGAATGCCCAGAACAAATTTTGTTTAATGATTTTTATTGTTTTTTTAGAAAGCTGTATTGCATCTGCGAGTGCATTAAGATTGCTCCTGATTATGACAATTGAACTGCTTTCGATGGCAATATCCGTTCCTGTACCAAGGGAAATTCCAATATCGCTTTGAGCCAATGCGGGAGAATCATTAATTCCATCACCAACCATAGCCACAACTTCGTTTTGTTTTTGAAACTTCTTGACAACATTTACTTTTTGCTCCGGAAGAATTTCGGCCTCGAAAAATTCAATGCCAGCTTTTTCTGCAATATATTTTGCATTTTGTTGATTATCCCCGGTAAGCATGACAACTTTCAATCCCATGTCTTTCAATTTTTTCACAGCATCTTTTGAATCATTCCTAACAACATCCTCAAGCTTTAACAGACCTTTGATCGTGTTATTAATGGCAACAAAAATAATCGTTCCGCCTGTATTTAATTTTATTTGAGCCTCGTTCACCCACGGATCAATAATTATTGATCTTTCCTTCAT
>JBGSOQ010000143.1:0-11796 GCA_041739035.1 Ignavibacteriaceae bacterium | reverse complement strand
ACCAGGTCAGCAACTTCATTTGCTTTACCTTCTCTTCTTAATGGTGTTGAGCCGGCAACTTTTTCTCTCACTTCCGGTTTCGTGAATGTATCGTGAAAGGTTGTACTGATCATTCCGGGAGAAACCGCATTAACCCTTATGCCTTTTGGCCCCAGTTCTTTTGCAAGACCACGGGTAAACGTTAAAACTCCGCCCTTAGCTGTAGCATAAGCCATAGCGCCAGGACCGCCACCATCTCTTGCTGCTTGAGAAGAAAAATTGACAATCGCTCCGCCGGAACCCATGAATGGTAAAACTGCTTTGGTTACAAGAAAAACAGTTTTGAGATTAAGCGTCATTAGAAAATCCCAGAATTGTTCATCCATTTCTTCCATTGTCTTTCTTCCAACTAAACCTCCTGTTACATTTACGAGGAGATCTATCTTCTGACCATAAGCATCTAAACAACTTTTTACCAAATTATCTATATCTTTTTGTTTTGTTAGATCGCCTTTAACCATAATTGCATCGCCGCCATTTTTCTTGATTTCTTTCAGCGTTAAATCACCCTTCTCATCGTTTTCAAAATAATTATAACAGACTTTTGCACCGAGTGATGCCAATTTTTTAGAAATTTCACCACCGATATCTCTCCCTCCGCCTGTAACTATTGCTACTTTGTCAGATAGATTACTCATTTAATATTCTCCATTTATATTTTTAATTTTTCTTTGCAGTTGCCGCAATTGCTAATTCGATGTGTTCTTCAGCAATTTTCAAATGCTCTATCATGGAGTTTTTAGCTCCTTCAGCATCCTGATTCTTTACATTGTTAAAGATTTTGGTATGCCAAATCACAGCCGCTTCTTTTGCATCAGGCACATTGGCCATTATATCCGATTTAACCGAAGGCATTAGTTTATGAATAGGTTTCAGCAGCAATGGTATTAAATTATTTCTGGATGCATAAGCTAAATGCATATGAAATGACATATCATATTCTCCATGTTTTACATGATCTCCATCATTATTTTTAATATCAATTATGTCTTTTTCTAGTTTAATTAAATCTTCTTCTCTTCTGTTTAAGGCAGCCAAATATGCAATTCCCGGTTCAATTATCTGTCTGGCATGGATAAGATCAAAATAATAATCGCCTTCAAATCTGTGCTCAAAAAATTTAATGATACTTTTTGTAACACTTTCAGATGAAAGGCTTTGAACAAAAATCCCTCTTCCTTTTTCGATAGATACTAATCCTTGAACATTCAACATTTGTAAAGCCTCCCGAACAGAAGTGCGACTGACACCAAACATTTTACACAAATCGTTTTCTGACGGAAGTTTACTTCCCGGAGGATATTTCTTATTTAATATAGCTTCTTCAATCTGAGTGGCTATTAGCTCCTTAATAGAAATTCTTTCTGTTAGCGGATTAAACATTTTGTTGACCTTAATTATTTCCTTTCATTCAGTTATAATTATCAGATTACCTTTCAACTCTTCCAGAAGAATCACCTTTAGATAATTTTTCAACCTCTTCAACTGTAACTAAATTAAAATCTCCAGGTAATGTTTGTTTCAAACATGAGGCAGCAACTGCAAATTCTAAAGCATCACGTGAGTCTTCTTTAGAAAGCAGACCAGATATAAGTCCGCTTGCAAATGCATCACCACCTCCAACCCGATCGACTATTTGAATATCATATTTTTTAGATCGATACGGTTCAACACAATTTTTATCATCTAACAAAAGTGCGCTCCATCCATTTCGAGACGCCGAATAACTTTCTCTCAACGTTATTGCAACGGCTTCAAAAGAAAATTTCTTTTTTAATTCTTTTGCTAATTCGAAATAACCATGTTCGTCCAGTGCAGCCGTTTGCACATCCGTGTTTTTCGGTTTCATACCGAGACTTTTCTCCGCATCCTCTTCATTTGCTATACAGACATCAACATATTCCATAAGCGGGATCATCACACTCTGAGCTTCCTTTTCGGTCCACAATTTTTTTCTAAAATTCAGATCACAGCTTACTTTAACACCCTTCGCTTTGGCTTTTTTACATCCTTCGAGAATTACGCTTTGCAAAGATTTACAGATAGCAGGCGTGATGCCGGTCCAATGAAACCAACTGCAGTCTTTAAAAATAATTTCCCAATCAATTTCATTTGAATCGAGAGCAGAAACAGCCGAATTACTTCGATCATAAATTACTTTTGAAGCCCTTTGACTTGCACCGGTTTCAAGAAAATATATTCCCACTCTCTCTCCTCCACGAACAATGTAATCTGTCTTAACGCCAAATCGCCTAAGGTGATTGAGAGCAGACTGCCCAATTTCATGTTTTGGTAACTTTGAGATAAAATAACTTTCACATCCATAATTAGCCAGCGAGACAGCAACATTGGCTTCACCACCACCATACGTGGCATCAAACACTTGGCTTTGAACGAATCTACTAAAACCGGGAGTTGATAATCGCAGCATTATCTCGCCAAGAGTAACAACTTTATTCGCCATCTTTTCTTCCTTTAATAATCAAAAATTTATTTGGATTTATTAACAGAATTAATGCTATTAATAATTCGTTTGGCATTTTCTGTTAACTTATTATAGTTATTATCCTCAATGGCTCGTTCATCTAATAGGGCCGAGCCAATTCCTACTGCACAAGCTCCTGACTTAATCCAATCTCCAGCATTATCGAGAGTAACGCCGCCAGTTGGCATTATTTTTAAATTGGGCATTGGTGCTTTAATGGATTTAAAAAAGTTCATCCCAAGTACATCAGCAGGGAATACTTTAATTATATCTGCACCCTGCTCCTGAGCATTAAAAATTTCTGTGGGCGTAAATGTCCCTGGCATTGCAGGGACGTTATTTTTGTGAGCAGTTACTATGATATCTTTATTAAAAATAGGACTTACGACAAATTGTGCACCGGCGTCAATTGCTTTCTGTGCAGTATCACTATCTAAAACAGAACCTACTCCTATAATAATTTCAGCACTAGCTGAACTTCTGACCTGCTCAATCATTTTTAGAGCATTAGGAACCGTCATGGTGATCTCGATATGCTTAATGCCACCCTCGTAAATTGCTTCAGCAATCTTGATCAATTTGTCCGGATGTCTTGTGCGGACGACAGCAACAATGCCGTTATCTATTAGGTTTTTAACAATTTCTTCTCTAGACATATTCTTATCTTTATTCAAATCTCAAATCTATTTCGTTAAAAGCATCTTCTTTGTTAAAACAAAATTATTAGCTTTAATTTTTAAGAAATAAACTCCACTTATTACATCACCTGCATTCCAGTTTATATAATAATATCCCGGAGCTTTATTTTCATTTACTAATTCTTTGATTACTTCTCCAAGTGTATTATAAATAACAATTTTAACCAGACCAGCTTTTGGGATCGAATAGGAAATAGTAGTACTTGGATTAAATGGATTGGGATAATTCTGATAAAGCTCATAAGCTCGAGGTTGATTTACAACTGTTACCTCATCTGAATACTCTGAAGTTCCGTTAAAATCAATTTGCTTCAATCTGTAGTAAAGTTTAGCTGCGCTTATTTCCGAAATATCATCTTGGAAAGTATAATTTGTTTGTTTGGTTGTTGTTCCCTGTCCTGTTCTAAAACCAATAGTTGCCCATTCAGAAATATCTAATTTTCTCTGAACTTCAAAGCTCTGATTGTTTAGTTCAGTAGCAGTCTGCCAATTTAATATTACGGCAGAACCATTAACAACTGCCGTGAATGAAGTTAATTCTACAGGAATTACAGTGTTTTCAGAAATATAGAAACTCGCAAAACGCACAGCCTCATCACGCAAATCTGATGGTGAAAGTAAACTGCGATAAATTCCCCATTTTGGTCTAATAAAATTATTATCTGGTCGAATGGTCATAATATTATTATTGTTATAAGAAAGTAATGTTGTTCCATCAGTTACCTTTTTAATAGTCATTGAATATCTGCCATTGATAGGATGAACATAAATTACTTCTGTACACTCAACCCATACATCCTCAGTTAATGATAACTCGACTATTTCAACTACTGTTGTATTATTATGTTTAAGTTCCAGTCTATTTGGCGAACCTTTTCTTGGTGTTAAAGCAAAAATCGGATTACCATCATCACCGCCAACCGGCTTAATTTGATGAATATGTGTAAAATTACTTGAAGGTTGAAATCCTGCGGGCAGTTTAAATTTCCACTTGTAAGTTACTGTTTCGCCTACAACACCTATTAAACTGTCCGGTGATTTATCATAAGTTTTTATTTCAATTCTCTGTCTATCATAATTTATACAGCGGTCATTATCAGGCGTTACATGAATATAAAATTCGAAAACATATTGATTCAGGACACTATCCCACACTTCTGCAATGTGTCTTCCAAATTGCGGATGAACGCATTCTGGATGTTCGACCACATCATAACCAGGAGCTAATACACTGTTTATCAATTCATAAGTATTACCTGGACCATCAGCTTCAAGTAATACTTGTGAGTAAACAGGTAAATTAATACATGCAATAACTGCTATAACGGCAAAGCTTTTTTTAATTATTATAATTGTATTTCGCTTCATACTAATAAATTTTAGCAATCACTTTGAAAAAATTATGAGTCTATAAATCAAACTAATCGCACATAAAAATAAAATTGAAGCATTACTACTCAAAAAAGTAGTAATGCTTCTTTAAAGAATTATTTGATCAGCATCAATTTTTTAGTTTGAACTTGATTTCCTGATTCCAGTTTATAAAAATAAACTCCACTCTCTATATTTGATGCATTAAATTCTACATTATAAGAGCCAGCTTCTTGATTTTGATTTACAATTACGCTCACTACTTCACCAAGAAGATTGTAAACCGACAGTTTTACCAAACCGGCTTCATTAACAGAATAACTAATTTTTGTGGATGGATTAAATGGATTCGGATAATTCTGCTTTAATTCAAATTGACTTGGTGTAGATACATCGAGGTTAACTACTTGCGAATAATTAACTGATCCACCAAAATCGATTTGCTTTAATCGATAATAATAAGTTCCATTAGATATTTTTTCATCAACAAAGGAATAGTGTTTCTTTTCGGTTGTGGAACCGAAACCACTCACAAAACCAATAACCTCAAATGAAGCATTATCTAAACTTCTCTCTATCTCAAAACCTTTGTTATTTAATTCAGTTGCTGTGGACCATGTTAGCTCAACATTTTGTCCAACTACATTTGCTGAGAAAGATGTTAATTCAACAGGAAGCGAATTGGTTGTAGTTCCGGTAGCTCTTGCCAGTGCTACAAATATACTTGTACCGGTACCGATTGATATACTAGCACTGAGTGAATCGCTTGCAATTGTAGTTGGTACACTAGTAAGATCTGTTGCATGAGTTGAAGGACCTATGCCATTCCAAGTTGAACGGTTGTCTGAAGAATATGCAACCCGTAAGTCTGTGTTACCAGCATTAACACCATCATCTGTAGAATAAGTTGGACTTAACCTATAAACCGCCTCTGAGGTGGCTGAGCCGGCATTTTGTAAATAACCTGCCTCGTAATATCTTAGCTCAGATACTTTATCAATTCCACCAGAAAATGTGCTGCTTCCTGTGTTTGCATCTCCAGATAACATTTGAGCCCAGAAATAATGTCCGGTTGCATTAGGAGGAGCATTTAGACTAAAGGTTATTGGTCGGTACTTAGATCCGTCACCTACCGGGAAAGTAAATTCTACAAGTCCTCCACCATTAGAAACTCCACGTCCTAAAATTCCATTAATATGACTATTATCTGAACCACCAACTATACCTGATGATCCGGTTCTTTGAAATACCCAATGATTAGTACCTGTTTCTACAACACCATCTGTTAGAGTCAGTACAACACCACCGGTACTTGAATTGTTTGAGGTATATAAATTACCGGCTGCAAGGATTACTTTGGCTCCGCCGGTTTTATTTATGGTAATGCTATTAAACTCTTCACTGCTTGAAGAGTATGCTGTATTACTCAAAGATATCATTGAATTTGTTGTGCCCTCAAATGTACTTAGCACACCATTTGCGGTTCCACTGCCATTGCTTCCGCCGCGGAAATCAAGTGTTCCGTTGTTGGTTAAATTACCTTTCAAGTTAAGCGTGTGTTCAACAAAGGGAGCTGCAGAACTTAATGCTTCAACCCGTAATAGTCCCCCTGAATTTACAGTAATGTTGCCATCTACTGTTATACCGCTCACAGTACCATCGATAGCAAATCTCAATTTGTTATTTATGGTCAGATCTTTACACATTGCATTCGCAATATCTAAAGTAACCACATGATCAATTACAACATTATCTGCTGCGCCGGGTACAACACCGCCGACCCAGGTAGCAGTTTGATTCCAGCCCCCATCGCCTGCAGATACGATCTGTGCATTATTTAGCTGTGCAGTAAACAGGAAAACAGCTAATAATAAAAATAGTTTGAACGCTTTCATATGTGCACTCCTTATTTAGTTGATTAAGTTTTGTTAATTATGATGAACTTCATTTAATTAATATCATTTTTTTTAAGTTTGAAAATGAATTTACCTGAAGCTTATAGAAATAAATTCCAGTTGGCAGACTAGTTGCATCAAAATCGACATAGTGAATACCAGCAGATTGATTTGAATTAACCAGTTCCTTCACTTCATTTCCTAATATATTGTATACAGATAATTTTACTAATCCCGCTTCCTTTAAAGAGTAAACAATTTTTGTTGTTGGATTAAACGGATTCGGAAAGTTTTGTTCGAGATTATAACCTAAGTTTAATAAATTATCCTTCACATCGGTAATTTGGTCAAAGTTCGCTACGGCGAGGGTGTTTTTTTCAACCGTAATTTGTATCGGATTTTCAGAGCCTGAAATATCACCGCTCCAATTTTTAAACTCCCAGCCAGAATCCGGAATCGCTGTTGCAGTAACCTGAGAACCCTCCAAATAAGGACCGCTGCTTGGATTTAATTCCACTCTACCTGAGCCATTACTCCAAGTTGCTACATTATATGTTTGAGGATCAATAAATCTCGCTGTTATAGATTTATTTGAATTCATCCTCAAAGTTATCGGATTATCTGTACTAACAGTATCCCCTTCCCATCCATGAAAAGTAGAACCTGTATCGGGAGTAGCTGTTAAAGTAACTAAAGTACCGGGATCATAAACAAAATTTGAAGGATCGGCTGTTACGGTACCGGTACCGATCTTAGAAATTGATAATGTTACAGGAAACTCTGTTTTCATCCATGCCGGGCCCACATCATCACTTGCAGAAAGCGGTTTAATATTAATTGGAGCTTGAGAGAGTTGATCGGCGCCAACATCTTTAGGCAAAACTCTAGGCTGTCCATCCATATCAATATCTACATAATCGTAATTTCCAACTTCTGCACCAATAGCAGGACTGTTTGATTCAGGACGCCATAGCCCATCTAGCGCTATTGCTAATTTAGGGTCTTCCAATGTTATTCCGGGCGGCTGAGCGATTCCTAATGAAGCCCCTTGCATTATATTACCTTCCCACATCATATTAATGGGCTCGGTATTGTATCTGACTAACTGATTATTAGATAAAACAAGATTATTTGCGATTGTGGAATTTTTTGGTGGTAATATTTGAGTGTTATCATCTTCTTTTTTTACTCCAATTAAAAAGGAATTTAGGCAGTTAACAATTGTATTGTTCACTACCGTCGCACTATCAACCTGAAAGTATCCATTTAAAGGAGAGTTTTCTATACCATTCATCATTACAATTGCAGCTCTCCAATCGGCTGCAGTGCCTGCAAGATTTTCAAAATAATTATTGTAAACTTTATGTCCGGAAGCAATAAGTCTTACACCACCTGTTAAGGGTTTATTATTTCCAAAGAAAAAATTTCCATACACCGAACAGCTATCCCCATGACGCATTGTAACAACACCTTCACATTCATAAAACGTATTATATCGATAAGTATTTCCATCACTTTTATTTGAAATTATTTCAATCTCACCACCGCAATGTTCGAAATAATTATGTTCCACAACAGTTGCAGTATTGTACATGGAATTACCGCTATCACCGATGCGGATTGTCTCGCCGCCGTTGAATCCTAATTCGGGTCTGTGACCAAAATAGTTATGATCAATTAAATGGCGATTTGGAGATGTTGCTTTGCTAACCCATACAACAAAAGTTGCACCCGAATGATTTTTACCTTCGAAGTAGCAATGATCAACGCGATTGTCTGTTCCGTAAACTGAAACCCATTTATAATCAGTATTAATATTACTTGGGTTATAATTGACAATTGAAGTATTTGTCAATCTGCAATGATATGCAAGACTGCTGCTACCATTTCTGAATTCGATTACTGCTCCGTTTGCCGGAACACCGCCTATAAATCGCAGCCCATCGACAACTAAATATTGCCCTTTTATCCGCAGATATGAATTCCCATTTAATATAACATGCCCTGGAGTTTCGGCTCTTAATACAATTGGATTTGATTCATTAGCTTGACCGTCAAATACGATCTGCTGATTGGTCCAAATTCCGTTTGACATTATTAACGTATCGCCGGGTTGTGCAATTTTCATTGCATTACTAATTTCGACAGCACTAGATACATTGTAATTCGTAGCTTTAGCCGGTAGAGTAAAAACTAAGGCTGTAAAAAGTAAGAAAATAATATTTTTAGTTATTGAAGTAAACAATGATTTTTCATTCTTGATATAGTTATCGATAAAATATCGGGGGTGAATAATTCACCCCCGTTTGAACAGTGACTAATTTTTGAGGACTATTTCATCATGATCATTTTTTTGGTAGATACAAAATCCGCAGTTTTTAGTGTATAGAAATAAACACCACTCGACAAACCAGCGGAATCAAATGTATATTCAAAATTTCCTGAATTTTTAAATTCATTAACAAGTTGAGCCACTTCCTCGCCAACAACACTGTATACAACTAAAGAAACATTACCTGCTTTAGGTAAGGTAAATTGTATTTTCGTTTGAGGGTTAAATGGATTTGGGAAATTTTGTGATAACTTAAAATCAGATGGAACCTGTCCATTGTTAATTTCCCTTATGCCCACTAATTGTCCTGTCCATCTTCTATCTCCAATACCTAGACCATCATGTCCCATTGTAAGTAATGCATTTCCAACTGGTATAGTAAAATCACCATTAGCCGGGTCAACAAATTGAGGATCTATACCATATAAGGTTGCAGAATCAATCGTTCCTGTTTGTGAACAGAATGACCACGAACTGGGGGTCTCTGCGCGATATGCTTGAAGAATAACAACTGTATCGGTTCCGACAATTCTGGCACAAGCAAAAGAATCTACATATGCGAGAGTGCTGCCTTCTCTTTGAAATGAAACAAGAGTTTCGGCACCGCCAAAATTATCATTACCTGTAATGCTGTAGGTAATTAATAGGTTGCGATAAATAGCATCAGGAAATTCCCTTGACCAAATAACCCTTCTATAGCAACCATAAAAAGTATTATTCTCAATAAGTACATCTCCATCGACTGTTGTGGAATCATTATCGCCTTCAATTTTAATTGAAGAACCTCGAATATTCTTAAAGGTACAGTTACGGACTGTAAATGAGTCCCAACACCTATTATCAAGGGCAAGCGGTGACTTGTGAGTATTGATTGACCTTAATGCCTCGTCGCCTGTATTTGCAAAGGTGTTTCTTTCAAATATTACATCACCGGTTCTGGCTCCGGTTGCAATATCGAAAATGTTTCCATCAGTACTTAAATCAGGATTGCCAAATTGATAGATATTTCTTATTTCACAATCATAGACTTTGATATCAGGTGTTTCATTAAAGCTCCCAGCGGTTGAAGCTACCTGCATTACATATCTAACCGAATCATAAGTTGCAGTAGCAGCATCATAACCATCAATAATTAAATCCTTCAAAGTAAGATCATTTCTTGGCCAAAAATGTCTTGCTGCCGCTGTATTTTTAATAATAACAACGGGTTTATTAGTTGTACTGTAATTAGCCCTTATTACTATTGGAACTTCAATCACGGCTGGAGTACAATAATATACCCCGCCATCCTGGGCAAGTATTATTGTATCCGCAAACCCTGGATTTGCATTAAGGAACGCAATTCCTTCATTAAGACCCGCTCCAGGAACATTTGGAAAAACTTCAATGCTCTGCCCTTTTATTGGAGCAACTAAAAGTGCAATAATAAATAATGCACTTAAAAGCAGTTTGGTTCGGTTCATTTCTTTCTCCTAGTATTTAGTTTTTAGATAGTTGATTAACTATTATTTATTTAATTACTGTCGTTAAAAGGTAAAAGTATATCCAAATAAGAAATTATTATAGGTTTCTGTAACGTAATTTGTGTTGCTGAAATAGGAATCAAAATATTTCATTATTCGTCTTTCATAAGCAAAATCAAACCTTCCAAAGAAAAAGTTTAAACTTATTCCACCAGAATAATTAGTTGAATTTGGTCCTTCGTCTGTTATGGCTGCACCGTCCGGTACAAATAACGCTGATGTGTTTCTGTATCCGGCCAGTATCGAAAGGAAGTCATTCACTTTATATTCTGCTCCAACTCTAATAATTGTTTGATCAGTAAGATTTTTAAAATTTGAATCGGGAGCAGCTAACGTAACTTCAGATTTGGAATAGCTTGATTTTTCAAGATCAAAGGCAATAGTAAATTCGTCGACGGGATTAAAAGATAATCCGAACGAATAGCCAACCGGAAGCTTTATTTCATCAACTCCGGATAGGTTTTCAATTTTTACTCCGCTGCTGTCACTAATGGTTCGAACATTACTCCAATCTCTTTTCATTGTGTACGAAGGGGTTAATTTGATTGCTAGATTAAATCTATTCAGCACTACAATTGCACCGATATTAAAACTTGTAGAAGTAAATTTTGAAGTTCCCTGGATTATACTGCTTGTGCTATCATACGAAAACTTAAATCGATTTGCTCCACCAATTAGATCAAAATACCCTATTTTATCTAATGAATTATAATCCTCAGTCTCGCCTGAAGAAATATTTAAGCCCAACCCGATTTTAAGGAACTCAGTAACATCCGAAGCCAAAGCTATGTTAATTTGTTCAATGCTTCCTTCACGGGAGCGAATATAGTCGTACCAATTAACTCTTACAGAATCTTCAGCGGCAGTAACTCTGGGGATTAATTCACCATAACCCGAAAAGCCGATGTGTGGATCTAAATAAGTTTGATTTCTATCATAATCCAAAACATTATATCTTTTATTATAAGCGCCCGCTGCAACAAATTGCCTATCAAATATTTCGAATGGAATTGCAAGGGCAATATTGTTAAAAGAAAAACCAGACTTTTCTCTTTTCCAGTCCGCAGCTTCTTCACTATATGGTTCTAGACCCAACTTTGGATCACTTATTGCATAATTTGAATCAGTAAAAAATGTTTGGTTATCAAACTTGCCGTTGTTTTTGGGATCAGGGGTATAGTAACCTTCCAGATAAAATGGTAGAGTGGCAAATTGCCGGTTTGGGCGATAATCCTGATTTTCTCTCCAATTTTTTTCGTAAGAATTAGCAGAGAGGGAAATTTGATATCCGCTTATTCCTGAGAGACCAGCAGGATTATTGAAGATTGCACTAACATCTCCAAACAAAGCAAGGTTGGCTCCGCCCATGGCTTCAACTTTAACACCGTTTCCATTGGTCTGATCAAATCCCTGGAAAGACAAATTATCGCCTCTATGCTGGGAAAAAATTTGG
>JBGSOQ010000131.1:0-8916 GCA_041739035.1 Ignavibacteriaceae bacterium | reverse complement strand
GCGAAGGATTTATCATCAGGATTGTATAATCCGAAGATTGTTCCTCTTACAAGTGGATGGAAATCATAAGCAAATTCATGATATACAGACCATCTTGCAGCGGTAAGCAATCCATAATTTAATGCCTCCGGTTGAAACTGTGCCGTCAATTTTTCAACACCAATGCTGTTGTGTAAAATTTCAGTATGAATGTAGAACGAACTTGGGAAAGTGTAATCGCCAGAAATAGAAAAAGAATAATACGGATTTGGGGAACCGAATGAATAATTGGGCTGCGTTATAAATGATTTTTGGGCCTGGTTTACTAATAATTCTCCGCGGAAACCTGCTCCGAAGATATCACCAACCCAGCTAAAACCAACCAGCCACTTTTCTTTCTTAATCCCGCCGATGAAATTAAGATCGTAATCATGAATGTTGAGTGATAGCAGTCCTGCGGCTATAATGTTTTCTTTTTCTTTTGCGGGTTTAATTGCAAATTCAACTTTAGAAACTGGACCTAAATAATACTGCATTCGTATTGCGTCAACCGCAGGTCTTTCTTCATAATCAAAATCGATTACAGATAATGGGTTGAAAATATCAGTGGGATTCCAAGCCCAATTTGCGCCCCATGCAATTCTTTGCCTGCCAAGCGTTAATTGTAATCTATCATAGTTCCAATCCAAATATAGTCTATCAATTTCGCCATAACCAACTGATTTTCTTTGATTCCATAAAACAGCATCAAGATTTAAAAAGTTGTGTTTACCCTTTATCTGATCGATAAAACTTGGGGTTTGTTCAACTGATTCCCCATAATATCCTCTTAACCTGACCTCAACAACGACTTTCAAATTATCAATTGGATACCATCGTGTGTTTAATCTTACATGAATCAGATGATCAATATATCGTTCAGAAGCATCCGGCAGTTTAATGGAGCTGAAAAGATATTTCGTATACCCGTTAATTTCATATGAAGATAATTGTGCAGATGTTACATCAAGTGCAAATAATATTATAATTACGAGTTTAGATTTCATGGGAAAAGAGTAAAACAGAGTCCATCGGTTATATTTTATTATTTAAGGTTCTACTGATTAATTACATCATTTTTCACTTTCCCGTCTTCGAGAGTAACAACTCTGTGTGCTCTTGCTATAACTCTTGGATCATGGGTTGAAAAAACGAAAGTCATTTTAAATTTATCGTTAAGCTCTTCCATTAGGTTCAATAATGATTCTGCAGTTTGAGAATCAAGGTTAGCTGTAGGCTCGTCAGCAAGTACAAATGATGGATGAGAGGCAAGTGCGCGTGCAACCGCAACCCTCTGCTGCTGCCCGCCGGACAATTCTGATGGACGGCTATTCAGTCTATCGCCTAATCCAACTTGAGTTAATAATTCAACTGCCCTTGCTTCTCTTTCTTGCTTGGGTATTTTTTGAAGCAGCATTATAAACTCAACATTTTCCTTAGCCGTAAATACTGGAATTAAATTGTACGCTTGAAATACAAATCCGATATGATGAAGCCGAAAGTTTACAAGTTCATCTGTTTTGTATGTTGAAATATCAATATTATCAACAAACACGGTTCCAGAATTGGGAACATCAAGTCCGCCAATAATATTTAATAAAGTAGTCTTTCCTGAACCTGAGGGACCAACAATTGCAGTAAATTCACCTGGTTCAATTGAAAGATCAACTTCACTTAGTGCCTTAACAGGTACAACAGTCTCATCGTAAATTCTTGTTACATTATTTAGTTTTATAAGCGCCATTTAATTCTCCGTTAATAAGTCCTTATTGCTTGTGCGGGTTTTAATTTTATTGCTTTAATTGCCGGATAAACAGCCGATAAAATCGCAGTTACAATTATCATTATGGTAATTGTTAAGTAGAAAATTGCTGGAAGAATGGGTTGTAAAATAGGACTCATGTTCCACTCATTAAATCCTTCGGCAAACGCAGAAAGGTTAATTCCAACACTTTTAAAATATGATATTAAAACTGCGGCGGAAATCATCCCCACAAATCCTCCAACTAACGAAAGCGAAATGGTCTCTAGGATAATCATCGCAAAAACTTTACTTCGCTTCATTCCAATAGCCATGAGAACTCCAAATTCTCTCACTCTCTCCATAACCGACATAAGCATTGTATTGGTTATACCAAATAAAAGGGCGAAAAGAATAATTCCAAGAAATATTGTTAATTGCATTCCTGTCATTTCATCCATAAGCTTCAAGTCCGGTGCGAGTTCCTTCCAACTTTTTACAGAAAGCTGAGGTAATTTGGCTTTAAGATTTGAGTACACAGAATCTTCATACTGAACTGAGCTTAATCTTATTACTATTTCATGATAAAGGGGATTAGACTCTAAAAGCGCTAGGACATCACTTTGGAGCACAAAAACATTTGATTTATCAAACGCTGAAGATTCTGTGTGAAAAATACCAACAACTCTGAAAGCACCGTAAATTATTGAACCATCTAAACCCTGAAAACTCAATACAATTTTTGATCTTTCCCTAACACTAAAATTTTCAGCCAGCTTTTGTCCGATTAAAATTTGATTGCTCTGCCGGAATTGATTTGTTCTTTCCTCTTCAAAATATTTTCCTGATACTATTTGTTTATGGATGTTTGTCACCGACTTTTCTTCCTTTGGATTTATACCCACTATTCTCAATCCATTCGAAGTGGAAGCAGAAGAACCCATTCCCTCAATAATAATTCTTGATGCAACTCCGACGACATTATTAAGTTGGTTTATCTCTTCAATAACTTTTTGCGGTTTTGGAATTGTATCAGTTAAAAGTTTTTCGTCCTCAAATTTTTTTGAATGTACTTGGATATGTCCTAAATCACGGTCTATAGTTGAATTAAGCAACGAATCTGCCATACCAAACATAACTGCACTAGCAAACAACCCGCAAAGCAAGCCAACGGCAATTGCCGAGATAATAATCAAGCTTCTTCGTTTATTCCTCCAAATATTTCTCCAAGCTAATATCAGCAGCATATCAACCTCTCAAGGCCTCGACAGGTTTTAGTTTTCTGATAAAATTAATTGGATATAATCCTGATAGTAATGCAATTGCCAATACTGTCCATATTTGTGCAAAAAACATACCTGGATTGATTGCAAAAGGAAGAATTGGATCAAGTCCCCATGCTAAAATTGCTTCAGCATACTCACCTGTGAGTGGGATGGGATGTTTTACAAGATAGAAAATAATTGGCAAGCTGACTACCGCACCAGCAGTAACACCTATGAACGAAATGAAAATTGTTTCGAGAGTTGTAACTATAAACAACCTTGATTTTTTCATGCCGACAGATATTAGAATTCCAAACTCTTTTACTCTTTCAACCGTCATCATCATAACTGTCCCGAAAATTCCAAAAGCAATAACAAGGTATAGAATGCCAAGCATGATAATTCCCTGGGCATTATCAATTTGGATTGCCTGAACCAATTCGGGAGTTAGTTCCCTCCAGGTCATTACTTCATAATTTTGGTCTAAAAGCGTTTTTACATTTTGATTGATTTCATCCACGTTTCGAGGATTAGCAATCATAATTGAAAGCGAAGTAATTCTATCCGGTGCTGAAAAAATCCATTGGGCGTAGGGAATACTCAAATAAGAAAATGTTTTATTTTGTTCAGGAATTGTAAATTCTACAATCCCCCGAACAGGCACAAGCTCAGCTGCCGTAACTCCATGATAACCCTGTCCATAAATCACTATTGTGTCCCCCAAGTCAGCATGCATAAGATCAGCCAACCCTTTGGCAAGTAAAATTCCTTTAGAATCATCTTTTAGATATTGCCCCCTGATAAGTTTTCCCTTTAAACTTGTAAGTTTATTTTCTGCATCGGGTTCTATTCCAGTAACTTGTGCAACTTTTGTAACATTTTTGTGTGCAAGCAAAGCAAAGGTTTCAAACCTTTTCACTGTGCTGGTAATACCTTCGATCGATTTTATATTCCGGACATTTTGATCAGATAGAACCATACTTTCCTCAAGCGATCTTTTTTCCCAGTATTCTTTTCCATGAATTTGTATATATCCGGTATAAGTGCGTACTGAAGCGTCTATCATATAATCATAGTAACCTCTTTGCATTGAACGCATCAGCAGTGCAAGGAGAACTGCAAAAAAAACTGATGCGGCAGCAATCAAGGTTCTTCGTTTATTTCGCCAAAGATTTCGCCAGGCGAGACTGATATAGGTGTTCATTGTTACCTAACTCGCTTCATATTTTGCTCGGAGAAAAATGAAATGCCCACATCAAAATTGAACTGAATTGTTGAGTATTCCATCACGGTTTTATTACCGGGTTTATCTTTAGGAATCATTTCCCAGTAAGTGAGGATATCTCTTCCCCCCATTTTTTTCTCTTTACTGCCAACAAATGATTTTACAAGATATCCATCTTCATCATAGTAATCGGCTTTAACCTGAAGAAATTTGTCTTTAGAAATCGAGGTAAGTATTTTTTCCCAGACAACACCGGCTTCAGGCTTAGGTATCATTTCAATTTTGTAGCATTGATATCCATTAATTTTTTCTTCACCAATAAGTTTGTGATTATAATTTTCTACAATTGAAGATTGCCTCACAAGATCATCATTTGTGAAATCGGAACCCATCCATGATTGAAGCATCATTGAAGGCGGAATTTTAATTACTCTTTGTGCCGAGGGTAGCCAATTCCAAACTTCATTTTTCCTTTTTAAAGTTACACTGCCTTTATCACGTGCCGGAGAAATAATATAAATCAACGCATAGTCTGGTTCTAAAGCCCAGATTTTCATTGCCATCGATCGTGACCAATCCGGTTTTTCAATTGTCATTATTATTTCCGAATAACTTGATTTAGCACGCATCAACTCATCTGCTTTTTGAACTATTTCTTTAGCATCTTGTGCTAGGGCAGAATTATTTACCATTATAAAAATTAGATAAATAAGGGCGATAGGCGTTTTCATAATTATGCAAACTGTTTTATTAATAATTTTTTGACTTTTTCCGACGGGAAGGTTTTGGGATCTATCATGCAGTGCATTTGAATTCCATCCATTACTGCAGAAAAATAACGCATCATTGTTACCGGATCCTCCTCACCCCTCTCTCTAAAATAGTCAGTGATCCTTCTCAAGTAAGGTTTTGCCATTTTCATCATCTTATCCATTACAATTGAAAGAACATCGGGCTGGATGAAGACGCTAAAATATAATTTCCAAAATTTTGGATCTTTAAGAACAAGATCTACTCCTACATTAATAAAGTTAACTATATCCTTTCTTTTTACTTTCTCTTTTAGATTTATGGGCATAAATTCGCACATTAAGGCATCCATCATCCCAATCATCAACTCATTCAGCACATCTTCTTTGCTTTTAAAATAGTTATAAAGCAATCCTTGAGAGATACCGGCAATTTTTGCAATTGCAGACACAGTTGAAGAATGATATCCTTCCCTAGCGAAAACCTCCAAAGCAGCCTCTAAGATTTTGCGTTTACTTTCTTTTCTAAGTAATTCGAATTGTTGTTTTGTTCTTGGCATATTTTTGTTTATGATTGAATACTCATTCAAAAATAAAATATTTAATGTCCCGTGTCAAGTGATTTTTTTAATTAGATGGGACGCTGGCTTTTACATTTAAACAATAAATTCAGAGCAAAGATTTTCAAAAGTTGATTATATTAGAACAATATTTTAAGACATTATTATTTTATTATTAAGGGCAATGCCGAATGAAAATTATTATGGGTTTGATTTTTGCATTTACAGCATCGAGAAATATTATGCCGCAAGATGATATTACTACAATAGACACAGCTCTCTTCTCTAAAGCAATCCAATTGGCAAAAATGTATCCTATTGTTGACACCCACATCGATTTGCCAAGCTGGCTGTATGATGAGTGGTTTGATGTATCACAACCTTCGGAAAAAGGTGAATTTGATTATGTTCGCGCAATGGAGGGAGGACTTGACGTGGCTTTTATGTCTATTTACACTTCACCAAGCTTAGAAGGAACAGGCAAATCCAAATTAAAAGCTGATTCGATGATTGCATTGGTACATAAAATGGTAAGAGAATGGCCCGATAAATTTGCTTTTGTTGCTTCAACCACTGATATATCTAGCCAATTGGGCAGTGGTAAAATCATGCTAACCATGGGATTGGAAAATGGCTCACCGATTGAGAACAACTTAGACAATCTTGAGGAGTTTTATAACAAAGGGATTCGGTACATAACTCTTGCTCATTATAAATGGAATCATATTTCAGATTCTGCAAATGATACAATAAGAAAATGGAATGGTCTAAGCCCCTTCGGTGAAGAAGTTGTAAGGGAGATGAATCGACTGGGAATTATGGTTGATGTTTCACATATAAGCGACAGCGCTTTTTATGATGTAATCAAGTTGAGCAAAGCGCCGGTTATTGCTTCTCATTCAAGCTGCCGGTTTTTTATACCGGGATTAGAGCGCAACATGAGTGATGAATTGATTCAAACACTGGCAAAGCACAACGGCGTAATTCAAATTAATTTTGGAAATTTTTTCCTACGTCCGGAAATCTATAAACAGATGGAAGATGGAGACGAATTTTTAAAAAACTATTTCGAACATCATAACATCGATCCCAACAGCGCTGAAGCGAAAGAGTATTCGCGTGATTATATCAAAAAGCATCCCTTGCCAAAAGCAACAGTCAAAGATGTTGCTGATCATATTGATCATGTGGTAAAATTAGTTGGTGTTGATTATGTGGGACTCGGATCTGATTTTAATGGCGTTGGTAAAGGTAATCTGCCAGTAGGATTAGAAAATGTATCCAGGCTGCCGAATCTTGTATATGAACTTCTAGTTCGTGGATACAAAGATGAAAACATTAAAAAGATTCTCGGCGGAAATCTTTTACGTGTATGGAAACAAGTGGAAGATATCGCTGAGAATATGAAATGATTTATTTTAACCAGTTATTCGTTTTGCCCAATTTTTTCGGGTAATTCCCATCGGCGTTGATAATCACTGTAGAGTTGTTGAGTCAACTGGACTAAAACAGGGCTGGCAGAAGTATCTAACCAATAAATTATTTCCTTCATATTTATTGGTTCCATCTCAGTACAGCCGGAACTGGTTTCATCAGGAATGGACCAATTATGCAAGAAAATACATGATCCAGATCCCCCGATAACCGGATTTATGTTTTGATCGACAATTACGCCCTGTTCATAATAAATATCCGCATAGAACATTTTCTCGGATGACTGCCAATCAACATTTTCAATTTCGTTACGAAGCACTATTTTGTTATAATGTGCCGAATTAATATCATCAATACATTCGGACAACTCTGTTATATGAATGTAGGGTAGTTTCAATCTCTGCATTTCATCAGGACTGGCATAACCAAAAGCGGAGCTTAATTTAAATACACCGGCAGGGCTTTTACCATCCCCTTCGGTTTTAACTGCTAATTTTGATGTATCGATAGGATTTAATCCTCTCCCCCATGCCATACCATTTCTACCAAGGACAATAGGAATTGTCTCGCCAACCTGTAACCATTTTCCTTTGCTGTTAGATCTTTCAAAGCGGTACAGGTTTCCACTTGTTGATTTCACTGAATCACTTAATACTAATATCATCTGATGAGTATTTACAGATATCGGTGATTCAATTAAAGTCTGAGAAAAGCACAATGAGGAATACAATAGAAAAAGGACAATATAATATTTCATTTTAAAAATACATTTCATCATACTTGAATCCTTTAATATATTTCATTACTCTTAAACATGCCCCTAAAGTGAGGGGATGATTTCTTGACATTAATACTTAGATGTCTTTCTGGCTTGGTACTACTCCCGCAAAGCAGGATAGACAATGACAGCTTTAAAATTTAATTGTTTGCTGCCCATTTATGAACTACTTTTACTTTCTTCCAATCAATTCTATAATTGCAAACTGATCTACAAACTTGTTCTTCCTCATTTCCTTAATTTTCTTCAATCCGGTTTGGTATTCAGTTTCACTAATCATAGTCAAGTGGGAAGTGTCTCGATTCTTTGCATCAAAATAAATTTCTTCGTAAGATTTTTTCTTCATTGAGAATTCAACTTTTATCTCAACATGAAATCCACCCTTTTCAAATTGCGAATAGAGTTTTTTATTACTCCAGAATCTTTCTTTATCAATCTGCATTGTCGATGGGAACAGAGTATAAACCCACCACAACGGCATCATTTCGGGAGAGATATTTTTAAAAATTAAGATACCAGTTGGTTTTAGTATCCGGTAAATTTCTTTTACAGCCTTTGTTTTGTTTGCAAAATGCTGGAACGCCCAATTACATGAAATCATATCAAAGTTATTTGCCGGATAAAGAAGTTTTGCCGCATCTGCTTTCTTTAAGTCAACATTTTTAACTTTTCTCTTTGCAATCTTGAGCATCTCTTCCGATAGATCACAGCCATGCCAATGGAGTCTTCGACTCCTAAAGTATTCTTGCTGCGCTTTGAGGAAATTGCCAGTGCCGCAAGCTAAATCAAGAATATTAATTATACCTTTGCGGGTTTGAAGTATTTCTCCAATCCGTTTTTCTTTGGGCTGGTTGTGCCGGATTGGATTTTTATCATACCTCTTTGCGATTTTCGAATACTCTGTATATTTCATTTAATTCTTGTTTTAACAGATGAGGTTCACCTCTCAGCGTTGCGATGATGTAAAATGATTCTCATCTAAATAGGCAAAATTTTTCAATTTCCAGATGAAGTTCATCTCCCTACTCAATAACCAAGCAAGATGAGCCTCATCTTGACTAACTAAAATATTATTTTGAGAAACTCCCATCGGCTGTTGAATTCGTTTGTATTCTTTGATTAGTTGTTTTTTATTCATGTCACTAA
>JBGSOQ010000121.1:0-5583 GCA_041739035.1 Ignavibacteriaceae bacterium | reverse complement strand
ACAACAAAAGCGTTGTCGTTGCTTTCAAAAAATGAAAATGGTTTTGTTCTCATGGTTGAAGGATCCCAAATAGATTGGGGCGCACATGATAATAATCAGGTATACGCGTTATCGGAGCTTAATGATTTCTGTGGGGCAATAAATGCTGCATTAGATTTTGCCCAAAAAGATGAGAATACCTTGGTTCTTGTTACTGCCGATCATGAGACAGGCGGAATGTCAATCGCTGATGGAAAACTTGACGGTTCTGAAATAACCATGAAGTTCACAACGGGCGGTCATTCCGCTGAGATGGTTGGGGTTCTTGCAAAGGGTCCAGGGGAAGAGTTATTTCGTGGGGTTTATGATAATTATATGATTGGGAGAAATTTGTTTTTCCTTCTAAATCCGATCAATAAATTTTGATCTAATTCTAGAAACATTTCTAAATTCATTTTCACTTTTTCTTAAAAAATCTCTTGACAAGTGCACTTTTGTTCACTATATTTCCAGTGAACAATTGAGCACTATATGAAAAACATACTTACGGATCGTCAAAAAGAAATACTAAGCTTTATTGAGCAATTTCGTGGAGAAAGCGGATATCCGCCAACTTTAAGAGAAATTGGTAAAAAGTTTGGGATCTCTTCCACATTTGGGGTTAAAAGGCACTTAGATGCTCTTGTCAAAAAAGGTTATATCGCAATTGAGAGTAATGCAAGTCGTGGAATTTCTTATTTAAGAAATGAATTTGAGAATTTAGCAACCAAAGTTATAGATTCAGATGGATTGTTTACTAAGATACCAATCGTTGGGCGTGTGGCTGCCGGAACGCCAATTCTTGCAATAGAAAATATTGAAGGAAGTTTAGTTATTGATCCGTCTTTCTTAAAAAAATCTGAAGAATATTTTGCCTTAAAGGTAAGAGGCGACAGTATGATTGATGCCGGCATTTTTGACGGCGATTTTGTAATTGTATCTTCGAGAAAAGAAGCAAAGAACGGCGAAATAGTTGTGGCAATGGTCAACGATGAGGTTACTGTTAAAACTTATGAAATGATTTCAAACAGAATAAGATTGATCCCTCAAAACAGAAATTATCAGCCGATTCCCGTTGAGAAAAATTCGGATTTTTCAATACTGGGAAGAGTATCAGGCGTAATTAGATTATTAAACTGAAAGAAGCAGATTATGAAAACAAAAATTTTTTCCGATGCCATTTTAAAACGAAATCAAATTAGATTTTTATACGGGTTCGACGAAGTTGTACTCGAACCTTATTACATAACAAGAGACAAACTTGGTAAAAAGTTTATTTACGGTAGAGTTTCAAATTCTTGTGAAATAAAAAAATTTGAATACAGTTTAATAGCTAATATTAAAGTATTTAGCGAAAGACGATTTTCTCCAAGAATAAGCATGATTTCATGACAAATTAAAATAACGAGGTGAATTATGACTGAACTATTAAGAAGAAAAAACGTTGACTTGCTCGTTGAACAGTTTTGGCGAAAAGGTTACTTAACATTAAGCAGAAAATTTGGGACATATCTTCCGGAACCAACACTCGTTGGCAGTTTTGAAGTGGATGTAATTGCCCGGCAAAAAAATAATTATGCTCTTGGTTTATCAATTACTCATGTCGATTTGCAGGATAAAAGTACGCTAGTCAGTAAAATAAAATATCTGGCAACAAGACAAACACGTCATGGTAACAATCCGGTGATGCTATTTGTTGGGGCTAAAGAAGAGAACTTCAAAGAAATAAAATTGTTGATTGATCAACTGGATGAAAATGTACAAAAGAACATAAAATTAGTTCAAATTCGAGAACGGATTGTTAATTCCAAACGCAGACAGAAAACAAGCCAACAAACACTGTTTTCATGATAGAATCTAAATTTCAATCATATTTTTAATTTTATCATACTTATAGCTTTTTCCCTTTCATTATAAAATCTGCATTTATTATCTTTCATGTCGCAATCTACCATCTTGTGAACATTTGTTCGCGATTGTAAGTCTTAAGAGCAACAAAATTGCCCTAGGCTTTAATTCATTTATAATTGGAGAATAATTGACAAGCTCGCGCAGTTCGTCAGATGAGCGCATTCAAATGGAACTAAAAAAATCCGGTCAAATTCCATCTCACATTGCAATAATAATGGATGGAAACGGAAGGTGGGCAAAAAAAAGAGGTTTACCTCGTGCTGCTGGGCATACTCGTGGTGTTGAATCTGTAAGGGATATTGTAAAGGTATGCTCTCAATTAGGTGTACAATATCTTACTTTGTATACTTTTTCAACTGAAAATTGGCGAAGACCAAGAGATGAAGTTTCCATGCTTATGCGTCTATTGCTTAAAAGTCTTAGGGATGAGACGGATGAGCTAAATCAGAATGATATTAAGATCACAATGATTGGAGATCTTGAGTCAATGCCGAAAGAAGTTCAGAAGGAGCTGAGAGATGCTTGTGAAAAAACTAAGTATAATAAAAAAATGGTTCTTAACCTGGCTTTAAGCTACAGTGGCAGAGTTGAAATTTTAATGGCGGTTAAAAACTTGGCTGCATTAGTTGCCAATAAAAAATTAAGACCTGATGAAATAGATGAAGCAATAATATCTGAACATCTTATGACTAAAAATATGCCGGATCCGGATTTAGTTATTAGAACTAGTGGTGAATTCAGAGTAAGTAATTTTCTCCTTTGGCAAATAGCATATGCGGAATTTTATATTTCGAATGTTCTTTGGCCGGATTTTAGAAGAAATGATTTGTACGATGCCATCAAAAGTTTCCAAAAAAGAGAGCGGAGATTCGGTAAAGTAAGCGAACAAATTAAGGAAAAGGTTTAAATTGATACATAAGTCCTTTCTGTTTAAGCAAATAAGAATTTATATAATTCCATTGGTATTAATATTTGCGTCTCTTTCATTTTCACAAACAATTACTAAAAGTTATAAAATACTTGGTATTTCGGTTGTTGGTAATAAATCAGCCGATGCATCAATCATCATTGCAAATAGCGGGTTAAAGATAGGGGATGAAATTCAAATTCCCGGTGATAAAACTCTAAACGCAATTAAACAGTTATGGTCATTGAACATTTTTTCGGATATTCAGATTATTAATGATAAGCAAATTGCAGATGGTGTTTTCTTATTAATAAAGGTTGAAGAATATCCGCGGCTCGAAAAAATAGAGTTTGAGGGAAACGATGAAATTGACACTGATGAAATAGAAAAAAAAGTTAATTTTATTCGGGGGCAAATACTAAAACCTCAAGAAATAAATAAACTTCAGCAAAGAATAATTCAATTATATGACGAAGAAGGTTATTTAAACGCAACAGTAAATGCCAAGTACTTTGATTACTATACAGCCGATACTTTGGAAGATGAGATAGTGGTTATTTGGAGAAATAGAAAAGATTTATCGGAAGAGTACAGCCTGCCATATTCTAAATCCGAACAAAGCTACTCTAATCTTATTGAAAAAATTAAAAACAGAGTTTTAGTGAGATTTGAGATTGAAGAAAATGATCAGGTAGTTGTGCGGGAGATTAAATTTTTTGGAAACGAAGCTTTTGATGAAGGTGATCTTAAAGGTGAATTTGATGAAACTTCGGAAGCTAAATGGTGGAAATTCTGGAGTTCGGCTAAATTCGATAAGAAGAAATATGTGGAAGATAAAAATTTGATTCTGAAATTTTATAAACGCAATGGTTACCGGGATGCCGAAATTTTATCTGATTCATTAATCTACTTCAACAACAAAAAGGATTTAAAGATACAAGTTTATGTTGATGAAGGTCCTCAATACAAAGTTCGTAACATTGATTGGATTGGAAACACGATTTATCCAAATGAAGTTTTATCTGAGCGACTCGATTTTGCTAAAGGTGATGTTTTTAATTACGAGAAGTTTGAGCAGAATCTTCGCGGTAACGAAAGGCAATCAGATGTATATGCGCTCTATCTCGACAACGGATACCTAACATTTAATCTAAAAGCAACTGAAACTAAAGTTGCGGATGACTCCATAGATATATTAATTCGCGTCGAAGAAAGAAATCAATTTAAGGTTGGAAAAGTCGATATAATGGGGAATGATAAGACTAAGGACAAAGTTATTCGTCGTGAACTTTACACAGTTCCCGGGGATTATTTTAATAGAGGATTATTATTCAGAAGCATACAACAATTGGCGAACCTTCAATATTTCAACGTGGAAAAATTGTACGGACCTCAAGGCATAGACTATACACTGCCAACGGACAGTACAGTTGATGTTTCTTTTAGAGTGGAGGAAAAATCGAGCGATTACCTTAATGCATCTGTTGGCTATAGCGGTGCATTTGGATTCAGCGGGGCGGTTGGAGTCACTCTTACAAATTTTTCAATCACCGAGCCATTTTCTTTAGGTGGCGGACAAATACTGAGTTTCAATTGGCAATTTGGTGTTGGAAGTCTGTACCGGACATTCACTCTAGGTTTCACTGAACCTTGGCTTTTTGATACACCAACTTTAGTTGGGTTGGAAGTATTTGATACGCGTCAGGCTTACATTTATGATTTACGCCAATCCGGTGGAACATTACGTGTTGGCAGAAGGTTAAAATGGCCGGATGATTTCTTTTATGTTCAAGGATTGTTTAGATATCAATATAATAATGTTCTTGAGGGACAAAATTTTTACGAAGAAGGGAAAACTCAACAATTTACTTTGGGCGCAACCTTAAGCAGAAAAAATATTGATAATCCTATTTTCCCATCTTCAGGTTCTTCATTCACTTTAGATGGAGAACTTTCCGGCGGTCCTTTTTTACCAGGCGATGTGGATTATTATAAAATTAATTTTAGAGCAGAATGGTATAGAAGACTTTTTAATTCCAGTAGAATTGCTATCTACACAGTTGCTGATCTAGGTTATTTAGATGAACTAAGACTAGGTACTAAAATTCAACCATTTGAATTTTATTACATGGGAGGGAATGGTTTAATAATTGCAACAACTCCTTTGAGAGGTTATGATGATCGAACTGTTGGACCAAGAAATGCAGACGATAGGGTAATTGGCGGAAGAG
Organism: Ignavibacteriaceae bacterium; assembly: GCA_041739035.1. Classification (GTDB taxonomy): domain Bacteria; phylum Bacteroidota; class Ignavibacteria; order Ignavibacteriales; family Ignavibacteriaceae; genus XYD12-FULL-36-8. Next base: position 516 of record JBGSOQ010000121.1, on the reverse strand, counting down.
TTATGACAAGATATGCAGCAGAAATAAGATTAGCTTTAACTCTGGATCCGATTCCGCTTTACTTGATTGCATTTGTTGAAGCAGGAAATGTTTTTGAAAATTTGAAAAAAACCGATCCATTTGATCTGCGCAGATCAGTTGGTTTTGGTGCAAGGCTTTTAATTAATCCAATCGGTTTAATTGGATTTGATCTTGGTTACGGTTTCGATAGAAAGCTTACGGATAAAAAAGATCCAACATGGTTATTTCATTTCCAATTTGGAAAAGGTTTTTAACTTATCATTAATTAATAATAAAGGTAAACGAAGTGAACAAATACATCTTTCTTTTTGCTGCTGTTTTATTTAGCTGCACTTTTACATTTGCACAAACCACTCAAAAGCTTGGTTATGTTGATTCTCAGACTATTCTGACCCAGCTTCCCGAATCAATAAAAGCCCAGGGTGATCTGGATGCACTTACAAATAAATGGACAGCTCAGCTGGATAGCATGACGCAGGGTTATCAGGCGGCTTT
>JBGSOQ010000070.1:0-16001 GCA_041739035.1 Ignavibacteriaceae bacterium | reverse complement strand
AAGCAACAAATTCCAAAAAACTAAGTTTGATGGAGTTGGCGATCCCTATAAAATACCTTGTGAAAATGTGAAGAAGTGAAATGAATAGCTAAACCTCCGAGGTTTGAATTGAAAATAAGATTGGAAACCTCGGAGGTTTGGGAAACATAAAAAAGGCAGCCGAAGCTCCCTTTCTTACTTCATGAGTAAAAGCTTTTTTACAGAAGTAAATTTTTCCGTTCTCAATTTATAAAAATACAATCCGCTCACTAGATTGCCGGCATCCCACTTAGCTGAATGAATCCCGGCTTCCAATTCTCTATCCATCAAAACCTCTACCTTTTCACCAAGCTGATTAAAGATTATTACTGCAACATTTGATCTCTCCGGCAATTCGAATGTAATCGTTGTCATAGGATTAAATGGATTAGGGTAGTTTTGCAATAAAGAGAATTCCTTGATTGAAGTACTTAATTCATTTTCTGCCTTAACTTGACCTTGAAAAGGTGGAGAGTTACTATAATAAACCCAATGTAATGTAGAATCAGAGGCTGGTACCTTGAAAAATCGATCTTCTCCGTTTTCCCAACCGTTAGGTTCAATGAAAAATTTATACTTTTGAGTATCTCCGATTAAGGATTTGGGAAAATAAACAACCGCCGAGAACAAATGGTAACCAACTTTGTTTTGATCATTAACTTCACGATGTAATAGTACTTCGGAAGTGCCCCAGCTTAAAGGTCCAACTCCGCTGCGAGGGTCTCCGCGTATTCCAATTATATTTCCTTCGCCTAGTACATAACCTTTCACAACTGCATCTTCAGTATACATATATACCCGGAACCAAACAGCTATCTTATCATTTTTGGGTAACCACATTATCCATTCATATGGTTTCTGCTCACCCAAACCATTGAAAAAATGAAGCGGAAGAGTTGTATCACCTGAAACGGTTAGAAACATATCACCGTTTTGGTTTGTACCGGTAACACCAACTTCCCAACCATTCGTTTCCAGCTCGACCATTTCCTTTGACCAAAATTTAAAGTGTATTTGTGATTGGTAAGGAGCGTAAAAAGTTGTAGTAAAATAATCACCCCTAACATGCTCTAATTCAATTGTGGAATTTTCAGACCAGTCTAATATTTGAGCATCAGGTAATGTAACGGGGGCTGTATCATCGACTGATCCGCGTACTTCAAAAAAGGAATTCGCTCCAAGTGTATCTGGTATAGAAGCGCTATTTAGATTCAAAGAAATGCGATTTACACCGTCAGGATTAAATGCATCTATAGATTCCAGCAATCCTCCTGTCGGATTGAAAAGTGTTGTATTATCGCATGAACTTCCCATGCCTGATGATGGAATGTATTCCGGCGAATAATAAATTACGCCTTTTCCTCGGTTATCGGGGACATTTCGGACGATTGAAATAATATCTTGTAAAAATTTCTTTTGTCCTTCGACGGATGCTTCATATCCGGTTTGAAGTTGAGTTGTATCAGTAATTGAGTTAGGAAAGTAATCAAAATTATTTAGGGACCAGGGGTAAGCAGTCTCAACTACAACAATGTCTTTTTGATATTGAAGGGCTAATGAATTAATGTTTGTTTGAAGATGCTGAAGCGTATGTCCCCAGAATGTATAGAACGAAAGTCCAATAATGTCAAAGTCCACACCATTTGCAATCAGATTATCAAAAAACCATGTACTAAATCCATTATCGCCTCCACAGTGAATATGAATCATGGTTTTTATTTCTTGGCCAGGCTCTTCATTATCCCTTACTCCCTGAATGCCAGCTTTTATAAGATCAGAAAATTGCAGCCATTGCTGCGGAGTATGAAATGCATCGCCAACCCGGCCATCATTCCATAACATGCCATGAGCAATTTCATTTCCTATCTGAACAATATCCGGTAATGCATTTTCATTTTTCAGAACCTGAATCACTCTTTTCGTGTACGAATATACGCTGTCTTTTAATGTTTCAGAACTAAGATTCTCCCATGAAGCAGGTTTTGGCTGATTGACAATATCGGCCCATGTGTCTGAGTAATGAATATCCAAAATAAATTTTAATCCGGCAGTTTTGATACGCTTAGCCATATTTATTGTTTCCTCAAGTCCGCAGTACTTATCTGAAGGGGAATACCAGAGTCTTAGGCGAACTGTGTTAATCCAGTGATCCTTTAGAATTTGAAGTGCATCTTTTTCTATACCCATATCATTATAAACAGCACCATGATCCTCCATTTGATTGAGATAAGAAACATCCATACCGGCGATCCAGCTTGTATCTTCAAAAAAATCTTTAGAAAATGATGAGGCATTTAGAATTAATACTGAAAGCGTTATGAGTACAATTTTGAAATTCATTGCCGCACCCCAAATAAAATTATCGATTTTTTTATATTCAAATACAGTTTTTACAATGTTACAATAGTCGTACTTAAGTTTTTTGTACTCAGAATTTATCTTAACAACACCATCTTTTTGATATCAACGAAACTTCCCGCCTTCAGTTTGCAGAAATAAATCCCGCTCGTAAGCATTCTGGCATCAAATTCGACTTCATAAATTCCAGCTTCTTTTTCCTCATCCACTAAGCTTACTACTTCATTTCCTAATGCATCATAAACATTTAATGTCACTATTTGCACACTGGCTACTGCATACTGAATACTGGTTGATGGATTAAATGGATTAGGATAATTTTGGAATAACTGAAAATCATTTGGAAAAGTTTGATTAGAAAAATTTACCTCCCTAACGCTTACCACATCATTTGTATCAACAAGATATCTTTCAGCAGAAATTAGAGTAGTTGTTCCGTCATAACCTCCGTTTACTAGAACACTTCCATCATTTAGCTTAACGGCACAATGACCACTCCGAGGATTTTTCATACTGTCTACTAATGTAAATGAATTTGTTAAATCATCATATAATTCAGCATTAGTCATAGGAGAGCCGGCAATTCCACCAGTTAACAATACTTTGCCATTGTGCAAGATAGAAGCTGTATGATGTTGACGCTTTTGCACAGTCATATCTCCCGTACTTGACCACTTTCCTATTATTGGGTCATAAATCTCACCGTATTTTTGATAATACGATCCACCTGAAACAAGCACTTTCCCATTTTTTAGCAATGTAGCTTGATGTCCGACGCGTGGTTGATCAAGACTTTGAGTAAATGTAAATGTATCACTTATCGGATCATAAATTTCAGCAGAGTTAAGGTAAATGCCTGAACCAGGTGTAGTTGTTTGTATTCCCCCCATAATTAGTACTTTACCATCATGAAGTAATACAGCTCTATGACTTGAGCGATGATCATTTAAACTATCTGCAGTCAATGTGAATTTATTTGTAAGTGGATCATATATCTCGCAAATTGAATGAGTCTGTGGACCTACGTTATCTTGTCCTCCAGCAATAAGCACACGTCCATCTAGTAACATAGTTGCAGTATGATAACAATGAACTTCATTTAAAGAATCAATTAGTTCAAAATTCCCGGTTGCTGGATCATACAGCTCAGCAAACTGTTGAGCATTCACACCACCAACTAAAAGCACTTTACCATTATTCAAAAGTGTAGCTGTCGAACCCTGATAATGCATCTTTATGGTGTTTCCGGTTTCCGAAAATGAATCACTATCCGGATCATACAATTCTGCATGTTGCAAAGCATTGCTTCCCGCCAAAATAAGTACTTTACCATCCGGAAGTAATGTTGATGTATGATTTTCCCGCGGATACATCAAGTTTCCAGCAGTAACCCATTGATTATATTGAGCAAATGACATACTACTAATGGAAGTCAGAAATGCGAGAATGAGTATAAATCTTTTCATAATAAATTCCCGTTTCATTTTGATTTATTGATTTGAATAAAAGATTCAGATTTCCAAGATAGGGTCATGGACAGTGAGAACAACGAGGGACAATTTTGGTAACAGCAATTTATTAAGGTAAACATATTCTCTATGAATTCCCTTTTTTACAGAGGGTAACTAACAAATAATGCTGATCAAAGTCAATTATTGATTTGGGAATATTAATTATTTGAGATGAAATAAAGGCGCCGAAGCTCCCTCATTTCACTTCATTATCATTAGCTTTTTAACCTTAACAAATGCATCTGCAGCTTGATTTATCGCAGTTATTTTATAAAGATAAACGCCAGATGATAAGTTTAACGCTCCCGAATTTATCTCAGTCGTGTAATAGCCCGCAGATAGGTCTTTGCTTATTATTGTCGCAACTTTCTCTCCGGCAATTGAGTAAAGCTCTATCGTTACTTTTGAATCAAGTGGTAATTGATAATCTATCCTGGTTTTTGGATTGAACGGATTCGGATAGTTCTGGCTAACAGAATATTCTTTCGGTATTAGAATTTCAGCTTGAACAACATCGCTGTATTTGAAAGTACCGTCATTATCAATTATTTTTAATCTGTAATTGTATTTAGCGCTGTTAAGCTTTCGGTCTGTAAAGTTGTATTCTTTAGGTGAACTGCTGTTTCCAGTGGCTTGTACAAAACCAATTTTTTGCCACTTCTGAGGGGGCGAAGTCAAAGACGAAGCCCTTTCTACTTCAAAGCCGTAACTATTGACCTCCGTTGCCGTTCCCCAATTTAGTATAACATCCGCATTTTTTACGGCAGCATTAAATGAGGTTAATTCCACGGGCAGCGGAACATCAATAAATTGTTCCGGTGCAAACTGGGAGCCGGCAAAACAATTATCTACTGCCTGCACACTCCAGTAATACTGTCCTTTTGGTAAACCTTTTATTGTCCAGCTTGTATCATGATTTGTGTTTCCAAGATTGATTACTCTTCTGTAACCGGTGTTTCTATCAGACATTGGAGATAAGATATTTACACCACCCGGACTTGTACCTATCACCAAATTATATTTTAACCCGTTTTGTGGTGTTTCGTTATCGGTGCTTTTATTCCAGCTAAATGTAACATCATTTCCATTAACTACTGCATTCAGGTTAGAAGGTGCGGAAGGTAGTGTGTTTGGTGCAGTATTATTATTACGGTATATTTTTGATACACGCCCATTTCCCGAATAACCAGTTAAAAGTATATCAAGATCACCATCGTTATCATAATCTCCCCAGACTGCTGAACCACTTCTAACACCAGTTAAAGATATTGAAGTCTGTTCTGTAAAAGTATTATTTCCATCATTGCGATATATTTTTGATATGATTTCGCTTTCCCACCCGGTTAACACTATATCCAGATCACCATCATTATCATAATCTCCCCATGCTGCTGAACTCTCACCAAAAAACAAAGGAATGGAGATCAAAGTAAATTGGTTATTTCCATCATTTCGGTAAATTTTAAAATTACCAGCACCGGTTAAAAGAATATCAAGATCTCCATCATTATCATAATCTCCCCAGTCTCCTGATCCTCCATAAACACCAATAAGATTTAAATTCTGCCCTGAAAATGTATTATTTCCATTATTACGATAAACCTTTGCTATATCAACTAAATAAAAACTTTGACGATAATGCCCAGTCAAGAGTATATCTAAATTACCATCGTTATCATAATCTCCCCATGCTACTGAACTAGAAGTAACTCCTAAAATATGGATTGAAGTCTGTTCTGTAAATGTGTTATTTCCCTCGTTACTGTATATTTTTGTGAAAGGTGCGTCAACTGTTCCTCCTGTTAATACTATGTCTAAATCGCCATCATTATCGTAGTCTCCCCAAGCTGCTGAACCAGTTGAAACACCTATTAAAGAAATCTGATCTGTAAATGTGTTACCTCCATTGTTGCGATAAATACGTGTTCCGAGGTGAATATCCAAATCACCATCATTATCATAATCTCCCCACGCTGCTGAACTGCTGCTAACGCCAACTAAAGTGATTGATGTTTGTTCTGCAAAACTATTGTTTCCCTCATTGCGGTAAATTTTTGACACACTCTCATTTTCCGTATTACCAGTTAGAAGTATATCCAGATCACCGTCATTATCATAATCTCCCCATGCTGCCGAACTGCTACTAACACCAATTAAGGTTATTGATGTCTGTTCTGTAAATTGACCAGGAGGCTGAACAGTAAGGGTGACCGTGTCCGTATTAATCCAATAACCGTCAGCAGGATAGCCATTTAAATTCTTCACTTCGCAAAGGAATTTATTATCATTATCTACAGCAATATTAGCATTAGTAATTGTAAGTGTCGATGAGTTTGATGTATTAACAACACTCAATCTTCCATTTTTATCGCCGTCGTTCCATTGGTTAGAACCAGCGTCCCACCATTGAAATCCAAGCGGCCCATCACACGTTGCCTCAACCGTAAATGTTACAGTTTCTCCTTCGGTTACTGTTTGACTTACAGGTTGAGTTGTAATATTCGGAATTGTTTCTGCGGGAATAATATTTCCGTATCTCATAATCGAGCCGCTATCCCCTACTGCCCAGCACACATTTCCATCTAATGAAAAAAAGTCTTTTATCTTTGGGAAATTCTCATACACATCAAATTTTTGTATTTCCCAAGATGTTCCCCCATCTTGTGTCATACAAATGAATCTACTACTAAATTCAGCAGTCTGTTGATAAAAATTTCTATATGATTCTCCGAAAAACCATCCTAAATCACTGTTTTTAAAGTATAATAATTTTGGGCCTTTGTTAGTTGCTTCGTAAAAATTGTTGTCATTTTTAGACAATAATATATTTGGTTTATTTTGATCATAATACTCAGTGATTTGCCTGCTAAACCATTTATCCGTTTGAAAAGAGAACCCGGAGTAATCGTAAGACCAAAAATGTTTATAACTAGACTTGGAATGCCCTGGAATCCATGTATTTCCAGCATCTGTTGTGAAATATATGATTGTTGATGATGCGTAATCATCATGGGGATCATCCATCAGTCGTCCTTGGCACCAACCAATATCTTTATCAATAAATTTGATATAATTTAAATTAGTTCCATCACTTGTAAAATTAGTACTTATATTTTCCCAACTTTCTCCACCATCAGTGGTTTTAGAAATACTGACAGTAGGTATTAAATAACCGAAATTTAACCACTCAGTAACAACGAGCTTCCATCCATTTTTATCATCTACAAAACTAATATCTCTTAAGTATCTCTTTCTATTATCATCACCAAAATTGTATATTGAAGATTGTTTTTTCCAATGTGCACCTCCATCTGATGTATACATGATAACAGAACTATCATACCCTTGATACTTATCAATAATAATCCAGCCATTATTTTTATCGACAAATGAAGATTTCTTACTGCTAAAAGTTGACCTAACTTCCCAATCGATACCGCCATTTGTCGTTTCTAATAGTGCATTAGGCCCCCAAGCGATACCATTATAATTATCAAGGAATTTAATTCCTATAAGTGCCGTTGTTGTTGGACTTTCCACCTGCTCCCACTTATTATCACCATAAATTGTAAAATACCATTTTCTTATATTGTCACTAAACAGTGTATGAAATTCTGATGGTACGGTATCAGAAACTTCACTGTTTGAATAGTCAGTTATTTTTAATTTACAATAGATTGATGTCGTATTTGGTATTAGCCAATCATAATAGCTAACTGCAGCGGGATAATTTTCTTCAATTAAAATCCAATTTTTCCCGGCATCTGTTGAATATTCAATATTAACATTTTCAACATTTTCGCTTTCCCAAGTTATTTGCTCCATACTGCCAACTTGAAAATTTGCCTTATTCTCGTCCCAATCCATAGTAAGATTGAGAAATCTGGAATTTGTTAATATTGTAGCATTTTCACCTACTGCATATACATTTAAACTATCAATGGCATACACAGCTCTTAAATAATCAGTAATTCCACTTTGTTCTAGCACCCAGTGTTCTCCACCATCTACAGAGGAGAGTATATTTCCATCTTCTCCAACAGCCCAGCCTGAAGATTTGTTCGTAAACATTATGGATTGAAGCCTTATCCCATTTAAACCACTATTTTGTTTGAGCCATGATTCCCCGCCATCTTCGGTATGAAATATTATTGTTTCAGCAGTTTGCCAATCAACACCTACAGCATAACCATAATTATTATCTACAAAAAATACTGATTTAAAAGCATCTAGGATTTTACCCTCTGATGTTTTATAAGAAATAATCCAATTCTCTCCTCCATCAGTTGTCCTAAGTATCACACTGTCACCAACAGCAAAACCAGTATCTGCACTCGGAAAAAATACGGACCATAAATTAGCTGTTGTGTTCGAATTTTTAGCTGCCCAATTATCTCCGCCATTAGTAGTTTTCCAAATCTGTCCGTTCCAACCAACTGTCCAGCCAATTTGATCCGTTATAAACTGAATGTCTAAAAGCTCAGAGGCAAAACCTGAAGCTGCAGTGTTCCAAGTGCTGCCGCCGTTGGTCGTTTTTATCACAATACCTTCATTCATGCCAACAGCCCATCCGGTATTCTTGTCCACAAATGAGATCGAATTTAAGAAATCGGTTGTCCCTGAACTCTGTTCAACCCAATCTACTCCCTTGTTTGTAGTCTTAAAGATTTTTCCATTATCTTCGCTTAGATACCCATCTGTACTATTTACAAACTTGATATCTAATAAAGTATTTGAGGTGCCACATTGCTGCCTACTCCATTGCGCAGAGAGAAGCGAAGAGGAAAATATTAAGAATGTTAAAAATGAAAATAAAGTTTTCATGTTTAGCCCTCATTTTTTAATAGTAATAAGCAATTACAATTTTGACAAATAGATAAGCTTGTTTCGCTGAAAGATATTGTTAGCATTGGAAATTATATTTGGAAAGTTCCTGGCGATTACAAACATTCTATTCTCCATTGTTAAAGAATAATTTTGTTATCACGCCTTTGTGGGGGGAAATTGTAGTTCAGCAAGTTATAGCTTAACGAATATCAATATTGTGCAACCTCTCCTCTTAAGGTGGAGAAAATAATTAGTTTTTTCTCGCAATCAATAAAATATATTTAAGAATAAAAGTCAAGTAAAACTTATTTTTTGTGATAAAATGTAAGGTTTTAGGATCAATTTAAAAGGGGTGGAAACTCCCTCAATCATATTTAACTATATACTTTAACGGAAGATTATTCTCATTACAGTAAGTCAGGAAATATATTTTTTTTGAAACCTTAGTAATATAAACGACGATGGAGTGTAAAACTTTATCAGTTTATTCTTAATTAAGCACTTCAAGTAGTCTACCGCCTGGTTAAATAATCTTTTATTCCATACTAATTAATTTAGAATTACATGATTTAAATACGTAATACAAAAAATAAATAGGATTAAACTTATTCTTATGTTTTTTTAAGCTCTTATTTATTAAATCTTTCTAATTATAAAACAGTGATATTCTTTCCCGAATTAATTTGTTGTCAATGGAATTGCGCTATTACTCATCACCGCTAAATGATTTCGATGATATACTACTACATAATAATTACCCGCGGTTATAATATATAATTTTAGTGCACTTGCTCCATCTAAATCAACAATGCTTCCGTCACTCTTTAGAAATGCTGCTCGCCTCGATACTCTTGTGTCTGCTGATGTTCCGCTCCTTAGTTCTACTAACACCCAATCAACTGTTCCTTCCGGAATGCATGTCACTTCCTCACCTCCATTGTAGCTAAATGGAGAATAGTTATATGGCTGTTTTAGTGGAAGATTACCTAATGTATTAAGTGAGGTAGACATTGATCCCGAATTATATGCCCCTTCAAGATATACCTTTAAATTTACGAATGTTTCTAACATTGCAAAGCTTTTTTCAACTGCAAAGTTAGATCCAGCAAAAGCATTATCTATTGCCTGCACACTCCAATAATATTGTCCGTCGGGTAAATCTTTTATCGTCCAATTATTTGTTTGAGAATTTCCTAATCTTACCACTTTCCTAAATCCGGTTTCTCTATCCGACATTGGTGAAAGTGTATTTACTCCATTTGGTGTTGTTCCAATTACAAGATTATAATGCAATCCATTCTGGGGTGTTTCATTGTCTGTACTTTTATTCCAGCTAAATGTCACATCGTTTCCATTAATTAGAGCTTGAAGATTAGAAGGCGCAGTAGGTGGATTGTTCGAGGTTATATTATTATTGCGGTAAATTTTTGTAATGGGACCGTTTCCATCGTAACCTGTTAAGAGTAAATCTAGATCACCATCATTATCATAATCTCCCCAGGCTACTTGACCGCTGACTCCTGTTAAATTATCAAAAGTCTGCTCTTCAAATGTGTTATTTCCATTATTCCGGAATATCTTTGATACCGGAACATCTTCCAAATTCCCAGTCAAAACTATATCTAGATTGCCATCATTATCATAATCCCCCCAGGCTGCTGAACTTCCTGATATACCGGGCAAAGAAATTGGCTGTTCTTCAAATGTCCCGTTTTTATTGTTCCGATATATTTTTGATATCGGACCGCTTACCGAATTTCCTGTTATAAGTATATCCAGATATCCGTCATTATCATAGTCCCCCCAGACTGCAGAACAGTTAGAAACTTCGATTAATGAGACCTGATCTGTAAATGTATTATCTCCATTGTTTCTATAAATTTTTGATATTGGACCGTTTTTAGATTCGCCTGCTAAAAGAATATCCAGGTCGCCATCATTATCATAATCTCCCCAGGCTGCTGACCTGCTCCTTACGCCTATAAGAGATATCGTTGTCTGTTCTTCAAATGTGTTATTTCCATTATTCCGGTAAATTTTTGATATTGCACCGCTTGCCGAATTTCCTATCATAAGAATATCCAGATTACCATCATTATCATAGTCTCCCCAGGCTGATGTACTACCCCCAACACCAACTAAAGAGATTGACTGCTCTTCAAATGTGTTATCTCCATTGTTACGATAGATTTTAGACGCTAACTCACTTCCCATATAACCGGTTAATAGTATATCCAGATCACCGTCATTATCATAATCTCCCCACGAACCATTCGCAATATCAAGTAAAGAAATTGACTGCTCTTCAAATGTGTTATTTCCATTATTACGAAATATTTTTGATACTGGATAATTTAAAAGTATATCCAGATCGCCATCATTATCATAGTCTCCCCAGGAACCAAAATAAACAGCTGGTAAGGAGATTGATGCCAGTTCTGTAAATTGATCAAGAGGTTGAACAGTTAAATTGACTTCGTTAGAATTCACCCAATAACCGTCAGCAGGATAACCATCCAAATTCTTCACTTCGCAAAGGAAATTATTATCATTATCTTCAGCAATATTGGCATTGGTAATTGTAAGCGTTGATGAGTTTGATGTACTAACAATGGTCAATCTTCCGTTTTTATCGCCATCGTTCCATTGGTTAGAGCCGGTACTCCACCATTGAAATCCAAGCGGTCCATCACACGTTGCTTCAACCGTAAATGTTAGGGTCTCTCCTTCAGTTACTGTTTGACTAACAGGTTGAAGTGTAATAATCGGAGTTGCTGGCGATTCATTGTAAAGGCTTATGATTTCGAATTCAGTTAGAACTCTATTATAAATTCTTATGTCATCTAATTTCCCTTTGAGGTATTCCCATCCTCCATCAGCATCTACGCCAAAATATAATGGTTCTGTGTTAATCAGTGGTACTTTAGATAAGGTTATTTGATTGCTAAACTGACCATCTACATATAAATTGATTTGAGTGGGAGTGTAAATTACAACCAGATGATGCCATTCATTAGTGAGAAACGCTGTAGTAGTCAGAATTTCTTCCGAAGTTGAACTATAGTGATTAATATTAATTGCTAGCTTCATATCTAACCTATCGGAGACACAGTAGTTTGAAACATTGTTCCCCTTACATACTAATCCTCCATATGCAACATGTTGGGCTATATTAAACCACATACTTAAAGAAAGTGTATCATCACTGTAATTAAATTTATCATTGTGAGGTACTTCAATTCTACCATCGATTCCATTAAAGCTTATAGCAGACATTGGCCTATCAAATCTATCATTTACCCAGCTTATACCACCATAAGAACTTCCGTTGTGTTCATTCCCACTACCATCATTTGTATTTCCATCAAATGGATAGTATGCTACTAATCCTTGGCTAAGGTAAGAAACTGTATCCATTATTGTAAATAAACCAGTGCTTATTACCGTTGGATTTCCATCCGAATCGCTTACTTTTATTTTACAATTTGTTGATGGAGTATTTGGAACTATCCAGCTTGTGTACTCACCATCGTCTTCAGTATTAGTAGTAATAGTATCCCAAGTGGAACCGCCATCCGTTGAGTAATCAAGGTTTATATACCCACTATTGTCTAATGAAGAATAAGTTATGATTGGATTACTTCCTACTGCAAATACTTCTCCACCTGTTGGGTATGTTATCGTGATTGATCCTGATGATTGAAATGTAAGGCTTTGAACAGGTGCAAAATTGGATCCAGAGAATGAATTATCTATTGCCTGCACACTCCAGTAATATTGTCCGTCAGGTAAATCTTTTATCGTCCAACTATTATTATGACCGGTATTTCCCATGCTAATAATTCTTCTTTTGCCTGTGTTTATATCTGACATTGGAGATAATATATCACAAGCACCAGGACTTGTACCAATTACTAAATTATAGGTTAATCCATTCTGCGGTGTTTCAGCATCTGTGCTTTTATCCCAGCTAAATGTAACATCATTTCCATTACCTGTAGCATTAAGATTTGAAGGTGCAGAAGGAGGAGTATTCGGTATGGCAATATTATTACGATAAATTTTTGTGCTGTGGATTCCAGAATAGCTTCCATTTAATAATATATCCAGATCACCATCATTATCATAATCGCCCCAAGATGCGATACTGGCATTATCCAAAGTAATTGAGGTCTTTTCCGCAAAAGCATTATTTCCATTGTTATGATAAATTCTCGAATTATTTACAGAAGGGCCACTACCAGTTAAAAGCATATCCAGATTACCGTCATTATCGTAGTCACCCCATGATGCTGAACCACCCCATAGACTGAATAGATGGATTGAAGTTTGTTCAGAAAATGTGTTGTTTCCATCATTACGGTAAATTTTTGAAGTAGGTCCGGAAGCAGCACCAGTTAAAAGTATATCAAGATCACCATCATTATCATAATCTCCCCAGGCTACCCGACCACCACCTGTCAAAGAAATTGATGTTTGTTCTGTAAATGTGTTGTTTCCATTGTTGCGATAAATTTTTGATACTCTTCCAATATCGCTCACGCCAGTTAAAAGTATATCAAGATCGCCATCATTATCATAGTCTCCCCAGGCTACTGAACCATCAGTTACATCAATTAATGATATCGAAGTCTGTTCTGTAAATGTGTTATTTCCATTATTGCGATATATTTTAGAAACAAAAGTTCCTACTGTAGGAGTACCTGATTCAGTTAATCCTGTCATTAGAATATCAAGGTCACCATCATTATCATAATCTCCCCAGGCTGTTGAACTATTGGAAACACTAGTTAAAGCGATTGTCGTCTGTTCTTCAAATACGTTATTTCCCTCATTGCGGTAAATTTTTGATATACGACCATTTTCAGTAGTTCCAGTTAAAAGTATATCCAGATCGCCATCGTTATCATAATCCCCCCAAGCAGCCGATCCCCACGCTGCACCAGGTAATAATATATATGATTGTTCTGTAAACGTGCTGTTTCCATTATTGCGATATATTTTTGATATATTACCTTCATTTGCCGAGCATATTAAAAGAATGTCCAAATTACCATCATTATCATAGTCTCCCCAAAAACTCAAACCAGCACTAATCAAAGATATTGATGATTGTTCTGTAAATTCGTACGGTCCAATCCTAAATAAACCTTTGCTTATTATGGAAGGAGTTCCATCCAAATCACTTATTCTTATTTTACAATCTGCCGACGGAGTGTTGGGGACTATCCAGTTTGTAAATTCACCATTATCTAAAACATTTGTAGCAATGGAATTCCAGGTTGTGCCTCTATCAGTTGAATAATCAAGGTTTATATAACCACTAGTTCCTACTGAAGTATATGTTATGGTTGGATTGCTGCCTATATCAAATTCTTCTCCTCCTGTAGGATATGTTATTGCAATTGTTTCAGATGAGGTGAGTAGATTCACCCACACATTACTTCCCTGTTGAGTATTTAATGGCGTTTCTGTTGATACAAAAACGTTTTTCGGTATCCCGCTTGAATAATCATCATACTTTTCGACAGCAAAATATTGTATTGTACCTGTTGTTGATGATCCCCCATCATTAACTTTCATAAAAAATTGATTTGAAGGCTCGGACATGTAAGGCATTAATTCAGAAATATCAATAACAATAGGATTAGCAGGATATGGAAAATTGCCACCCTTTGAAGAAAAATTATTAAGAGGTTTAAGAACTTGACTGGATTGTGAATCGAGCACACCAAAATCAATTTTATTCTCGCTGCGAAAGTCATGGTTCATTTCAAATACGGCCACCATTTTCGGTTCATAATCTTCACTATTTTGATATAGATAGATACTGCGAATCGACTGTTTCATGCACGCATAAGATATATAATAGAAACCATCGGTTACATTTTCCCAGCTTCCAACTCCCCAGGAATTAGCGACTTTAAATGCTCCATAAGTGTTTAAATTACCTAATTCGGTATATGGACCAAAATTATCATCATATCCAACAATAGTATTAGCATGATTATGAGAGGTGGTATTATAATTATCCAAAGTCCATAAATCTCCAGAAGTAAATTCTGTATAGTAATCGGCATTAATGGAAATAACAGCTAGATTTCCATTAACCAGCAATTGTTTCAAATTTTCAATGCCTGAATCGGTATTAACCATCATTGCCGTATAACCGGTCTGCGAACGGTAGAGCGGTGCTTGACTCCAAGCAATTTCTTTTGGCCATGATGTATGATCCATTCCATCGTTTGGCATTTTATCCCACGTACAACACCCGATTTGCTGCAATAAGTTTATATTATCAGAATAACTAGAACCGTTGTCTACGCCATTATTTACCTGATGGTAAACAAAATCGGGAGTAAATATTTTATCCTGGTATAAATTACTTGGATAACCTAAAGGACCACCTTCCCATACACATCCTGAAAGATCCCAATTGTGTTCTCTTGCTTCTTGGAAAGTTTTAGTATAATAAACACATGACCATGAAACACAGGATCCCTCCCCGTCTTGATGCCCAATTGGAGGGAACCAAATAGTTGAAGAATTATCATGGCTTGCAGGGGTTTCCAAAGTTTCAAGCGGAAAATCAATTTTATCAATAAGGAGTGGTTGGTTTTTCATTTCTTTCCATTGCTCCTCCGTAGGAGGCATCAAACCGGTGCCATGGCCATCAATAATTTGGTTGTAGTTTTTACCTTTTTCATAAGTCCCAACAAAATTTTTGTAATTTGTGAATTCAGTATCAGTCATCACTCTTTTAATTAATTTGGGTTGTTGTGCATAATTTTTTGTACAAAGCAAAACAATGAAGAGAACACTTAAGAAGTATTTTATATAGATGTTTTTCATACTGAACCCCATTAATATAAGTTTAGTTGATACAAGTGTTTGTATCGCCAAAAGATATTGTTATGTGCTGGAAATTATTGTTGGAAAGATTATGGCGATTACAAACATTCTATTCTCCATTGTTAAAGAATAATTTTGTTATCACGCCTTGGTGGGGGGAAATTGTAGTTTAGCTGCTAAATTACTTAGCAAAATCCAGTATTATGCAACCTCTCCTCTTAAGGTGGAGAAAATAACTAGTTATTTCTCGCATTCAATAAAATATATTTAAGAATAAAAGTCAAGAAAAACTTAGTTTTTTTGATTAATTCATAGAATTTAGGATCAAACAAAAAAGGAGCCTGAGTTCCCTTGAAATAAGCTTTCTCTCCCGACTTCATCGGAATTGAAATGACAGTAGTTCATTTCTTAATTTTCTATTCTTACTCGTGCAAC
>JBGSOQ010000024.1:0-9742 GCA_041739035.1 Ignavibacteriaceae bacterium | reverse complement strand
TTTATTCATTTTATAACGAATTGTGTGCTCTGAAATATTTAACTGACGGGCTGCCTTTGATTGATTCCAATTACATTCTATTAACGCTTTCCTTATCAATTTTATTTCATAATCTAAAATGTTTTTCTCAAGTGAATTACTTGTATCATACTTCGGAGAAATTGCCTCCACTTTTTCCCACTCTTCCCGGTATTCTATAGGCAAAATACTTGCATCTATTACTTGCATCTCCGGCGGTGCTAAAGTAACCAGCCTCTCAATAAAATTTTCCAACTCACGAATATTCCCCGACCAAGGATGATTTTTTAGGAAATCCAATATTTCCTCATGAAACATTTCAATCTTTTTCTTTTGTTCCAAAGAATATTTTTTAAGAAAATAATTAGCCAATAGGGGAATATCCTCACAACGCTCATTTAGTGATGGAACGGAAATAGGATAAACATAGAGTCTGTAAAATAAATCTTCACGAAATTTCTGCTCTTCTACTAAATGTTTTAGCGATACACTGGACGCAGCAATTATTCGCACATCAACTTTACAAGTTTCATTACTGCCAATGGGACGAATTTCATTTTCTTGAAGAAAACGAAGCAGTTTTGCTTGCAGCTCCATGGGAAGATTATTAATCTCATCCATAAAAAAAGTACCGCCATTCGCTTCTTCCAACAAACCTTTCCTGGAAAAATTTGCGCCTGTAAATGCACCTTTGATATGACCAAAGAGTTCACTCTCAATTAGATTAGCCGGAATAGCACCGCAGTCAATTGCAACAAATTTATGGTTATTCCTGGAACTATATTGATGGATAGCTTTTGCAATCAACTCTTTGCCCGTGCCGCTTTGCCCATCGAGCAAAACACGAACATCACAACGCGCTGCCGATTCAATTGTTTGTAATAACTGGATAAACTTTTTACTCTTACCTAATAATCCATGGGCTTCATATTTCTTTAATAGAGATTCTTGAGGTAAAGGAGTAATAAAATATTGAGCAATAGATTGCGTGGAATGTAAAAAAGGTGAAACAACTGCAGAAAATTTTTCAATCAATGAAAGATCATATTCTGTGAAGGAACAACTACCTTCATTATTTAGAAGTAATAAAGTACCGATTATAATTTTCTCCACTCTAAACGGCACGCAAATGGCAGATTTTGCTTTTACTTTATCGAATAGTTTTGTGCGGAACCGTGAATCAGATTGCATGTCAGGACTTAACAATGAGGTGTCATTTAAGATCACCCATCCACTTATATTAGTATGCACTACATTATTTTTTACATCACCCACATTCCTTTCGTCATAAATTGTCTTAATTGTATTCCGCGTCTTTGGATTTATCATCATAATGAGTGAAATGTCTGAATTTATGAGACTAGCTGCTTTTTCAGCAACTAATCGCAATACTTCTTCATAATCATTTTGCTGAGTAAGTAGTTGAGCAAGATCGATCAATGATTCTAATTTTGCAGTGTATATTTTATTATTGTCATCATCCATTGAATAACCTTACCTAATTAAATCCAAAATGATCAATACACGAAAAACGATAAGGAATAGGTACATCATCCTTTTGCTGAATTTTAAACATTCAGTTCCTTTAATAAAGTCTTTGCTTCTTTCAATTCCCGTGACTCAAATCCCTCAGTAAACCAGTTATAAATCTTTGTAAGCAGTTGTCTTGCTTCTTCCTTTTTAGACTGTTTCTGTAAGAGGCGGCATAGACTTACTGATGTTCGAAGTTCAAAAGATTTTGCCATTTGTTCTTGTGCTACTTTTAATGATTGTTTAAAACATTCTTCTGCCTCTTTTTCCACTTCTATTCTATTTTTGTCGTCCGGTTTCTTAAGTATCAATTCACCTTTTATCCGGTATAGCTCAGCTTCGTAATAATGTTCGTTTCCCCTTTGGACTTCCGTAAGTGCCTGTTCCATAAAATCCATTGCTTTTTCTATATCCCCATACATTCCATAGGCTTCGGAAATGCTGCCAAGGAGATCAGAAAGAGTAAACCTAATTCCGGTTACCTTATAAATCTCTAATGCCTGAAGAAGTTTGCTTATTCCTTCCTTAACTTGCCCCTGGTGTGCTAATGAAAACCCTGTTTTGAACAATCCAACTCCAATAAAAAGAACAAAACCTTTATTCTCAGAAACACTATATATTTCTTTGCCCAGCGGCTCAAGTGATGTACTATCCCTGCGAAAAATATGCAGTAGTGAATTAAAAGCGAGAGAAGCTACTGAACTAAAAGAATGATTGAGAAGCCGGACCTGAGTTAACATTTTTTGACTTTGCAGCAATGCTTGGTCCGGATAACCAAGCGCCCATAAAACACATGCTGTATTCATTCCACTTATTAAACCAGGATCCATCGAGTAGATATATTTTAAATGTGAACATTTATCAGGAATATAATAGGAATTCATCTTTTCAAGATGTTCTAAAGCTGGTTTAACATTACCTAAATAAAAGTAAAGCATACCCTGCATATAATGTGAAAGTGCTACTTTTTCTGCATCTTTTACCTTTTGAGCATTCTGCATCATTTGTTCTGTAAAATAATACGATATTTCATGGTCTGCACGCAGCCAATAAAAATGTGCCAGAAAATAATGGGCATAAAAAATTTGCGGTGCATCCCCGATCTTTTTACAAAGTTCTTCTATCCGTTTACAGTAAGTTACAATTTCAGGTGTTCCAAATCCCTTCAGGCTCTGAGATGCATTGGCCATAGCCATTTGAAGATTAAGCTCTTGTTGGTCTCGCTCAATAGATTCGGGAAAACTTTTTAAAATATCAAATGCTTTTTTAAAGAGAACAATTGTTTCCTCATAGGCTGAAAAATGCAGGGCTCTGGTTCCTGCTTTTACTAAATATTCAAAAGCTTTTGTGGTTATTCCTGCTTCCTCAAAGTGCCTTGCTAATTGAACCGATACTTCATCAACATTTTCTCCATAAAGTTCTTCAATGATTGTTCCAACTTGCTCATGCAGATGAACTCTCTCGACTTTGTCCAGAGTGTTATAAAGATACTTTTGAAACATGATATGCCGGAAAGTGTACCAGGAGATACGCTGCTTGACCAGGGTTTTAATACCTTTAGCAGTTACTAGTTGATGACGCTTTTCAAGTTCACTGCTTAAAATCCTAATCAATTCCCTTTCATCTATCTTCAATTGGCGGGCTGCAACCTCTGCCGAAAATTCTTCACCTTCGATGCTGGCTATTAATAAAATATCTCTCATAATTTTCGTTAAACGGTTTATACGTTCGGTTATTACTGCATCTATTCTGGAAGGAAGCCTGTTCCAATTGAATGTCATCCCTTCAACCCATCTTCCTGCTTGATCCCGGACAATCATTCCATGTTCCTTCATTTCACGAAACAGTTCTACTGTGAATAGGGGATGTCCTTTAGTTTGAATAAAAAGTGTTTTTCGAAATTTGTCACCCAGGTTATTTGGCTCACTATCAAGATATGCATCAACAAATTTTTGCCCTTCCAGTTTATCTAAATCTATTTCTATGTCCCCATAATCACGCTTTAGTTCATTAAAAAAAGGTTCTATCGGATGGCGCTTTCCGTCTCTTTCAATTGCAATTTCAGTTTTACGAAATAAACCAATGATAAGTATCCGGCTTCCTTTTATTTGACGGGCAATATGGAATAATAAGTTTGCAGATCCTGCATCAATCCATTGTAAATCATCCAGCACAATAAGCATGGGCTTTTCTTCTGCAATTGATTTTATAACGCGTGCGTACTGTTCAAATATATTGCTCTGCTGAAGTGTTAAATCTATTGGAAGGGTGGATTTATATTTAACAAGATTTTTTAATTCTACGAGCCAGTTCAAATTTCCTTTGCTGAATTCAGAAGCATGTGAAACGAGTGAAGTTCCATGAGTGAAAATATTGATTAAATCTGCCCCATTTTCTAGAATTGCTCTTATTGTTATAGGTGTTAGATTCCATAGACGCAGGGCGTGTTCCCTGGAGATAGCCCCGGCTTTATATGTAGATTCGATATCACCGGTTAAAAGATTTAGTACTTCGATAAACGGGAAGTAGGGATCGCCGAAACCCGTATGTGCATTGCATTTTCCATTTACAACTATAAGGTTAGGATTCAATTTTTGTGCATATATGCAAAACTTTTGTACCAAAGCTGTTTTACCTGCGCCGGATTCTCCAGTAACAAAAACTAATTGACTTTTACCAGCAAGTGCAGAGTCAAGAAATTTTTCAAGTTTCTCCAATTCTTGTTCACGTGCTACAAGTACAGTTCTATCGGCAATAACTTCTCCACTTTCATAATCAAAGAAAGAAGGAAGTTTAGGCTGCAGGGCAGAATAAGTGATTGAGCTATCTTTTTTTATTTCTATTAACTCAAGGATAAGTTCTTCTATTTGCTGATATCTTTCATTCTTATTTTTATTCAAGCATTTGAAAATTATAAAGCTAAAGCCTTCTGGTAACTTAGTTTTAAGTTTCTCAAGGTCTAGTTCTCTGTTTAATATTGAATATATGATTGACTGATCACAATTGGAATCAAAAGGAAGCTCACCGGTCAGCATTTCATACATCACAATTCCCAATGCCCAAATGTCGGTTCTTTGATCTACTTCTTCTCCCAGTGCTTGTTCAGGTGACATATAATTGCATGTACCTGTAGTAAACTCTATATCAGTCAATTGAGTTCTTCTTGATGACTTTGCTAATCCGAAATCCAGTATCTTTATAATTCCTTCATTCGTAATAAAGATATTAGCAGGCTTTATATCCCTATGAACTATTCCTTTCTCGTGTGCTTTATTTAAACCTTCAGCTATTTGCTTGACAATTTTAACTGCTTCAACACTATCAAGTGCCCCATTTGCAATTTTACTCTTTAATGTTTCACCTTCATAATAAGCCATTACTATGAATAATTGTCCTTCTGCAGTTTCACCGATTTCGTGAATATTGCATATGTTCAAATGATCAAGCGCTGATGCTGATTGTGCTTCATGAATAAATCTTTTTTTAGATTCTTTATCAGAAGAAAAAGAGGGCGGGAGAAATTTAAGAGCTACGGTACGGTTGAGTTTGATGTCTTCGGCTTTGTAAACAAAACCCATTCCCCCTTCGCCGAGTTTGTCGAGGATTTTATAGTGAGAAATTTTAGTCCCAATCATAGCTCTCCCTACTTTCAATTATTAGTTAAATAAGTAGTTGCAGGAAGAAAAAATACGCCAGGTATGGCGTTAACTATTTCTTTATATGTAAATTAAGGCGAGAAATTTGAAAAAGCAACATTTCAAAAGTGAGACTCACTTTCACGGTGATATCCCAATGATAAGTGAGCCTCACTTAAAAGCCTAAGATCAAACTCTATCGAAGCAATATCATCTTCTTCGTATCAACAAAATTGCCTGCTTGCAAACGATAGAAATAAACTCCGCTGGGCAGTTCACTTGCGTTAAAGTCTACTGAATGATAACCAGCTTCCATTTCTTCGTTAACTAATGTTTTTATTTCGTTGCCAAGGACATCAAAGACATTTAGGACTTGCCGACCTGCCTTGCCGTCAGGCAGGCTACTTACTGGCGACTGCCAACTGATCCTTGTTGTTGGATTGAATGGATTGGGATAATTTTGTGAAAGAGAGAACTCACTTGGAATAGTCGATTGATCCTGCTGAACATCAGTCAAATTGAATGTAAAATTGACATTTGTTTGTCCTGGATGTGCTGGTTCGGAATGAGGCATATAACCTGGAGGTAATTGTGCTACGCTGACCATGTAATTATATAATTTATTGGTAACGTTTAAAGTATAATTACCGTTATAATCTGTCCAAGTTCTTACAAAAGCAGTATCAGTAACTGAAGCATAAATTTCTAAATTCATGTTAGGAGGGTTTCCACTTAAAGTTACAGTACCAGAAATTGTTGAATTTGCTTTATACACAAAAAGATTTCTAGTTAGAACATTACCGGAATAAACTGTAGGAAGCATTATTCCTGCTGAAACCATACTATTGTCTTCAGAATTGCCTGATCCAAGCCAAATATCATTAGCCGGTAAATCACTAGAAAGTAATCCTAAACTGAAATTACCATTGAAGTCGGTTCTTGTGTTTCTGCTCCAGCCTTGCATGTATGCACTTATAAAAACATCTGTACCGGCAAGCGGATTACCGTCATCATCCTTTACAGTCCCATTCACTTCCGCTGCTGCTGCTAAGAAAGTAAAATTGTTTCCCGAGTAACTTGTTTGAACTCCGGCATCTAAGGTTAAGTTTATTCTATCTGGAGTTTGAATAGCGGGACTCAATCCTTGAGTATTGTCTATTCCTAATCTCCAAGGGTTACCAGAAGTATCCGCATCCATCAACACAGAAAAATTTCCGTTAATATCAGTTATGGCATTCCAGAATTTTTCACCATTCTCACTGTTAAGACTTAGCGCTAAGTACTGAGCACTTTTACCCGGAGGAACTGTTACATTGCCAGAAATAATAAAAGCGGGTGAGGTCAGTGGAGTCACAGTTCCTGGAATCATTACCGTAGAATTATTATTACTAAATGACATTATATATTCACCCGAAGCTAAACCGACTGGTTGTGAAAACACGATCTGACCATTTGCTAAACCATCCATGTCAGGAGGTCCATCGTGACTTTGCTGACCGTCTATCTGATAAAAAGACTCCCACAATACATCCGTTAACGGTTCTATGAAAGTATTACTATTTGCATCAATCCAAATTTCTAACAGTGCAGTGCCGCCTACCGGCAAATCATAACTCCAGCTTATTTCACTTCCGGATTGCATTGTAAAATGTGTAGAGGACCCATTAACTAAAAGATTACTAACCTGGCCAAACACCTTTGAAGAAAGAACAAAAAAACAAATCACAAAAAGAAAACGTGTGAAAATTTTCATATGGTTACCTTTTATAAAGTTGCTGAAAAATTGATCAGGTAGTTAATCTTTACTAAGGAATTAGCAATTCTTCGTATGATGAGGTTCATTTTAATCTATTAAAGAATATTTTGTCGCTTAGATTATTACCTACCGTAATTTGATAGCAACAAGACAACTAGTGTGCCAATTTGAGATAAAATGGGAAAATCATTTTTTAACCAAAATTTTAAGTTTTTTTATAATTCGGAAGATTAAAAAATGATGTTGTGGTAATAAATAATGAATTGGTTGAATATTTCTTACCAGCAAATAATCAAAACTTACTGCCCAAGTTTGTTAGTAGAAAGAGATTATTTCAGCAATAACATCTTCTTAGTCTCAATCTGATCATTAGCCAGGAGACGATAAAAATAAATTCCTGATGCGAGTTGCTGGTTGCCAGAAGCCGGATTAAATTCAACACTATAACTTCCGGCAGGTTTGTATTCATCAACCAAGGTGATAATCTCATTCCCCATAACATCATAAATTTTTAGAGTTTGCCAGCTGCCCACCGGTGATTGCCAACTTATTACGGTGCTTGGATTAAATGGGTTCGGATAATTCTGCGACAAATGGAAAGAGCTTATAACGTTATTCTCTTGAATATTCGTGGGTTTATCAGTTTTAAGTATTATAGATCCGTGAGGAGGAATTGAGATATTCGGCGTGCAGTTTATATCTCCATTACCTGCAATAGTTAACACCCCAGCATCATGATTTGTGAGCAAATCCGTAAGTTTATAAGATCCTACAGGCAAGCCGGTGTAACCGCTTCTATAAAAATTGGGATCACTAACGGTAGAGCCGGAGAAGTTATGAATGGGTATAATTATTTCATCACTCGCACTCTCATTTCTTGCAAAGACGTATATACTTTGGTTGCTGCTATTAAGATAGTAGAAGTTCCCTTTAGTTAATGCCGGATAGTTTTGCCTTATGCGTATCAATTTTTTGTACCAATTTAAGAGAGATGAACTATCAGCACTCATTAGTTCTACATTATAATTAATATAAGTCGGTGAAACTGTTTTCCATGGAGTTCCGGTTGTAAAACCGGCATTTGTACCGCTTGTCCACTGCATTGGGGTTCGTTTTGAAGGATCATCGCTGCCGCTTACCATGCCAATTTCTTCACCATAATAAATAAATGGAACTCCAGGCAGTGTTAGCAGCAATGAAGCTGCAAGCTTTGATTTATTGATGTTGTTCAATAATTGTGAATAGGTTCTCACTTGATCATGATTTGTCAGGAAGGTTCCATACTGCAGGAACGGATATCTTGCAGTAACAACATTTTTTATATGGCCGCTTAGAGCGGCGGGAAATCCACTATTTATTGAGCTTATTATATTGTTTGCAATATCAAATTCAAAACAAAAATCAATACCTGTACCATCAACATAAGGAAGAATGCTTGATGTAGTGCTCCAAACTTCCCCGACTAATAATGCATCCGGATTAACACTTTTATTCAGAGATCTAAACTGCCTTAAATACTCAAAAGTGGATGGCACATCTTCAAGCTGATTTCCTTCTTCATAAATATATTTTATTGCATCAAGACGAAAACCATCTACACCAACAGTATCTAACCAATATCTCACAATGTTAGCGACTTCGTCCTTTACTTCTTGTGCTGCATAATTAAGATCAGGCATACCGCTAGTGAATAGTCCGTAATAATAATAACCATTCGCACTGTGCCATACCGTTTGGCCCCATGGACCCTTGATGCCAGGATTCGAATTGCTCCATCGATACCAATCTCTGTATGCTGCCGAAGGGCCAGATTTAGAATTAATAAACCATGGGTGATTGCTCGAAGTATGATTAAGAACCAAATCAATAATTACTTTTATTCCTCTTGTGTGAGCACTGTCAAGAAAATTCCTAAAGTCTTGATTAGTTCCATAATCCTGCTCAACTTTTTTATAATCCATCACATCATAACCGTGGTAGCTCGGAGATTGCATAATCGGCATAAGCCAAATTGCGGTAATTCCAAGATCGGAAGTTGTGGTTTCATCTCCATCGTTTAGATAATCAAGTTTTTGCATGAGTCCTTTGAAATCACCTATTCCATCACCATTACCGTCAGAAAAACTTCTAACAAATATTTCGTAAAAGATTTCTTCATTCCACCAATAGGTTGTCTGAGCAATTAATGATGAGTATAACGAAATGACCACTAGTATGATCTTAATGAATTTCATTTATTAATCCGATTAATTCTAAAACTGTAATAAAAATAATCATAATTTGAATTAAAAAACTATTTAATCCAAGTTGAAACCTAAAAGCAGAGTACAGAGGCAAAAAATTAGATTTATTGGACGAATGTAAATGGAGAGAAGAAATCCGTTGACATCAAAGTATAATATGTGCTAATACGCACATATCTTTAAAACGATTATTGGTATAATAATTCCGTAATTAATTATTTAAAATTTTTTAAGGGAATTTGTATGTCAAGAATATTTTTGTCACTCCTAGGCGGTTTACTTTTTTTTACCATATTAATGCCGGCACAAAGTGATATTACACGTTTTCAAAAACAGCATAACACTAAGTTTAATAAAAAAAACTTGCAAAGAACTCAAGCAACTCTCATCGAAATTATTGAAAGTAACAGCTCGGAGAAGGCCGCAAGTGCATTGCAAACTTTACGCGAATTGGAGCTCATCTTTCCGGAGGAATCCTTCGAAACAATGTTAGAACCATTAATTAAAATAGTTAAAAACGAAAATGCAGAAGACGCTACACGTATTCTTGCACTGTTTGC
>JBGSOQ010000446.1:0-6266 GCA_041739035.1 Ignavibacteriaceae bacterium | reverse complement strand
TACATTTTTTCTAAGCGCTTTGACCACTGATTTAGAAATCACCTTTGAACCAATGGCAGCTTGTATATTTATCTCAAACATTTGCCGCGGAATTAAGTCTTTCAATTTTGAACAAACTTTTCTTCCCCAATCATAAGCTTTATCTCTATGAACTATCATCGAAAGAGCGTCAACAGGCTCACTATTCAGAAGTATATCAAGCTTTGCTAAATCTGATTCTTTGTAATCGGTATATTCATAATCGAGTGAAGCATATCCTCGTGACATCGATTTGAGCTTATCATAAAAATCAAAAATGATTTCGGCAAGCGGAAATTCATATTGAAGATCGGCCCGGGTTGGATCTATGTAAGTTGTGTTTTTGTAAATGCCCCGTTTATCCATCGCAAGTTTCATAATGTTACCAACATACTCGCTGGGACAAACGATTTGGCATTTAACATATGGCTCTTCTACACGATCAATATCTCCAACAGCGGGCATTTCAGCAGGATTATCTACAACTAACTTTTCTCCATTTTTCTTATAAACATTATATTCAACATTGGGAAGCGTAGTGATGATTGACTGCCCATATTCCCTCAGCAATCTCTCTTGCACAATTTCCATGTGAAGCATACCAAGAAATCCGCATCTAAAACCGAATCCCAGTGCAGCAGAAGTTTCCGGCTGATAAGCTAAGGCAGAATCGTTCAATCGGAATTTTTCAAGTGCATCGCGTAGATTTTCAAATTCATCGGAATCAGTGGGATAAAGTCCGCTGTAAACCATTGGTTTTACAATTTTGTAACCAGGTAACGGATCACTTGCACCATTTTTTACATGTGTAACAGTATCACCGACTTTTGTATCGTGAACATCTTTGCTGCCTGCAATTAAATATCCAACATTGCCGGCGAGAAGCTCATTAGTTTTAATTTTGCTCAAACCCAGCACGCCTACTTCTTCAGCCTCAAACTCCCCATGTATTACGAAGAATTTTATTTTATCCTTTACCTTAAGTGTACCGTTAAAAACGCGGATGTAAGCAATTGCTCCGCGATAGGAATCAAAAATGGAATCGAATATCAATGCCTGAAGCGGCGCATTGGGATCACCTTTTGGCGGCGGTATTTTTTGAACTACTGCTTCAAGTATTTCTTCAATGCCGATCTTAGCTTTTGCACTTGCCAGCAAAATGTCTTTATCTTCACAGCCTATCAGATCAATTATCTGTCCTTTAACTCTATCAACTTCTGCACTCGGAAGATCTATTTTATTGAGAATAGGAATTATTTCCAGGCCTGCATCGATTGCCAGAAAAAGGTTACTGATTGTTTGTGCCTCAACACCTTGTGCCGCATCAACGATCAGCAAAGCACCCTCGCAAGCTGCTAATGAACGGGAAACTTCATAAGTAAAGTCAACATGTCCCGGTGTGTCAATTAAGTTTAAGGTATATGGGTTTTTATCCTTAGCTTGATAATGCATTTGAATTGCATGGGATTTTATGGTTATCCCGCGTTCTCTCTCAAGTTCCAGGTCATCTAATACCTGGGACTTTGCCTCTCGTGCACTTACAGCCCCGGTTCTTTCAAGAAGGCAGTCTGCAATAGTTGATTTACCGTGATCAATGTGAGCAATTATGCAAAAATTACGGATGTTATTCATTCGTTCTCATAAATTATATGGCAAATATACTTAGAAAGTCGGTTTGTTGAGAGGTGGAGATGCCAGGTTTTGCGAAGAAGATTCAAAAATATGATATATAAATTACTTTAAATTTTGCTCACCTATTTTATTCCTTTTGAGTCAACTTCACTTTGCGTCTCTGCGACTTAGCGGTTTAATTGATTTTTACTGCTAAGACGCTAAAAATAATTAATGCTCTTACTAATCATTTTTTATTTTCTAAGACGCTTCTGCACAACTCATAAACATCCTCCAGCATAACATCATCAATCAAATCAGATTTGCGAATATAAAATTTGTTTGCTCCAATCGGTGCCCAGTTTAACGGATTTGTTGGACCAAAGATAGAAATTTGTGGGGTGTTCGTTGTTCCTGCGACATGCATGATTCCTGTGTCATTTAAGATAAAAAGAGTTGATTTGGAGACGAGAGCTGCAACTTCGGGAATTGATTTGTTGATAAATAAACCCAGTCCAAATGGAACATGTTTCAGTACGTAACTTATTTCTTCTTCATCCGAGTTACTGCCCGTTAAATACATTTTAGCGTTATATTCTTGGGCAAGCAGATTTATTAATTCAACATACTTTAAAAGTGACCAACGGTTTTGCTTCTTTCCCGCTCCGCAATGAAAACCAATTAGGATATCTTGAGAATTAACATTCATGGCTGCCAAAAATTTATCTGCCGATTCGATATCCGTATTGTCAAAAGTAATTTCAGAACGAAAGTTATTCGTATCTATCCCAAATGGACGAACAATATCCAAAATTCTATCTGCAACATTAGAATCGGGAAAACGCTGCCAATCAATATCAACCAGTTTATCAAAAAGATATGCGCTTTCATTAAGTCTTCCATCTAAGCTTCTTGGTCCGATTCTTATTCCACAATTTGATAACCTGCAAAGCAAGTTACTGGTAAATGAAATGGACACAATCACCGGGACAATCCCCACATCGTATCGTTTTCCTAGGATTCTTCTAAGCTTCAAAAGATATGAAGGCAGAAACAGTTTTTTTTTATCAAATACAAAAAGTTCGTCAATAAATTGATTCTTAACTAAACCCGGATAATTCATCGGACTGACAATGAAAGTGATTTTACTTTCCGGATATTTTTCTTTCATCGCTCTTAAAAGTGAAACACCGGCAAGCAAATCACCAAGCTGATTATGCTGTCTTACAATTAAAAAATTCTTGGGATTGGGGAGTTCGGTAATTGGGGTTTCTTTTAGGGCCAGAAACTTTTTTAGAAAAGTATGAATAAGATTGGAGTAAATTTTCTTAGCAGACATTCAACAAATGTTCTTTATCTTAATCTTTATCTTTTTCTTTTCCCTTATCTTCATCCTTAATTTCGGTGTACTTGGCATCCTCAATATTCTTGTACTTCGACTGACTCTCTTTCCCACCTTTTATATCGGGATTACCTTTCTGTGATGAGCTTAAATATCTCATAAATGCTTTAATAAATTTCCACACTATGTAAAATAGTATTGCGTAAATCAATAATCTTAACATCATGGTAACCTCTTTGTTTCTGGCTTGAAATACTCAACCAGGGCTCTATCCTCACGGCAAATCTGGCGAAATAGTTCTTCGAAGTCGTCTTCACTGTTCACAAAGTCAATATCAGTCGAATTAACTATCAGCAAAGGAGTGGTGTTATAGCGAAAAAAGAAGTGATTATATGCATCGCTCAATTCTTCAATATAACTACGTGTAATGTTCCTTTCAATTCTTCTACCTCGTTTTTTTATATTGTACATCAGCCGATCTACAGCGGATTGTAAATAGACAACAAGATCAGGTTTTCTTAAGCTGCGAGCGAGCAGCGGAAAAAGAGATTCGTAAAGTTTAAGCTCTTCACCGCTCAGGTTCAGATATGCAAATATTCGATCTTTTTCGAATAGATAATCACAAACAAGATGCTCGGTAAATAAATTTTCTTGATTAAGCTCCTGCTGCTGCTTAAACCTGTTAACAAGAAAAAACATCTGAGTTTGAAACGCATAACGTTTTCTGTCCGAATAGAAATTTTCGAGAAAAGGATTAACTTCAAACTGCTCAACAATTAGCTGTGCGTTTAGCTTGTCCTTTATTTTTTTCGCTAAAGAAGTCTTCCCTACTCCAATTACTCCTTCTATTGCGATATATTTTATTCCAGAATTTTCGTCCAATGTACTTTCCTAATTTTCAATTAATTCTAAATCTGGTTTTTCTGATTATATGCCTGGAGATATCTTCCTTACAAATATCAATAATTTTTTTCTTTAATGCAGGGTGAAAAAACAACGGCGCAATTTCTTTTAATGGAACTAAAACAAAATCTCTATCCCGAATTCCGTAATGCGGCACGGTCAAATTTAAGCTCTTAAAAATTCTATCATTAAAGAAAAGAAGATCCAAATCTATTTCTCTTGGTTCCCATCTTTTAGTTTGTTTTCTACCTAATTCAATTTCAAGTTTTTTAAGATAATCAAATAGTTTGAGTATTCCATATGAAGTATTAATTTTGATAACAGCATTTAAATAATTTGATTGATCGTTTTTTCCAAATGGTTTCGTTTCATACACTGAAGAGGAATTCTTCAAATTTATTTTCGGATTGTGACTGATATTAGCAATAGCTTCTCTCAAATAATTTATCCTATCACCTTTATTGGACCCGAGAGCAATGTAAGCAGTGTTTTTCAAGCCTTTATCATTCATAGTTAGTGAATTATGATAATTCAGATCTGCTTTTCTCAACTTCAACTTCAACACAATCTACAACACCACCTAAAGGAGGATTATTTTTTCTGACTCTAACATTAACTTTTTCTATTCTTTGAAAGTTCTTTAGTAATTCATCGGCAATTCTAGATGCCAAGGCTTCTATCAAATAATACTTTTGTTCGAGCGCCATTTTATAAATGAATTTGTATACAGCATCGTAATCAATTGTTTGTTTAAGACTATCTTTCTTTGCAGCTTCCGAAAAATCAGTGTAAATATCAACATCAGCTTCAAATTTTCCACCTACACTTTGTTCTTCTGAAAGTACACCGTGATAACCATAAAAAGTAGCTTTCTTAATTCGGATAATATTATTCATTTTTTTCCTAAAAACTTATTTAAAACGAAACTATTAATTATTAGTTAAAAATCTTGGGCCTGATAATTTTTTGAAGCGCCTAAAATTTGCAATCAATATTCCAATTAAAACCAGCAAGCTCCCAACTAGAACTCGATTTGATAATTTTTCATCGAAAAGTATCCAGCCAATTATTAAGGCCACAATTGGAGTGATGAAAGCTACTAAAGAAAGCAATACTACACTTACACGCTTCAGAAGCCAGTAATAAGACGTGAAAGTCAATACAGTGCCAAATGCGGCGAGATAAACTATAGAGAAAATAGCTTTGGAATCAAAAATTAATCTTGAAGTATCTTCAACTAATGCTCCAATAATTACAAGCGAAATGCCAGCAATTATCAAAGGGATAAAATTCATTGACAATGGATGGAGATGATAACCATGTTTTTTCAATGTTACGGCAATTCCAGCCTGCATAATTGCGCTTAAAATTATGGCTGACATACCCCAAACGTAGGATGCGATGTTTATATTCAAACCATCATAAAAAATGGTGACTATTCCTGAAAAAGCAAAAACGATCCCAAAGATTTTATTAAATCCAATTACTTCCGAGGGGATAGCTAAATAAGAAAAAAGAACTACAAAAAATGGATATACCGCAAAAAGCACCGCTGATAAACCTGATGGAACAAACTGTTCGGCCCAATAAACAAGAGCAAAAGGAACAACAAAGGAACCGAAACCCATAATAAAATATAATCTTAATGAAATTTTATCAGTCTGAATTTGAAGTCTCTTAAATTTCATAACAATTAAAACTAGAATTGACGCAAGAGTGAATCTTAATCCGACAGATATGAATGGAGTAAGCGATTCAAGCCCCAATCTTATTGCACCCCATGTTGAGCCCCAAGCAAAACAGATTAAACTGAAAATGATTAATATTTTTAGCTTTTCATCTTTCATGATTTTTCTTTTATCGCAATCACCCCAAATGCCCTTCCTGAATTAATACCATCTCTTCGGTATGAATGTAAGAGATCTTTCATTTCATAAGAACATAAAGAGGAAATTTGAATATTTTTTTTGAGCAAGCCAAAATTAAGCATTAAATCTCGATTTATTCGCTGAAGATCTAATAGATACTTAAGATTTTTTTTGAGTGAATATCTAGCGTCAAATAAGCTAGCCACCTCTTCACCAACCTCATAGTTGTTTGCGCTTATTGATGGTGCAATGTAAGCGACAATATTATTTGGTTCAGATTTGAAATCTTGCACAAGCCTTGCCAGCACTTTTGATAGAATTTTCTTTTCTGTTCCCCGCCACCCAGAATGAACAGCACCGATTACCTTATTCCGTACATCAAACAAAAAAATTGCCGGACAATCTGCGCTGCTTATTGCTAATCCCAAATTTGGTTTGTCAGTTATCATTGCATCACTTTCACCGCAGTCTCTTCCTTCATCAATAAACGTAACATTATCCCCATGAACTTGTTTTTGTGTTGC
>JBGSOQ010000445.1:0-5354 GCA_041739035.1 Ignavibacteriaceae bacterium | reverse complement strand
TCCATTATTGTTAGAATTAACGATAGAGGACCTTACATTAGAGGAAGGGAACTTGATCTTTCCAAAGCTGCAGCTGAGGAATTAGGCATATTAGAAAAAGGCGTTGCAAGACTTGATATTGAGCAGATTACACTGAAAGGAGCCAACTTTCCAGTGATTACGCTCAATTAATAATTTTGGTGAAAGACTACCAATCGGCCCCCGTAAAAGCGGGGGTTTTTTATTTAAGTATAAGCATTAAACCAACTAAATTATTAAATTACAACAGCTTAATTAAATTTTCTAAAGAATGATATGAAATTAAACTTGGGTTGTGGTAAAGATATTAAAACTGGTTATATAAACCTGGATATCGTTGATTACGGGGGTAATCAAATCCATGATATAACAACTTTTCCATACCCTTTTGAGGATAACACATTTGATGAGATTTATGCTTCCCATGTTCTCGAACATCTTGATAATTTTAATAAAACCGTTACAGAACTTTATCGAATATCCAAACCGAATTGTATTATCATAGTGTTCGCCCCATTCTTTCTTAATACCAAATACTTTGGAGAACCCGATCATAAAATTCCATTTTCAATCAGAACTTTTGATAATTATGAATTTATCGGCAATAGAAAATTAAAATTCTATGAAAAATGGAAACTTGACCATAGAACCAATTATGAAAGTGCCGCTAAGTTTGAAATTTTAAAAAAGAAATTTATTACGTCCCATTTTGCGGCGTTAAAATGGATGGATTTCGTAGTGAATATTGAACCTGTGATTTATGAAAGATTTTTTGCAGGCATCTTCTCTCCAGAAGAAGTCTATTTTAAGCTACGAGTAGTAAAGTGATTTAAGAAAGCCGAGTTCGTTCGGTACTTTTTTCTTATTTTCAATCCCGCAATAATTATTAATAACCAGCCGGCTAAAAAACTAATGCCGCCTAATGGTGTTATCATCGCAAAAATTTTTATTCGGGTAATTGAATAAATGTACAATGAAAATGAAAATAAAATTATACCTAAAATAAAAAATGCTGCTGCTCTATAGAATTTTTTGTTGTTGATAATCGCAATAACCAATACAACTACAGAATGAACCAAATGATAAAAAACTCCTGTTTGGAATATGTTCAGCTGCTCTGGGAAAATTTTGCTTTTTAGGAAATGTGCTCCAAAGGCACCAAATGAAACAGCTAAAAACCCTAAAATGCCGCTAAAAATAATTAGCGATTTATTGCTTATCATATCTTGGCTATATTATTTTTGTTGAATAACATTGAATATTTCAAGTGAAAATTACTAAATTCAACTTCTCTATAACAAAATTAAAAATTAGCATGAAGAATTTACAAAAACTCATTTTGCCCATTTTGTTGATTATTGTCGCTTTTCTAATCTATAAAATTTATTTTTCATCAAACAAGGGTCTTGGTTCTTTCACTGATTTTGACCCAAACAATAATGCCGTAAAACCCATCACTGTTGAACTTCTAAAAGATAAAGGAATCAATCAGCAGGGCAGCGCCGTGGTTTTTTATGTTATTGATAAAAATGGACAGGAAATGATGGTGTCTGGGGAATTCAATTTGCCACAGGGCATAGAAACTGCAAATTTAATAACCATAAAGGGACACCTTGGTCAGAACGGCTTCCATGCGCACGAAGTTGTAATTGAATAATCATTCATGAGCAATTTTCGGCTTGTATCTAATTATGAACCTGCTGGTGACCAACCTCAAGCAATTGAGGAATTGGTGAATGGATTAAACCGCGGCGATAAATTTCAAACCTTACTTGGAGTAACCGGAAGCGGGAAAACTTTTACCATTTCAAACGTTATCCAGGCCGTCAATAAGCCAACCTTAATCATTTCGCATAACAAAACATTAGCCGCACAGCTTTACTCTGAGTTTAAAGGATTTTTTCCAGACAATGCAGTAGAGTTTTTTATAAGCTATTACGATTACTATCAACCCGAAGCTTACGTGGTTAGAAGCGATCTATATATCGAAAAGGATTTTTCGGTAAACGAAGAAATTGACCGGCTGAGATTAAAAGCAACAACTTCTCTCATTGACGGGCGCAGGGATGTTATTGTAGTGGCAAGCGTAAGCTGTATTTATGGTATTGGCGCACCGCAAGAGTATGCAAATCAAATTTTATTTTTGAAAAGGGGTGAAAAAATCGCCAGAAAAAAACTGCTGCGTAATTTGATTGATATTCACTATGTACGTAATGATGTTGATTTTTCGCGTGGTACTTTTAGAGCCAGAGGAGACGTTATTGAGATTATTCCCGCCTATCAAAATGAGGAAGCTATCAGAATCGAATTTTGGGATGATGATATCGAAAAACTATCCATCATTGATTCTGCAACCGGTCAGGTAATTAGAGAAACTGACTCAACCGCAGTCTACCCCGCCAAATACTTCGTTTCAAACAGAGATCAAATTCAAAAAGCTATTCATAACATAGAGCTGGAGCTTAAGGATAGACTAGAATATTTCCGAGCACAAGAAAAATACCTTGAAGCACAGCGAATCGAACAACGAACTCGATTTGATATTGAAATGATGAAAGAGATCGGTTATTGTTCGGGAATTGAAAATTATTCCAGGCACATGGATGGACGAACTCCTGGGTCACGCCCATACAATCTTTTAGATTATTTCCCAAAAGACTTTTTACTTGTAATTGACGAATCCCATGTTACCGTTTCTCAAATTAGAGGAATGTATAACGGTGATAGATCCAGAAAAGAAACTTTAGTTGAATATGGATTTAGATTACCTTCGGCGTTAGATAATCGCCCTATGAAGTTTGAAGAGTTTGAGAGTATGCTTGATCAAGTTATATACGTAAGTGCAACACCAGCTGATTTTGAGCTTCAAAAAACAAACGGCATTGTGGTTGAACAAATTATCAGGCCAACTGGCTTGTTGGATCCCGGAATTGAAGTGAGGCCAATTAAAGGACAAATTGATGATCTTATTGGAGAAATTAGAGAGCGATCCATAAAAAAGGAGAGAGTACTCGTTACCACATTAACAAAAAAAATGGCCGAAGATCTTGCCGATTATCTTGATAAAATTGGTATTCTGGTACGTTACATCCACAGCGATATTGATGCACTCGAAAGAGTCGAAATACTTAGGGATTTGCGATTAGGTGATTTTGATGTTCTTGTGGGAGTTAATTTATTGCGCGAAGGACTTGATCTTCCAGAGGTTTCTTTAGTTGCCATCATCGATGCAGATAAAGAAGGATTCCTCAGAAGTGAGCGATCACTGATGCAGACTGCTGGCCGAACGGCGCGTAATGTAAATGGAAAAGTGATAATGTATGCCGATGTGATTACTGAATCTATGCGCAAAACAATAGTTGAAACTAATAGGAGAAGAAAATTGCAGAAACAGTACAATGAAGAAAATAATATCTCACCAAAAACAATTTATAAAAGTGTTGATGAAATTCTTTCCTCGACTTCTATTGCAGATATTAGAAAAAAAGAGGAAAAAGAATCTTTTGTTTTTTCGAAAGTTGCAGAACCCATTTTGAAGTACATGAGTAACGAACAGAAGAAAGAACTTATTGAACAGCTTACAGAACAAATGTATCAAGCAGCAAAAGACTTAGAGTTTGAAAGAGCCGCTTCCATCAGAGATGAAATTGGTCAGTTGAAAAAGACTATTAAATAGTCCCTGCAAGCAAAAATATTATATTCTCCCCCCTTTACCATTCTTGGTGTTTTTTGTTGCCGTCAATAGGTAAATAAAGTTAATTTAGTATGTGATTTTAATAATTACTCTCAATGCAAATAATTTATTTTTAGATACTACTAATGCAAACTGAAATTAAGGAAGTATTAAGCAAAAAGGACTTGAAGTTATTCATCAGGTTTCCTTTTCAGCTATACTCAAATAATGAATTTTGGGTTCCGCCATTAATTAATGAGGAACTAAATAATTTTAATAGAGAAAAAAATCCCGCATTTGAGTTTTGCGAATCTTGCCAGTGGATTGCATATAAAAAAAATAAAATGGTTGGAAGAATCGCCTGTATTATTAACAAACGATATAATGAAAAGGTCGGTAAAAACGTTGCACGTTTTGGATACGTGGATTTTGTTGATGACGAAGAAGTTTCTTCCAAATTATTTCAGACCGCTGAAAAATGGGCTCACAGCAAAGGATGCGTTTCAATTCATGGCCCTCTAGGATTTACTGATATGGATCCCGAAGGAATGCTCATCGAAGGATTTAACGAATTGGGAACGATTGCCACTATTTATAATTTTTCATATTATCCTCAACACATTGAAAAATTTGGCTACAAGAAAGATGTAGATTGGGTTGAATATGAAATTAACCCGCCTAAAGAAATTCCTGCAAAGGTCGAGAGAATTGCTAATGCTGTCCGCGAAAGATATCATTTGAAGAAATTGGACATTAAGAAGTCAAAACAATTGCTACCTTACGCCCATGAAATATTCAGAGTTCTGAACAGCGCGTATGCAAATATTTATGGTTTTGTGCAGTTAACCGATAAACAGATTGATCTTTATGTGAAACAGTATTTTGGTTTTATCAAACCGGATTATGTGCCTGTGATTTTGAATGAGAAGAACGAGGTGGTTGCCTTTGGAATCACTATGCCATAAATATAAAAAGCTTTCCAAAAATCTATGGGTAGATTGATTCCACTTGGATTTTTAAACATAATAAAAGAAATAAAAAATAACGACCGCGTTGATCTATATCTAACAGGCGTGCGTCCAGACTATCAAGACAAGGGAGTAAACGCTATGTTAATGTATGAAACAAACAAGGTGTTCATAAAACATAAAATTTTAAAAGTGGAATCCAATCCTGAATTGGAAACCAATGCTAAAGTTCGGGCTCAATGGCGGTTTTATGAAGAAAGGCAACACAAAAGAAGAAGATGTTACATCAAAGAATTAAATTCTGTTTGAATTTGAACTAGATATCTTTTTTCTGTTTAGTTGGCATTATGGAAATAGTCGGAGCTAGCTCACGATTAAATTTTTCCCCCTTATAAATCACTTGCTCAAGAAATAGCCCTGATGGCGGAGCGGTAAACAAAGCGGGCTTCCTCGTATTAGTTTGAAGAAATTTTTGCACGTCTTGCTCAGACAATTTTCCTCTCCCAATTTCAACAAGTACGCCAACCATTCGCCTAACCATCTTCCACAAAAAATGCGAACCGATAATCCTAATCAAAATCAGCTCACTTTCTTGTCTCATCTGGATATCTTCTATTAATACTTTTGTCGATTTTTCCTCTTTGTCATCATCGGCGAATGATATAAAATCATGCATACCAATAAACAATTCCGCT
>JBGSOQ010000437.1:0-8126 GCA_041739035.1 Ignavibacteriaceae bacterium | reverse complement strand
GCTTAGGTTCTTACAGGAAAAAGAATTTCGTGCTGTTGGTTCAAATGAAGTTAAAAAGGTTGATGTAAGAATTATTGCAGCTTCTAGTGTTCCTTTGCTAAAATTAGTTAAAGAACAGAAATTCAGAGAAGAACTTTACTACAGATTAAATGTTTATCCTATTCATGTTCCAAGTCTTGATGAGAGGGCAGAAGATATTGTTACATTAGTTAATCATTTCGTACCAAAGTTTTCAAAGGAACAGAAAAAAGCAGCAGAAACTTTCGGCCGAGATCTAATGGATTATACCGTTCATCGTAATTGGCCGGGTAATATTAGAGAGCTTGAAAATTTTGTGGAGAGAATTGTCACTTTTGCACCGGCTTCGCATAAAATTGTTGATAAAGATATTCTCCCTCAGGAATTTATTTTGGAAATGGAACAAGAAAGATTTCACCAGATATCATCTGCTTCAAGTTTCTCGCTTACCTCAAGATTGAATGATATAGAATCACAGATAATAAGGGAAGTATTAATAAAGCATAATTGGAATCAAACACAGGCGGCTCACTCCTTAGAAATACCAGAACAGACTCTCCGCTATAAAATGCATAAGCTAAAAATTGATAGAGAATAACTCTCCCCTGTTCTTCGCAAATAATTGCGTCCACGTAAATTTCTGCGCCTCTAATATCAATTCATATTAATAAAATTTTGTAATTTATAAGAAAAAACTCACCTCTAATTCATGCTCACAGTTGGCACGTCAAATGCATTATGGTATTAAACTCATAATAACTAATCAAAATGCTGGAGGCTGCCATGAAAATCTATTTTTCTTTTTTTACTGCCGCACTTATAATGCTAGCAAGTGCATTAAGTTATTCGCAGAATACACCGCCGATAAAAAGTGTAACTCAAGAGCAAATAGTGGAAACCCTATTAATGGGTATGAACACTTGTAATAAAGGATTATGCGCGGGATGCACTTATATGGCAGGAGAATTATGCTGCGGAAAAAGCGTGATACCGCTTATGTCTATTTTGCATAATGGCCCGTGTGATGAAATCAGAATACTTGCTGCGCTATCATTAACCAAAATTGGAGATGCGCGAGGAATTTACGCTGTTAAACGCGCAATTACTTTTGATGACAGTGAAAGAGTACGAAGAATGTGCTCAATTTTTTATAGAGCTTTAGTAGCCGGGAAAGTATCAACTGATTTTAAAGTTAAATTAGAAAACCTCGCAGTTGATACCAAATAGAATTAAGTCTTATTAGATGATTGTTGGGCGTTCTTCGGAGCGCCCTTTTTTTATTAATTTCCTTTCTCACCTAAAAATCAACAATCATAATAATCATTCCTCTATCGCAAAAATCTGCGTGCGCGCAAATACCTGCGCTCGAAAGTAAGCTTTATCTCAGTCAATTATTCTTAATTGAAACAAAATCGAAAGATGCCAAAACACAAACCATGTGGCACTTACTTTGCATTTCTAATACAAAGCGAGCAATAACTCAGGGGAGGAAATAAATAATTTATTATCATTAACAAAGGAGGCCTAAAATGAAGACGCGAATTTTTTCTGTTGCTGTTTTTGCTTTTGTGCTTGCCGTTTTTCTGGTTGATTTGCAACCCCAATGGGTTAGCCACAAAAACGTTACTGACCAAAGGCTAAATAACGTGGCATTGATAAATGATGCCAGTGCTATTATCGTTGGTGAAAGAGGAACCGTTCTATTCAAGAATGATCGAGGTGCATCATGGAGCACAAAGAAACTGGCCACTAATTATGCACTGAATGGAATCAGTGTTGTTCAAATGATTCCAAATAAATTGAGGATTGATGAGGAAGATTATGCCAGCTATATTGTTGGAGACGGGGGAAAAATATTTAAGCTCTATAAACGTGTAACCGACCTCTCGGTTGATTCTGATTTTAATCTAAAGGATGTTACATTCAGAAATTCTGTTCAAGGAATAGCAGTTGGGGAGAAATTTCTAATGTACGATACTGAATCTTCCGTTATGCATCCAGCATATGCTTCGATCATAACTACATTTGATGGAGGCAAAACCTGGAAAGAAAATTCCTTCAGCATTAGGGCTAAATTCAATTCAGTTGTTTATGTCGATAAAGAAATTGCCATTGCTGTTGGCGATAAAGGTTTATTTGCAATAACGAATGACGGAGGCAGAAATTGGGAACTTAAAAATCTAAACTGCTCCGAAAATTTCAACAAGATAGAATTTTGTACATCTGATATGGGAGTTATAGTTGGAGATAATAGTACTTTACTTATAACATCTGATGCCGGCAACGCATGGACGAACATATCCATGAAGGCAAAAGGATTCTATAATATGAAAGGTGTTTGTTCTCGTGATCGTAAAACACTTACTGTAGTTGGTGAAGGAACTCCAGAGGCAGTAGAGGTTGGTAAGAAAGTTACAGAGGGAGTAATTATGGAAACAGCGGATTATGGCAAAACATGGGTTAAAGTACTTTCAGATCAGAGAGGATTATTTAACAACATTAAATTTTGCGGAAAAGCCTTTGGTGTTGCAGTTGGTGATAAGGGAGCATTAGCAGTTTATACATACGAAAAACAGCTGATTGACCTGCATGATCTAACAACTTTTCGGCCCAGGTTAAATAACAACTTTCCAAATCCTTTCAATCCATCAACTCGCATAAGTTACCTTATTAAACGCGCCGATAATGTAAAAATTTCTATACTTAATACTCTTGGAGAAGAAGTATCAGTACTTGTAAATGAAGAAAAAACTCCTGGTATATATGAGATAGAATTCAATGCTGATAATTTAACAAGCGGTGTATATTTCTATCGAATCCAATCCGGTACTTTCACCGAAACCAAAAAAATGTTGTTAGTGAGGTAACCGATAATGACGCTACTGTTCATAGGGCGTTCATGTGAACGCCCTTTTTATTTAAATCAATTCATTTAAGACTTGGAATAAATGCGTTTTTTACAAAATTTCGAAGAAAACCTTTAACCCGCTCCAAAAAATACATGTTCTCTTGGTAGCGGATGTGATGTCCGGTCATTTCCGTGACAGCCGTTTTTACAGATATTTAATGTGTGTAGAGTGGTATAATTAACTCCCCATTACTTTTTGTAATGGATTTTATCATTTCTTAGTGTTATAATTAACTAGTGGAATAATTAACTTGAGGTAAAGTTGACTTCCTCAGCAATTACATTATTATTCCGAACCCATTCCGTAACCAAGCCTAAACGAGCTTTTCAACTCGCCTTCCAAATTCTTAACCCAAAAAATAAAATGAGTGCTTATGCGGGATTTATGTGATAGAATAATAAAGCATTTCAGAATCATTAAACAGCTTGGTAAGGGTGGAATGGGAGTTGTTTATAAGGCCTTGGATTTGCATCTCGATAGATACGTAGCATTAAAATTTTTGCCTCCTGAATTTTCTCTAAATGAAATCAACAAACAGTTATTTATTAATGAAGCAAGATCGGCTTCAGCACTTCAGCACAATAACATTTGCACAATACATGAAATTGGTCAAAATGAAGATGGACAGCTTTTTATTGTTATGGACTATTACGAAGGGCAAACATTGAAGGTTTTGATTGATGAATGGAAAACGAACGAACCGGCTCAACCTGACAACGAGGTAAACAAAGGGCAACAAATCGACGAGAATAAACTTAAACCAGGTTTATCTATTGGTGAAATAATTAATATTATAAAACAAATTGCCGAAGGTTTGAGAGAAGCTCACGCCAGTAACATAATTCATAGAGATATTAAACCTGCAAATATTTTTATCACTAAAGATAAATCAGTAAAAATTTTGGATTTTGGTTTAGCAATACTTGCTCAGGAAACTGTAACGGAAAGCAGTTATCCTGCAGGAACAATTGCATACATGTCTCCCGAGCAGATTAAAGGGGAACACTTAGATCAAAGAACAGATATTTGGTCACTCGGTGTGGTGCTTTTTGAGATGTTAGCCGGTATAAAGCCATTTCAATCTAATTATCCAGCAGCACTAATCTATTCGATACTAAATGAAGATTATGAACCCCTAGGTAAGGCTGCTCCCGATACTCCTGAAGAAATCATATCCCTTTGTGATGCTTGCCTATTAAAAGATAAAGATGCGCGGATTCAATCTGCCGAAGATTTAATTAATGCAATCAATAATTATGAAAATGAAAAGATAATTATACCAATTAGAAAGTATAAATCATTCAAGAAAAAAGTACTTATTGGAGCAAGCATAAGTTTGGTATTCCTTGCAGCTGCTTTGTACATGTACAATGAATTAGTTTTAAATAAACTGCCCAGCGATGGAAAAATAAAAATTGGAGTCTTACCCTTCCAAAATTTTATTTCTGATAAAAGTACATCGGATTGGCCAATACTAATTCAATCCTTATTTACGAGTGAACTGGGCAGGCTTGGAAATATTTCTGTAATTGATTTTTTAAGCATTAATGGGCTGATTGAGTCTTCATTCGGCAGATCACCGCCGAAAAGAAATCCGGAATTTTATAAAGTTCTCCAGAAATTCGAATCATCATTCCTTGTAGATGGTGCTATTCTGCAAACTAAAGATGGTACTAATATCAACGCCAACATTCTCAATCCGTCCACTGGTCAAGTTACATTTTCCACAGCTGCAATTATCAAAGACACTGAAGAGCTGACAGCCGGTATTAAAAAACTGTCAGAAGCAATTTTGAATTTCCTAGAAGTCGAAGAAATGAAAAGCATGGAAGGATCCGAGCTGACTACCTGGATCTCTGGAAATTCCGAAAACCTAGAAGCAATCAAATCTTTTCTTCAAGCTTGTCAGTACATATATCGCGGTGAGCCTGGCGGTGAGAAATATCTAAGAAGAGCCATTGAGTTGGATTCCAACTTTATATCTGCAAGAATCTGGCTTGTCTCCGGTTTAATGCAGCGGGGAAAGAAAGAAGAGGTTGAAAAACATTTTAGTATTCTTCAAAAGTTGGAAGCGAATGCAAATTCATTTGAAAAAGCTATGATAGACTGGTGTCAGGCATTTATAAACAAAGACTTAAATAATCAGGCCAAAGCACTTGAAGTTGCATTAAAATATTCACCTTCGAATAACATTCTTCTGGTTAATCTAGCAATCGTAAAATATGATATGGATGATCACTATGGTGCATTAGAAGCATTGAGTTCACCAATAAAAATGCGCTGGCACTATCCTCCCGTATATCTATTAAATACATTGTGTTATATCGGGCTAAAAAAATATGATGCGGCGTTGGAGTTTGCTGAAGATCATTTAGATATAAAACCGGTTCCGCCCGAGACTTATGCACTTTTATCAGCGCTTCATCTCCGAGAAGGAAATAAAAGCGAGGCAGATAATTATTTAAAGCAGGCAACTTCAAGCTTCCTTCAGCAAAAATTCAGTTGGGATGAAATAAACCTCAACTTGGGCAATGTGTATTTAGATGTCGAGTTATATGCCCAAGCTGTTGAGTACTATAAAAAAGTTTTAGAGTCTAACCCCAATTCAGCGAGAGTGCATGAAAAATTAGGAAGAGCTTATTATAATCTAAAAGATAAAACTGCGGCTTTAAGTGAGTTTAATGAAGCAATTAAAATTGACAGCAGTTTCTCGAATCCTCATTTTATGATTGCAAAGATCGTTGACGAAATGGGCGAAAATTCTCACGCAATTAATCACTACTCTAGCTTTTTAAAATTGGATTCACTAAGCAAAAACGCCGGAGAAGCGAAAAGCAGAATTAAACAATTAACTAAACTTATTTCAGGGGAAAAAACAAATCATTAATAAAAATTTAGGAGGTTACAATGAACGAATTAGATAGAGTTAAAGCGGATGCTATGCAAGACATTGATTTCTTTACAAGCTTAGTCGGGGTAAAAAAAAGCACTCAAAGTTTAAAAGACTTTTTAGTACCGAAGGGGTACTCTTTAGACGAAAAAGAGTTGGCTACACTTTACCTTCTAATAAATTTTGGAACTGTAACCGTTACTGCTGAGGAATATCTTAAAATGATTCCAACTAAGCAAGATACTGGTGGAAAAGGTGTTTGGGCATAATAATATTTTTTAAAAGAAAAACTTAATCAAAAGCTGTTTTGCCTAATAATATTCTAGAAAATATCCGCAGAAGATTTTTAATCTTCAAAGGTGAGATATATCCAATTCAAACAAATGATTTGGATGGATACGGAAACCGATTTAGCTCTTTGCAGACAAAGCAGGAAGATTTCTTCCCATGGTGGTTTTCAGTTTCAAGCTGGCTGGTTGAAAGTAAAGTAATTCAAAAGCAAAACAATAAGTTTGTTGATGACATTCTCTGGGCTCAGTTTTGCATTTTTCTTTCAGTTAGAATTCTTGATGATATTTATGACAAACAAGCAAAGAACTCAAATTTGGTATTCATTCCCCTATTGCTTCAGCTTGAAGCGGATAGACAATTTGCTAAATATTTTCCTAAGGATTCAACTTTCTGGAAAAGGAAGAATGAATTTCAGCAAAAAACTTTAATATCAATTATTCTAGTTAATAAGCTGCAGCGAAATAGAAA
Organism: Ignavibacteriaceae bacterium; assembly: GCA_041739035.1. Classification (GTDB taxonomy): domain Bacteria; phylum Bacteroidota; class Ignavibacteria; order Ignavibacteriales; family Ignavibacteriaceae; genus XYD12-FULL-36-8. The sequence continues at coordinate 1,550 of JBGSOQ010000437.1, read as the reverse complement.
AACGGATTTGAAAGACTTGTTGCAAGCATATGCAAATGTTGCGGCTATCTTCAAAATAGGAATTACTGCTATCTATGAACTTGAAAAGGATATTAAACGACTTAGACTTTTTTACAGATTCGCAGATGAGCTAGCAATCATCAGCCAGCTTTTTGATGACTTTTACGATATCCCGGAAGATCTAAAACTCGATAAAATCAATTCTGCGGTTAGAATAATATTGGACAATATTTCTACCGGAATTATAGATGGCCTTACTGATAAGGTTGCTCAAGCACTTCAGTACAAGGATGGCTTTAATAATTTAGCAGTTGAGATCAGAAAACATATCAAAACTGCCAGCGGAATTGCTCAACAATTGAAAATTCAAGAAGCGTTATTTCATGTTCAATCATTTGAGAAAGCATTAAAATCATTAGAGATGAAGCAGCATAAAAAACGCGTTGAATTTTTCTTTGGGCATTCAACTTGAAAAAATTAAACTCGAATTACCTTAGAAAAGAAATTTTCATCAACTAATTGATTGAAGAAACATATATAACTTTAAGTAAATTGACATTGACTCAAAATCTTAATATTGTTATTTGTGCTTTAGGACAATTATAATGGTTCAAAATCTTTAAAAAGCTAAGGAACGATGATGTTCCTCAAATCTTCGAATGACTAGACTAAGTATTTTGTTGTATTTACTAATCCTTTCGGGCTGCTCAATTTTTCAGCCCGATAAATCCACGATAATCCAACCAAAGCTATTAAAACAAACTGCACTTCCGGCAGTTACGAAATCAAATTTAAGCGACAGATATGAATTTTTTTGTGAGATGATTATCAGCGAAAACGGCAATGTTGACTATGCAAAAATATTAAAGGGAAGCGGAGATCCAATATGGGATTCGCTCGCTTCCATTTCACTTCTTAGCTGGAAATTTTCGCCCGCAATGATAGCAGATAAACCAGTCAAATTATCACTTCGCAGAAAATTTATTGTGATGTTTGAAAAACCTAAATATATCTCACTGGCGGAAATACAATTGCAGGATATTACATTAGCGGATTCTGTCTACAAAGTTTTGATTGATGGAAAAGACTTTTCGGAACTGGCTCTAAAATACTCATTAAGTACTACCCGTAATAAAAAAGGATTTCTGGGAAATGTAGACATAAATCATTATTCGAAGGAAATCAGTGGAATTCTTGGTAAACTTAATGAAGGTGAATTTACAGAACCATTAAATTATGGCGATAAATTTATAATCTTCAAGAGATTATTTTATTAACAAATCAGATAAAGTTCTTTTGAATGAAAACTACTTCAGCCATAAATTAATTCTGGATACAATTAAAATAGTGGTTTGCTTTTCTTTAATCTGCAAAAAATTTTAACTTTGAATAGTCCTCTTAACAAACCATCTCGATAAGAATTATTATATCTTTATGCTAATGATTAATTGCCATTTTAATTTAATTTATTAGCCATCTTTTATTTTTACTATACCAGATTAGGAAAATCATTGCTACGAAAAAATATTTTCACTTACATCATTTCGTGT
>JBGSOQ010000425.1:0-3826 GCA_041739035.1 Ignavibacteriaceae bacterium | reverse complement strand
GAGAAGTATAATTATCCAGTAAATTTCTAATAACCCTCTGGTATTGACTACCATGCTTTTGAGCTATTCCCTTAAAAAATTCTATGCTCGATTTGCTCAAGTTAAGCGTAACTTTTACAGTATCTTCTTTAAATACCAAATTTTCCGGTTTCGGTAAAAAGTCTTTTACAACCTCTACTGCTCCTATTTCTTCATCACTATATTTTGTTTTCTTTTTCATATATCTGTTTTCCTTTCCTCCAATATCCGGCTCCAATAATTCTAATTTTCTTATAACGCTTTAGGCACTATATTAAATAATTTATAATTTCCCCCACATTGAAATAAAAATATATTATCGATTTTATTATCAGGAAGAATGTTTTCTTTAATATACTTTAGTACAAGATTAACAGTATTGTTTTCAATTTCAGTATCTAATAATTTAAAATTATATGGTTTATCGGCATAGCCCAAAAACCAAATTTTATCTGTTACGTAATTCTTTATTTTATGTAACACCTTATCATTTATTCTTTCCACAGCAACTTTTGCAAGTTGTTCATTCTCATAAAGCAATTTTGTCCCTAATTGTTCCCTTATACTTTTTAAATGTGGAAGATTTTGAATCGCAAGATTTTTTTCTTCTTTAGACATCAAAATATTTTGATTTTTGGATGATACTAATTCAAATAACTCTATTCCAATATATCCAGTTTTATGAAGAATTATAAAGTCGGGGTTTTCTTCATTATAATTTGGGAAAATTGATTTAGCCTCATTCAGTGAGAGGATAGTAATATTACTATCAAATTCATCTATAAACTTTTTTAAGACTTCACTTTCTTTTTCTTTTTGAGTCATAAACGACCTTGCGTTATAACTATTAGTTAATGGGATTCAGTTGTCATTTTCAAATCCAAATAAATTTCATGTTAAAATAGTTAAAAATTGCAAAAATTATAAAGCTTTTTTCCCTAGTAACATTCTGCAAGAAGCAAATTAACGTTCATTAAATCAACAATCCTATATCCAAAGCTAAATAATAGATGTATTGCATTTATATCACTTGAACTTACATTTTGGTAAATCAAAAACAAAAAACCGGTGAATTGAATAAGTTAAGGGTCGAGTGATGATAATACTCTCTCAAACTAAAAGAATCATTTATGTTGAACGAGAAGAAGATAAGAAAATCAGTCTGTTAAAGAAGTTTCATAAAAGAATGAATAGAAAGTTTAATCTAAAAAAGGAATAGTTTTGGTATAATTCTCAAAAAAAATTACATTATTACCAGCTAATATTTATGTTTGATTCAACGTTAAAAAAATATGGCACAGTGTAAATGGTGTGCTAAAAAAGGTTTCTTTCTAAAACTCAATGTAAATGGATTATGCGAGGAGTGTAATCCAATTATTGTAGAGAGCATCCTTGAAAATGCTGAGAAATATAAAAAAAGTATTAAGGAGCTGAATCATTATTTTTCTCCTAAAAACGGGTTAAAATTAATAGATACTATCAAAAACTCTTTATCATTGCTAAAGCAATATGAAGATAAAGGAATCCCTACTATTAAACCGCTGGCATCTAAACTAATTGAAGAGAAAATATATGGTTCGTCCGATGAGTCATTAGATGAAATTGAAAAAAGGTTAATTGTTGAATGGGATAAATTAAATCTTAACATTTTGACCTTAAATACTGAATTATATGGCAATGATATATACAGTCTTAAGGGAGAGTTTATTTTCAGTAATGAATTAAAAGCATACACCAAAGAATTAAAAATAAAAACAGAATATCCTAAATTCGAACAGAGTAACTTAGCCGCCATAATATTAGATCCAGATTATTCAAGTGGTATGTACAGAGAATATTATCCTTCCGGCAATCTCTTTTTGGAGGTTCCATTTACCAAGTGTGATGACCGAAATAATTTTCATGCTCATGGTATTGTGAAAAAATTTTATGAGGGAACAGATGATATTACTCAAGCAGATGTTTACGTTTTAATAAATGAAATGAATTATTTAAATGGTTTTAAGATTGGACTACAGAAAACTTATTACACAAATGGACACTTATATATGGAAATAATGTATGAAAGCTTCGAGAGTGATGAAAAACATGAAATTAAAACTAAATTTTACAAAACTTATTATGCAGACAATGGAAACTTATTGGAAGAAGTATTTCCAGATTGGGGTAAGAAATATTATGAGGACGGAAAATTACTTGCCGAATGGAAAAGCAATGACTATTCGATAATTGGAGAATATGTCGAAGTATATCCTGCCGGTTCAATTAAGATGAAAGTAAATTATATTGATGGTAATAGAGATGGATTAATGCATAAATATTTTGAGGATGGAATAATTAAGGAGTTATGGAGTTATGTTAAAGGGAAACGAAAATTTGTTAAAAAGTACTTCGAAAATGGAATGCTAAAAACAGAGTGGTTATATGATAATACGGGAAAGGTAATATCAAAACATTATTATGATAAAAGCGGAAACTTGAAAAAGAAAAATTAAAAATCGGCAAGAGCAACTGTGGCAGCATAAAGACAGTTTGCGCCAGCTTCCAACAAGACACTTCCGCACTCGTTAATTGTTGCACCGGTAGTCATCACATCATCAACAAGTAAAACGTTTTTCCCTTTCACGTTTTCCGTCTTCCGAACTTTAAACGCACCTTCGACATTTTCTTCTCGTTCTTTGAGAGTCCTTGTTGTCTGAGATTGAGTAAAACGCATTCTTTTCATAACATTGGATTTAATTGCTATAGAAGTTTGAGATGAGATCCCTTTTGCAATGTAATATGATTGATTAAATCCTCTCTCAGCTTTCTTTAAATGATGTAGAGGAATTGGAATGATTAGATTAATATTCCAGCTTTGAAACTGAGATTGAAAATGTTTTCCCAAACTCTCACCGAGAAAAATGCCAATGTGAAATTTCTTATCATATTTAAGTGCATGAATAATATGCTGAAGCTCTTTGTCTTTTTCAAAAATGTAATGGGAAACGAAACCCGAAATTATTCGCTTTCTTTCGTATTTCCTTTGATACTCTGATTTGATGAACTCTGGATCGGCAAGTTTGATTTTTGAAAGACAAGAGTAGCAAATAGTTTTTTCGGTATATATTAATTTGTTCCGACACGAAGGGCAGAATCGCGGAAGAACAAAGTCAAGTAATTCGGTAAGGTAGTTTTTAATCATGCTTCTATAACGAGAATATTGACATAATCCGAAAATAATGAATATCGAACACGGAATATCGAATCTGGAAGTGGACAAAACGGGATTAAATTCTTAATTCATCATTTCTTGTTCAATATTCGATATTCAAAGCGTATCAATTTCGTCTCTGCCTCCTAGAGCATTCCCTCTCGTTTACGAACAAACCACTCAATTCCAAGCAAAAGAATAATTGCGATCATGAGAAACTCATTTGACCAAAGAGAATATTCTTTCGTTTCAATAATTTCCTTTGAGGATTTGTTATTTAGGTCGCTCAAAAGATTAAACAGAGATTTATATTGTTCCGGCTCAAAATATTTTCCGCCTGAAACATTGGCAAGAGTATTTAAGAAATCATAATCCATTCCGGGATTCATCATTTCAATATCAATCTCGCCAATGTTAAATAAGCCGTTATCATTTCCGAGCAATTTATTATTCAGTTTGGCTTCGCCAATGAAAGAATAATTGCCCGGCTTATTTGCTTGAAGCACGCCTTCATACAAACCATTTCCCAAAGAATTAAGATTCAACTCGAATTTATCTTTATCATTTTTAACTTTAACTTTCACTTCAGCATCGGAAACAGGGTTGAATGCATCG
>JBGSOQ010000397.1:0-3180 GCA_041739035.1 Ignavibacteriaceae bacterium | reverse complement strand
TTAGTAGCAATGCATATGAACCGTTACTGGTCACCGGAAGAAAATAAAGTAATGCTTGATGCAGGTTCGTTTATCAGTACAATTGAGTACGCAACTGAAAAAAAAGCTATTTTAATTGGAAAACCTTCACCAATTTATTTTCAAACTGCATTGGGGATTTTGGGTTACAACCAGAATTCTTCGTTCTTAATGCTCGGTGATGATATTGAATTGGATATAGCACCCGCACAAAAAATGGGAGGGAACGCAATATTGATACTTACTGGAAAAACAAAGCTTCCACTTCGAGAAACACTATCCCCAGATTTTATTGCTAACGATTTACTAGAAGTACTAGAAATATTAAAAAATTTGTATTCAATTAATTAAAACTTAAACAGAAATTTGACCTTTACGACTGTAAGCCATCTCCACTATCCTTTTCAACACTTGCGAGTAGGAAATACTCTCGGCTTCCGCGGAACGCATAAAACCCGCACCTTCGGTAAGATCGGGATTAGGATTTACTTCTAGCACAAAAAGTTTATTTTCTTTTGATAGACGAATATCAACTCTTGCATAATCTCTGCAGCCCATTACCTGAAAAGCTTTTATAGCAATTTCCTTTGCTTTTTTTTCAATTCTTTTTGGAAGTTTTGCAGGACAAATTGGAATGGTTTTGTGATATGATTCGTGCAGCGGGTCCCATTTTGCCTGATAACTTACAATGTTATGCAAATGATCCGGCATCTCGGTAAAATCGATTTCACTAATTGGAAGAGCTCTTGTTCCTTCATCCTGGAATACAGAAACATTGAGTTCACGTCCTTCAATAAATTCTTCAATTAATACCGGCTGGGTAAAAGTTTCAATCACATGTTCCATTCTTGCCAGCAATTCATTTTTGTCTGAAACAATCGAATCATTCTCAATTCCCACACTTGCATCTTCAAAAGCAGGTTTAACCATTAGTGGAAATTTTAAATCATGCTTAATTTTTTTGGGAATGTCGCGGGCTAGAAAATAAGGCGGGGTTTTAATTCCATTCACATTAAGCTGCCTTTTTGCCATTACTTTATTTTGGCAGTTAGCTAACGCCAATGGGGGCGAACCGGTGTAGGGAATTCCGATTAGCTCAAACAATCCGACAATGTTCATTTCTAGTCGAGGATTTTCTTTATAAATTTCAACAAAATTAAAAATCACATCCGGTTTATTTTTCTTTATGTCAATCAATAGCGTATTTATATCATCAAAAATATTTAAAGTATAAGAGTCAAATCCCTCCTTATCAAGCATATCTTTCATATACTTGAATTCTTCCATTGGAGTTGTTTGATCGACTTCAAAGTAAGGTTCAAAATTTTGAGGTTTTTGAGGGTTTTTTACCGGTTTGTGATAAAGTTCCGGACTTGGTTCGTTAAAAATTACTGCAACTTTTAATTTAGCTTTCATTAACTTTACACCCTTAAAAGTGGAGTATAGAACAATAACTAATCTTACTAGTTTTACATTACTAATTTAATTATTTAAAATTTAAAATCATGAGTTTTTATCCTCAACCATACAAGTATCAATGCGGTCCGTTTGCGTTGAAATATGCTCTCGTAATGCTTGGACAATTTATTAACGAGAAAGATATTGCGAAAAAAGCTGGGAGCAATTGGTGGTACGGAACCGATGAAATCGGTTTAGCAAAAGCAGCAAAAAATTATAATTGCAAAATGAAATACTTTAGGCGCGAAACACCTAAAGAAGCATTAAAAGTATTAAAGGATCATCTTAAGAAAGGATATCCTTGCATTCTTAGTGTCGATAATTGGGAACATTGGTTTACCATTCTAAATTATCAGCAAAATAAATTTGTTGTTGTTGACAGCGGATTAGATAAGGTTATAGTTACTAGCACACCAACCCAATTAACTCGCAGATGGAAATTTGTTGATGATGAATCCGGTGATATAAGCTATGATGGATATGCATTGATTCCAAAATTTAAAGTTACAACACAAGCTAACTTTTCCTTGGATGAAGTTAAGTATGTAATGCATGATAGAAATCGTAGGCTGGCTGAGAAATGGGATACATATTTCAATGATCTAATTAATATCTGCAGACCCCATTCACCAAATTCTTATAAAACAATTTCATTTAACGAATTTTTAAGAAGACATGAAAATATTTTGGTGAAAGAAATTGTTCATTGGCACGGGACTCCAACTTACCGGGAGCTTAAAAAAATATTAGATAATATGAAGTTTGTGGCAGATGTTTATGACTTGGTTATTTATGAAGAAGATCAGAAGAAAGCATTAATTGATTTATCGGCCATTCTGATGATGTATGCTTGCGGGAAATATGGAATGGATCCTATTTATTAAAATTTCCGTTGATTGTAATTAAAAGTAGTATGAATTCTAATCCCGTTCGACATTCATCTATTCTAAAAAGAGAAGCTACCGCCCTTCTGATTATTGATATTCAGGAGAAAATTTTTCGTGTTATGATTAGTCCCGAAATCCTTATTCAAAATACTTTAAAACTTATTGAAGGTTTTAGAATTTTAGGATTACCGATCTTTGTTACCGAACAATATCCAAAAGGATTGGGTGAAACTGAAACTAGAATTAAAGCTGCATTGAAAGAGAATTTACCGGTTCAAAAAATGACTTTTAGCTGTTCGGGTGCAGGTAATTTATTCGAAACTTTCAAAAACCAAAATATTAAGCAAATAGCTGTCGCAGGAATTGAGTCCCACGTTTGCGTTCAACAGACCGCTCTTGACCTACTTGCAAATGGATTTCAGGTAAGCCTAGCAACAGATGCATCTTCTTCAAGAAAAGAAATCGATTATGATCTGGCACTCAATAGAATGCGAGCAGCCGGAATTACTGTAACTACAACAGAAGCAATTCTTTTTGAATTATTAAACGTTTGTGGAACTGAAGAATTTAAGCAGATTTCCAAGATTGTTAAGTAAATACTTATTCGTTTAAAAAAACTTGAATCTTTTTCCTATTTTAACCATCAAAATCTAAAAAGGAGTTCAAAATGACAAAGAATATGGGAAGTGCTGACAAGACAATTAGACTCATTCTTGGAGTTGTAATTATTGCGTTAGGGTTATATTTCCAAAGTTGGTGGGGTATTGTTGGACTGGTACCATTGATTACATCATTAGTAGGTACATGCCCTGTTTAC
>JBGSOQ010000385.1:0-7612 GCA_041739035.1 Ignavibacteriaceae bacterium | reverse complement strand
TGACCAGAAAACCTGAGTTTCATTACCAACATTTATTGCTGAAATAATTTGGGAGTATTTGTTAGCTAATTTTATTGCTTTCAATGCCTCCTTGATATTTTCATTTTTTCTCTCAGGATTGTCTTTTTCATCTTCTAACCAGACTCCCAGGATAACTTTAATTGGTAAATTGTTTTTTCTGATCACTTCCAATATTCTTTCCGAATCCTCATCGGAACCATAAACTCTTATCATATTCCAGTGATTCAAAATTATTTCCAAGTCCTCAAGAATTTCTGACTCGCTTGGTCCTTTTATTCCGGGGGCCTGTCCTTTACGATAACAACCGTAAGAAATTGCCTTTCCAATCCATTTCCCATTTAAGTAAGTATCAAATTCCCTGATTATGAATGGGTTCTGTCTTTCCGTTAATAATCGATTTTCTAAATTCTGTTCTATCACTTTCCTTGATATTAATTCTTGTTCCTCAAATTTTTCTTTTGCAATTCCCTTTTCCTGAGATTGACAACTAAGAAACAGTAATGAAATCATGCTTATATGAAATATTATACAATTCATTATTTCATAAGTTATTGAACAAGTAACTGACCCTCATATCAGGGCAGTTTGCTCACAGATACGTATTCAATTTTTAAGGATTGATTGTCGATTAAATCTTTACCTTCACTAAAAATGTATTCTTTGCAGTTATTAAGAGAACTATCTGTTTCGTCGAATTCTTTTCCAGCCCAAATTCCGCAAAGAGTAATGTTGAATATCATTTTCAAATTCTTAAATTCACATTTGTCCATCCCTTTGCAGGTTTCGCATTGCCACTCTTTATGACTTTCTTCATTACATTGAGAATTTGTCTCTGAAAGTCTTACATAATTTTTAAGATTGGATTTATTCCACTTTTCGGGTTTCGGTGAATTACTTAGAGGACCACCGGTTGATCTTACATCGGTTTGGGGTTCCCAATAGTAAAAGCGAATCGAATTGCTTTCCCATAAGCAAGCAAAAGTTCCTTCTGGTGAATGAACCTGATATGGCTTTCCGCTGCAACCGGAATTTGGATCTGTAGGAGTTGCGTTTGCACAGTTGATTATATCTCCATTATTGTTCCATTCAGAACCACACATTTTGGGACAGGTATGGATGGTATTATGAATAATGTTATCACCATTTATTGTTTCGATAATATCAACTTCACCTGCTGCAGGCCAATCGGTGCAGTTAACAGGACTAGGAGTGCTGTAGAATTGACCAACACCTGAATATTTATCCAGATTTTCATCTAAGACAGAATTAGTATTTTCTTTATAGAGCCATTCATTCTGTCTGCTTCCATTTAACCACCATGCGGGCCAAACTCCTTTTGCAGAGAGAAACTTTCCTTTGAATACGAATAATATTTTTTGAACATCATCACTAAGATTGTAAAAAGGTTTTGATGTAAATCTGAAAGAATCAAAACCTAAAGAATCGTTTCGGCTTTTTATATAACCATAAAGTCCGTCATTTTCCGATAGCCTTATCATATCTGTATTTAGCCATTTCATCCGGTCATAAACCACATCACCAAGAGTAGGATCATTATGTGGAAAGGTTGTAAAAAAATATTTCTCTACTTCCGAGAAATCATATTTTTGATTATTAAAATCCAAAGTAAAAAAGTAATTCTCGTAATTAACGTCGGTGTCGGGTTGTGCAATAAACACAACGCTTGTTAATAGTTGCATAGTAAATGAAATAATAATCGTTCTGATATAATTCATTATTAAAAAATCTAATTAAAGTTGGACACGAACAGTCTGCAATGAATTCGGAACCATTTTTATAAGTGCATACTGATCATCAATTTGAAGATTAAATTCCAATGGTTCTTTTGTTGTATTAAGTAATTGAACAGTAAGAAGATTTGAATTATTGATCGTGGCACAGGCATGAAGTGCATCATTATCCAATCCAGTTAAAGTCTTTTCAGTTTGAACAGCTTTATCACCTGGTCTTATAGTTCTGCTAAACTGTGCAAGTATATAATAAATAGGAGTATAATAAACTTGCTTGCTTTCAGTATCAATCATAATTGGAGCGCCACAAAAATTGCCAACATGATTGGGTCCGCCTCTTTGATCTAAGACAACATTCCAATCAATCCAGCCCCTTAACCAATGATTTATACTTACAATAATATTTCTGGCATATCTGTGAACGGGAGTATAGATGGGGTGGTCTTCCATTTTCACAGCTTGCCAGGTTGCAGAGTAAGCCCAATCTGTAGCATTCTCGTTCCACCAGAATGAATCATTATCAAACCATTCTTTTTCCTTAAAACGATCGGGATCTATGATACCACCAGGGGCATCTTTACCTAAATCGTCAATGCATCCTTCGGTGTGTATGATGGCGTGATCAGGAAATTTTGCATTAACTCTTTCAAACACATCTTCATAAACTTTGTTTGTGCTTTCGTACCAGTGTACGGCAGAACCATAAATAAATTTGGCAGTTTCCTCATCTCCCAATATCACATCCGTCCAGTGCTCTAACCCATCTCTGTTTTGATCATAGATAAGCAGTTTTACCGCGTTAAATTCATTTTCAGCTAACTTTGGTCCCAAATATTTTTTTATAAACTGATTTTGTGACTCCGGAGTAAAATGCATGCTTTCCCATTGACCATTATTACCGTGTGGTTCATTAACGGGAGTGATTCCCCAGATTTTAACTCCCTCGGATTTATAAGCATCTAAATATCTGATAAGATAATCTGCATAAGTTTCTTCATACTCCGGTTTAAGTTTACCACCTGTGCCTTGATGATTATTTTCGGGTGTTCCTTTGATGTAATATTGTTCAATATCCTTCATCCATGGCGGTGCAGTCCATGCAGATGCAACAATTCTTAGTTCATTATCTTTTTGTTGATTTTTAATTTCAATTGCTTCTTTTATCATCGGCAATAGATCAAAAGATGGATCTTTTATTCCGGGATATTTCTTAGGATCGAAACCCTCTTTATCAGGAGCAATACTGAAACTTTTTAACTTAGTGTCGCCAATTTTATTCAGGTAAGAGTATTTTCCTTCAACACTAAAATCGCATGCACCGATGTGGGTTCTGGTAAGAGAAAAATTTGCGCCTTTGTCGCTGTAAATTTTCTCCATCACTTCAGCGCGTTTGTTTTTATCCAAATGTGCCAACACAAAAGCAGAAGCTTCTGTGAAGGATGAGCCGATTCCATCTATTTCTTGTTTGGTAATTGATGGATATATTTTAATAATACTTCCTTCCGAAGCTTCACCTTCAATAAAAGATATACTTTCCTTCTCGGCAATTTTATCTCCTGACTCTGAAGTAACAAGATTTTCTTTTGTTACAAGTATTTTTTTCCCCTGATCACACGAAATAAAAACAGCACAAGCAACCAGAATTGCAGGCAGAAAGAATAATATTTTTAACATAGCATGTATCTCCAAATGAATCTCAACTATATAGTTTTCCGAACTTAAAATTCCCGTCTTTATCCCACAGACCCCAGTAAGCCCCAACATCGCCTTCTTTTTCTATTTTCCAGGTTTCATCAAAACTTGAGAAATAGAATACATCTACTTTTTCTTGATTAGCCCATGAAAATGTATTGATGAAATAACTTAATGCGTTTTCGTACGAGGGCACTGCGTTACGATCGGGCGAACCTACGTTTGGCCATCCGGTTTCGCTTATGATAACTTTTTTACCTTTTGCAGCATTAACTGCTAAGTAGTACATATTTTTTAGGTAAGCTAAAGAATGTTCGATGGGATAGCCTTCCCAGAAAGGATAACAGTTTGCTAAGATAACATCACAAACGCTGCAAATGCGGGGATGATTTACAAATTGAAAATATGCATCTACATATCCAACAGGGACATTGGGAATTTCCATTTTAACTTTTTGAATATGCTTTATAATTTCATCCTCAGCTAAATCACCGCGAAGCAATACTTCATTACCGACAGCTATTATGTCAGCATTCCCATCTTTTGCAACTTGAATTAAGCTTTCTATTTCTTTTTCGTTTTTTTCTACATCATCTCCCAGCCAGGCTCCTACGAGTGTTTTTATGCCATGCTTATGGGCAATTCGTGGAATATGCTCATTGCCATCAACACAGGAAAAAGACCTTACCCACTTAACGTAAGGTTTAATAATTCTCATTCTGGTTTCAATTTGCTCCTCAGATATAATAGAACCTGGTTGTTGATTTTCTAAATATGCACTGAAAGAAATACCGTGAATACCTTGCTTTAATAATTTTATAAAAGCTGATTCGAGTTCGGCTTTACTTAAATTCGAAGTGTCAATGCCGGATAATATGCTTGGTTTTGATTCGATACGGGACATATTTCCTCTTAAATATTTTATTTAGATATTATGAATTACCAAAACTGGCAGCTTAGATTTGTGCAGTACTTTATTTACAGTGCTGCCAATTGTAGCATCCTCTAAAGCTGTCTTGCCTTTAAAGCCCATCACAATTAAATCACATTTTTTTTCTTCAGCGGCATTCAATATTATTTTAGCAGGATTTCCTCTTTCGACAAGAATATTTATATCTTTTAAGATATCCTTACCGAATGCAGTTGTAATCTTCTTGACAATTTTTTTGCGAATATTGGCAGCAAAATCTTTTGCATCTCTGAATTTTTTATCAATGCTGGGAAATCTCTCAAGGCCTACATCAAATGTTAATAAGTCAATTAATTCAGTATTCAGTACATAAAGAAAAGTAAGTTTTGCATTATATTGTTCTGCAATTCCCAATGAATGGCTGAAAACTTCTTCCCAATCTTTCGAAAATTCTGTTGTATAGAGAATATGTTTATATGCTACTTTAGATATTTGCATTATCGCTCCTAATTTTTTACACTTAAAGTAATTATTAAGCCGTGGTCTAAGAATTCACATTACTAAATATTTTTCGGGTATATCTGTATAACCCCAGGCTCTTAATTGTCTGGACCAACCGCCCAGGTTTTTTATAGATACCGGGATAGGGCTTAGCTTTTTAATTTCTTTTAATTTTTTATTCAAATAAATATTATCTATTACTGTTTCAACTGATACTTCACCCCAGGTGAAAGTAGGCTGCCCTAATAATACTTGTGCGTAATTTTTTTCGATATACTCAAGCTGAATTGGGAGAGCATCTACAGCTACTATTTTAATTTTACCGGGTTCAATAATGTTTTTTAATTTTTCACCAAATAGAGGCCAGCCACCAACCATTGCCCAGCCTTTTAAATCGGGATATGTTTCTTGTACTTTCTTCATTACTTCAATTGCATCAGCTTCAGTTTCTGAATGAAAATATGTACCGATTATTTCAATGTTGGGATAGTAAACAGCAGCTCTTCTAACTCCTTCAACTCTTTCCTTCAGATTAGTAGCTGACTGATTACCCCCAAGAATTGCGATCTTTCCTTTAGCATCAATTAATCCGGCTAATTCATTCATTATATTTCTACCCATCTCTAAATCATCCGGGCCATAAAAAGCAAATCGTTTGGAATCTGGTGCATCGCTGTCAAATGTCATAACCGCAACTCCATTATCCACCGCATAATTAATGGCTTGTATTAGAGTATCTCTATCGGAGCAAGAAACAATAATAGCTTTGGTACCATTTTTAACCGCATCACGTATTATTTCCGCTTGCTCAGAAGCACTTTCATTTTCAGGAGTCTGCCAATCGATAACAACTTTGAGCTTACTGTGCTTTTCAGAAAGAGCCTCTGCTGTTTTTATTGCTCCGGTTTTTGCCGATATGAATACCGGGTTTTTAGAACTCTTAGCAATCATTGTAATGATAATTGTTTCTTTAGCATCATGCTCTTTAGCACCGATTTCATCATCTGATTGATTGCAGCCAAATGTTAATAATAATAAGGCAAATGAGAATAAAGCAGAAAGCTGTTTAATTATTCTCATCTTTATGAAAATTTTTTCTTTCATCTTCTTTCCTAAAAGTATTTTCAAAGTTTCTAAACTATTTTTTCTGCACTGATAGTTTTACTACGGCGCTTTTCTAATTCGCTTCTTATTTCATAAGATTTCTCCTCGGTTATTTTGAAAGAGGCAATAGAGAAAATTGCGATCAGAGCACCGACTGCAGGAATACCAACATCAACAACTCTCATCCAGAAAAATGTGCTGGATGTTTGAGCACCGCCATAATCAACAACAAAACCAGTACCATTTAAAAGAAAACCTGAAAGACCGAATGCTATTGCCATTCCGAGCTTAACCATCCACCAGTAGATAGAACCGAACATGCCCTCACGTCTTTCGCCCGTTTCCAGCTCATCAAGGTCGCATACATCTGCTATCATTGATCCCATTAAAGTAAATAGTGCGCCCATTCCAACGGCAATAAAAGGTGCTGGAATGATTACTATCCATGGAACCATCGGATCATAACAGAACCATTTTAAAAGGCTGCCAAACATCATTATAGATGTAGCAATTATAAATGTTGTTCTTTTACCGATCCTTGATGAAATCCAGGTAACGCCTGCTATTGCGGCTAATGTTGAAATTGTTGTAACTGTTCCAAATAATCCCATGTAATAAGCACCCATACTTTTATCGCCGCCGCATACATAAAATATTGTAATGTAAGAACTGAATGCGCCAACCAGCATAATCCCATTGAATAAGAAAAATGTGCCCGCACAGAGTTTTAGAAATTCAACGCGTTTAATAGTTATTAATAATCCCTTAAAGAAAAGTGCAATATTCTTTTTTAAACCTTCTAATAATTTGTTCTTTACTTTTACCTCTTTGTCCTTTCCGACAAAACGTTCTTTAGTGAATATTGCAGGCATAATTCCAACTACAGCAACAAAAACACCAATTATAATCGCAAGTGTTCGTGCACCCTGTACTGAATCAGAAAAGAATCTGTCATTTTCCATAAATGCATAAAACCACGGAAGTGTTATCCATGCAAACTGTCCCATAAAATTCATAACGCCCATTAAGCGTGTTCGTTCATGATAATCTGAGGTGAGTTCATACCCCAATGCTACCCATGGCGTTGCAAACATTGTATAAAACAAATAGAAGATGATTGAACCGATAAGAAAGAACCAGAAATAAAACATTTCACTGTAACCTTCAGGCAGCTGCCACATTAAGGCAAACGTTAGTCCTACAAGGATTGCGCCTATGAAAATGTACGGTCTTCGTCTTCCATATTTTGAACGAGTATTGTCGGAGATATATCCCATAATAGGATCTGTTAATGCGTCGGTTAATCGAGGAATTGCTTGAAGTGTACCAACAAGTGCAGGATTAATTCCGAGACCCACGTTCAGTACAATTGACATATATCCGATTGCACCACCAAGAAGGTTATTTACTATTGACCCAAGTCCGTAAGCAAACTTTTGCCCGTTAGGTATCCTATCCTTCTCCGCTGTTTTATGAATTTCTTTACTGCTCATTAACTCTCCTATTTTTCCGCTTGAAGATGAAGAAGCAAGTTTTTAATTAATATGTTTCAATATAGCTCGGCATTTTGAATCCGAAATAAAAATGCTTATTGTTCTTTATATACTTTAACGTAATCAACTAACATGCTTTG
>JBGSOQ010000381.1:0-1916 GCA_041739035.1 Ignavibacteriaceae bacterium | reverse complement strand
CCGTAAAATAAATCCTCTTCAAAAATATTGATAGTGTTGGATGGATTAATTTCTAACTGATGATAAACACAAAACTCGAGAAAATTATTATTCAGATATGTTATTCGTCCTTGGGAATTGAATAATAAAATTCCTAATGGCAAGGATTCAATTACCTTTAAGAAAAATCTATCAGATTTTTCCGGGAAAATATCGTCTTTTGAATTTGTCATTTTTTATTTGGAAAAAGAAACCCTCAATGAATTGTAATCTAATCAATAATAATGCTACACTGGAGTTAATGAGTCCTAACTACAATAAAAAAACACTAAAAGTCAAAGAAAATAGACCAAATCCTCTAAACTATTATAAAAAAATAAGTTACTCGTAATGTAAATTTTAAGAATTTAATCTAAAATGAGAAATTCTTTTTCCCTTAATGCAGATCAATGCAATCACTTAACAAAAAACTGTCTCAATGTGATTTTTATTTTTATTATAGATCAATATGAGTTTGATCAATAATCTGAGTGCGTTATTAAAGAATGATACAACTCGGAAATAAATTTATTAAATTTAATCAACCAATAAACTTCCGTATTAATTTTGATTAAAAAAGTATTTCAAAAAATTGGCGCCGCCACCATAAGTTTTTTTGAAGAAATAGGTCAAGTTGCAAAACTTTTCTGGGGAATATTGAAGAGTTTTACTTGGATACCTAAAAGCAGAAGGTTGATTCTTTACCAGATGGAACATATTGGTGTAAACTCTTTACCATTAGTTATAATAATAGCTGTCTTTACTGGTGCTGTTGCAGCCTGGCAGGCAGCATATCAATTAAAAGGAATAGCTCCATTATCTTTTTTAGGGGCTGCAACTAGCCGGGCGATTATAACCGAGCTTGGTCCTGTTCTCACAGGAATTGTAATCGCAGGTCGAGTTGGTGCTTCAATTGCTGCCGAACTTGGAACAATGAAAGTTACCGAACAAATTGATGCGCTTGAGACCATGGCGATAAATCCGGTTAGATATTTAGCAATGCCCCGGTTTCTTGCTTCTATTTTAATGATGCCATTGCTGGTTATTTTTGCAAATTTTATAGCTGTTTTTGGTGCTTATTTAGTCTCAAATTATTTTTTAGGGATATCATTTACTGTATTCTTTAAATCAGTCAGACGCTTTTTTGAAATGTCTGATCTTTTCTCAGGTCTGCTTAAAACAATCTTTTTTGGAGGAGTAACAGCCCTTCTTGGCTGCCACATTGGCTTCAGAACAGAAGGTGGAGCTGAGGGTGTTGGACTTTCGACAATTCGCTCCTTCGTTCTATCAGCTGCGTTAATATTGATTTTAGACTATGTTCTCTGGATGCTTCTTTTCTAATTCTCGATAGATTTTTATCCTGCGCAATTAAGTGTATACCTTGATTTTGGGGTTGAATCGATGTCTCATTTTTAGAATATTGATATGTGAACAAGTGGAAAAATGCTATTCTCATTAAGTCGTCACATCCATTGGCTTAAAGAGGATTAGGAGAAGTACTTACTTAACTGTTTCCAATAATTTATTAAAAAGTAATTGCTTATATTGAAATTATGTATTATATTTGGTCAGCGATTCATTAAGTTTTACCCCCCCTTAATGAGTCTTCCCCATGCCCGGTAGCCCTCCACCGGGCACTTTTGTTTTAAAAACTCATTAATTTTGAGTAAATATCGGTTGTAAATTCTAACCAAAAATCTTTTGAGGTTAACAATGGAAAAAATATCGTATCGAACGAAAGAAAGAAAAGAAAAGGTGGTTCTACCTGCAAATTTGGGGTTTGGCCAAATATTTACGGACCATGTTTTTGAAATGGATTATAACAAGGATAAAGGCTGGCATAATCCAACAATAAAGCCATTAGAAAATTTGCATCTTCATCCTGCAACAATGTTTAT
>JBGSOQ010000376.1:0-2849 GCA_041739035.1 Ignavibacteriaceae bacterium | reverse complement strand
GCAGCATAGCGTTGTTTTTATCAATTAAGCCATATTTACCGTTAAGCTTAACCGCGGCTTTGCCTGTCATAAATGAGTAACCGTAATCATACATGTTATTAATTACGGTGTTTCCTTGCATGTCTATGTACCCATATTTCTTATTTATTCCGACAAGACTCAAGCTATCCATAAAAACCTCAGCTTGATCATATTTCGGGGGAATCACAACATTCATTAGTGAATCTACAAATCCATATTTGGGGGATTGAACTCTATAAAGATTTTTACCTGATTTAACCGGATTGAAATATTTCGGAGATAAAAGTTCTTTACCAAGTTTAGTCATATAGCCATGCTTACCTCTTTTTTTAACTCGTAAAGTTTCTCCGTCTCTTGTCAATATTATTTCTTGGTATTTAAAAGGGATTACTATTTCACCATGCGCGTTTATAACTCCATATAATTTCTTCTTTACCGCAATGAACAAATCGGCATCGATAGGATAAATTCGATCATATTCAGGTAAAACGTAGAATTCTTTATTTTGATTACAAATTCCCCATTTATCAGCTTTCCGGTATGGGATAAAAATTTCATTGTTAACTAGACTTGAACATGAAGAAAATAAAAGTATTGCGGATAGTAAACCCAAAATAAGTTGCATTTAAATAAGGATTAGAAGGTTAAAAACTGAAATCGCTTTTGATGTCATGTTTATAGCGCCAAAACCATTTATTATTAGTCAATTTTTATACCATTCTCAAAATTTTTCTAAATCCAGCTTTCGAACTTATCACATTGAACCCGAAGTAATTAAGTCTTATATTTCCTCCCCAAATTTTATAAATAAACCTCCGAGGTTTTGTGCGGCAATACCATGCAAACCTCGGAGGTTTGGTTAATGATAATGAGAGAAAACAAAGTATATATCGAAACCTACGGCTGCCAGATGAATGTAGCAGATACTGAGCTAATCATGGGCATTTTAAATGGTCAAGGGTACGGTTTGGCTAAAGAACTCGATGAAGCCGATGTTGTTTTGCTTAACACTTGCAGCATTAGAGATAATGCTGAGCAAAGAATTTATGGCAGATTAGGAAATCTTAAGACGCTGAAAAGTTCAAACCCAAATTTAGTTATTGGAGTCTTGGGCTGTATGGCAGAACGGTTGCGAAAAGATCTGGTTGAAGAGAAAAAAATAGTTGATTTGGTTGTTGGGCCTGATGAGTACCGGCGAATTCCGGAATTTATTGAACTTGCTTTTAATGGCGAAAAGGGAATTGGAGTTAGACTATCGAAAACAGAAACTTACGATGATATAATTCCTTACCGGGAAGATGGTTTGTCCGCTTGGATTTCGGTAATGCGGGGCTGTGATAAATTCTGCACGTTCTGTGTTGTTCCATTCACAAGAGGAAGGGAAAGAAGCCGTTCGTTAAAATCTATTATTGATGAAATAAAGCATTTGTCAGATCGTGGATTTAAGGAAGTTTCTCTGCTTGGGCAAAATGTTAATTCTTATCTTGATGCTGAAAATGATTTTGCTGATTTGCTTGCTGCTTCAGCAAAGGTTGACCCGACAATGCGAATTAGATTTACTACTTCTCATCCGCAGGATTTATCGGATAAACTTCTTCAGACAATTGCTGAGCACAATAACATTTGTAATTCAATTCATCTGCCTGTGCAATCCGGTTCAAACAGAATTTTGGAATTGATGAATCGTACCTACACAATTGAGCATTATCTTAACTTAATTGCTAAAGCACGAAAACTTATTCCCGATGTTAGTTTTACAACTGATATTATTTCCGGATTCCCGACTGAGACGGAAGCCGATCAGCAAATGACTCTTGATATTATGCAAAAGGTAAAGTATGATGGTGCCTACATGTTTAAATATTCTCCGCGAGAAGGAACAAAAGCCTTTAAAATGGAAGACGATGTTCCTGATGATGTAAAATCAAAACGATTACAGGAGATAATTCAACTTCAGCAAAAAATATCTTATGAAATAAATCAAACTCGGATTGGAAATGAAGAGATGGCTTTGATTGAAGGGCTAAGTAAAAAATCCGATGAATTTCTTTCGGGAAGGACTGATTCCAATAAAGTTGTAATTATTCCAAATGACAAAAACATTAAAATTGGTACTTATGTAAAAGTAAAAATTAGTAGAGCTACTCATGCTACACTTTTTGGTGATGTTTTTCTACAGGAGACTTTGCAACAGAACACCCTGGCTTTAACTGCTTAATTTTTCTGATGAAACCTAATTGTAGTTATTTAATTGTCATTATCTCAATCTCACTCTTTTTCTTCCCCACCAACATTATCCCTCAAGAACTTGATATAACTTCTTTTCTGAAACAGATTGAGTCCGGGCAAAAAGAACAAGTAGCGGCTCAAATTCCCGGGCTAAAGAAAAATTACTCCTCTAGTTCAGCATTAACTTATCTTGAAGGATTGTTGACAGAGGAAGGAGAAAAGGCATGCAGGATTTATCAGACTTTAGTTGATAAATATCCCAATTCTAAATACGCTGACGATGCAATGTTTAGGATTTATTCTTATTTCGACGCCATTGATGAACCTAACAAGTCCGAGTTTTTTCTTAAAAGATTAAAAAATGAATATCCCCAATCACCTTATCTAAAACTTGTTGATAATGTGAAATTCTCCGCAATGAATAATGTATCAGTCAAAACCGAAGGAACTAAAACTTCTCCCAAAGAAAAAGTAGTTTCTAAGGCCAACAAATTTACAGTTCAAGCCGGTGCATTTACAAGAAAAGAAAATGCGCTTAAATTAAAATCTGATTTTGATAAAGCGGGCTATTCATCTGAAGTGATTGAAAAATCTGTTGG
>JBGSOQ010000343.1:0-3510 GCA_041739035.1 Ignavibacteriaceae bacterium | reverse complement strand
ATTAAGATTGGGAAGGAAAATAATCTTTACAGAGTTAACATTTTTGATAAAAAGGGGAATAGGGTTCTCACTAATCGCATTCCGGAACAGGATCATTTACATGGCGAAGAAAATATAAATCGATATGATGAACTATCGCCGATTCTTAAAAATGAAGTGGATGAATTCATTATCGGATTAAAAAAAGCTGAGTTCTCTGATGAGGAAAGATTTGCTATTGCTGTTGCACGTTCAAACAACAGAGGGGCAATTGTCGTTAATATGGATGCAAAAGAATTTCTTGATTTCAGAAAGAAAATTGGAATCGGCGTTATTCTTAAGGAAATGTCTAATCATCAGGGTATTAAATATATCCTTCTTCAAGATTCAATTGGTATACTTGCTGCAAGTGAAAAAATTGATACAGTTGAAGCAATAGATCAATCTGAGTTTTTATCCTCAGCTCTTTCAGGAAATTCTATTTCAGCAAGAGTTACTGAACAAAGCGGAATTGAAGTTTATGAGGTTGTGAAAAAGTTTATGCTGGAAGATGAGTTCATCGGTTTGTATAGATTAGGTGTTTCGCTGGAGGATGTTAAAAGCGTTGAGAACAGAATGCTTAGGCGTTTGATCATCATCTCGTTAATTCTTGCAGCCATTTCAGTTATAGTTCTCAGCATAATTTTCACGACACAAAATTTAAAATCAGTTTCAAGAGAATATGAAAATTTCAAAACATTGACTTCATCAGTGCTGGAGAATATGAGTGAGGCAGTTCTGGTTTTTGATAGCGAGAACACAATTACTTTATTTAATAAATCAGCAGAAAGACTTTTTGGGATAAGGGCAAGTAAAATTCTTGGAGCTAAAATTGAATCAATAAATGATGGTTTGCTAAGCTTTCTTAAATCTCGCATCAAAATTCTCAGCAGCTCAAATCTAAATTTTGAAAATAAAATTTTAATAAAAGGCGAAGAAAAAATTCTTTCATTCAGCATTTCCCCTTCGGAAGATTCGGAAATTGGGAAGAATAGTTTTACGGTTGTGATAAAGGATTTGACAGAAACTAAACGCCTGGAGGAAGACGCAAAAAGAAATGAAAAACTCTCTGCAATGGGCGAACTCGCATCCGGGGTAGCTCATGAGATAAGGAATCCCATCAATGCTATCGGAATGATTGCGCAAAGATTAAATAAGGAATTCACTACAACATCAAATCAAAATGAATATTCAAATATTACACAGCTTTTACGAACAGAAGTAAATAGAATCAACAAGATCATCACCCAATTTTTAAGCTATGCTAAACCTATTGAGCTTAACCTTAAACCGGCAGATATTAAGTCTCTTTTTGATGAGGTTTATCATTTATTTGAAGATCAAGCGAAACAAAAAGGGATTAGCTTCATCAAATCTTACAGCGATTCGATCATGGTTAATCTTGATCACGATCTTATCAAACAAACTTTAATGAACTTGGTGCAAAATTCAATTGATGCAACAAAAACTGATGGTGAAATTAAATTGGGTTACTTAAAAGGAAAATCTGATTTGATAATCGAAATATCAGATACCGGCGAAGGAATACCCGAAGAAAAACAAAGGAAGATTTTCGATCTTTACTTTACAACAAAAAAAGAAGGTAACGGGCTTGGGTTAAGTATTTCTCAAAAGATTATTTCACAGCACAATGGTTCAATCAGTTTTACAAGCGCACCAGATAAAGGAACAACATTTAAAATAATAATACCACTGCAATGAAAGATTATTCCATACTAATTATAGATGATGAAGATGCCCAAAGAGATATACTGACCGGCTATCTTAAGAAAAAGGAATTTACAATTTATTCTGCATCCTCTGGAAACGAGGGAATAAAAATTGTTCAAAATAATCTAATAGACATTGTGCTATCCGATTATAAGATGCCTGATAAAACCGGAATAGAAGTTCTGGAAGAAGTTAAGAAGTTAAATCCCGAAATTAGTTTTGTGATCTTAACTGCTTACGGAACAATTGAAAATGCTGTTAAAGCAATGCGGTTGGGAGCTTTTGATTACATTTCAAAACCTGTTGATCTTGATGAGCTTGATTTGATGATAGAAAAAATTATCGAAAATAAAAATCTACGATCTGAAATTCGACTTCTAAAGAGCCAATTGCAAGAAAAGTATAAATTTGATTCTTTCATTTCACATTCACCAAGAATGGAAGAGGCGTTGAGTTTAGCTGTGCGTGCAGCTGACAGTAAGGCGACTATTTTACTTACTGGTGAAAGCGGAACTGGAAAGGAAGTTCTTGCTAAGTCAATTCATTACATCAGTTCGAGGAAAGATAAACCCTTCATCGCTGTTAACATTCCTGCACTGCCGGAAACATTGCTTGAAAGTGAGTTGTTCGGGCATGAAAAAGGCGCGTTCACAGGTGCCGAAAAAGCTAAAAAAGGCAGATTTGAACTCGCTGATAAAGGAACAATTTTCCTCGATGAAATTGGAGACATCCCGCTCAATCTTCAGGTAAAACTATTACGTGTGTTACAGGAACATCAAATTGAAAAGCTTGGCTCGACAGAAATAATTGATATTGATGTAAGGATTATTGCAGCTACTCATCAGAATCTTGAAGAAAAAATTAAAGATGGTTCGTTTAGGGAAGATCTGTACTACCGATTGAATATTGTTTCAATTCACATTCCTCCACTAAGGGATAGGAAACAGGATATTGTTCCACTAACAGAATATTTCGTGGATAAATATTCAAAGGAAAACAAAAAAGTAAAAGTAAATCTTTCCAAAGAAGCAATTGATTTACTTATGAAATATGATTTTCCAGGAAATGTAAGAGAGCTTGAAAATATAATTGAACGTGCTGTTGTCCTTTCGCGGAGTGAAATTATTACAGTTAATGATCTTCCTAATGTTGTTAAAGGATATAAAGCTGAAAATGAAATTCCAGAAAAGGGAAAGGGGGATATGATTGAACAAGTTGAGGCGCTTGAGAAAAAATTAATTTTTGATGCATTACTGCAGGCTAATGGAAATCAGTCTCTTGCAGGAAGAATGCTAGGAATTACTGAGCGAAACCTTCGATACAAAATGCAAAAATATGGGATAAAGAAATCAACGGATTAAAAGCCGTAATTAAATGAAGCTGAGATAACCTGATTAGTGTATTTGTAAAAATAATCGTTTGAAGTATTCTTAAAATAATTCCAAGCGGCTGAAAATGAAAGCCCGTTTATTATGTTACTCATGTCAAAATCAAGTCCAACTCCCAAACCGAGTAACTTATCTTCCCGAAGCGAAGGAAGTTCCACTCCATTGATATCTGCCGCAGGCAGCGAAGAGTAATTTCTCATCAAATATTTTGCCTCAAGATTCAGCTCAATATTTTCGTTGAATAAATGTTTGAATCCTAAACCGGTTTCAATTCCATCATAAGAGTAAATATCATTAAAAATTTCTTCTTCATAATAAATCAGCGAATCGCTCAAAAGATATCTACTTCCATCAGAAAGGTTTTTTCTCACAA
>JBGSOQ010000304.1:0-6832 GCA_041739035.1 Ignavibacteriaceae bacterium | reverse complement strand
TAACGCATTCATTGGGTGAAAGATTTTTATCCCGACAAATTCTTCTCATAACTTTCATCCATTATCAACTTGCCTCTGCCGTACAAATACCGGTCGGGTTAATTAAAACCATTTATTAAAAATTTATAGGAGTTTCTATGCTAAACACTTTGTTCATGGCACTTACGACGGCAATATTTTTTACAGTTATTCTATTACAGTTTAACTGTACTCAGCAAGGGGAACAAAAAATGCTCTCACAGGATGAACTAATTGCACGGGGAAAGTACATAGTTACCACCAGCGGATGCGGTGATTGTCATACACCCAAAATTATGACAGCAAATGGACCAATGGAAGATTCTACAAGAATGTTGGCAGGCTTTCCGAATGGCGAAATGCTTCCACCTCTTGATTTGAAAACCGTAGCTCCGGGCAATTGGTATGTTACTGAAAAGAATTTAGCGGCTTGGGTTGGTCCATGGGGTATTTCATATGCCTCGAATCTCACACCCGATAATGAGTCTGGAATTGGAGGTCTTTCAGAGGAAATGTTTATTAAAACTTTGAGAGAAGGCAAGTTTATGGGTGTTGGTAGACCATTATTACCTCCAATGCCCTGGCAAGTTATAGGTCAAAAGACTGATGAGGATCTTAAAGCAATATATGCCTACCTTCGTACTCTAAAACCCATAAATAATAAAGTACCAGATCCAGTTCCCCCGCCAATGCTTGCAGAATATTTTGCTAAGAAAAAGTAATTAATTAAAAAACCTTCGAGGTTACAAAACAGAACCTCGAAGGTTACTTTTAAGAGATGATCATCAAACTTACCCTATCGGTATTTTTTCCTTATTCTCTTTCATCCAGCTATCAAAACTTTTGAGCTGAGGATTAAGTGATTTTGAGAAGTCAATGCTTCTTGCACCGCAAAAGTAATCTGCAAAATCGTGGTTAAACTGAAACATGTTTCCAAGATCATCAGCACCGGGAAAACCGAAGCTGCGGTAAACATCGAAAGGAACTGCATTATAAACAACTTCTTCACCAAAAGCTTTGCTGAAAGTCTCCGCCATCATTTTACCGGTTAAATGCTCACCGGCAATTCCAACTCTTTTCCCAATAAATTCATTTCCTTTTTTGAAAATTCCGTATGCACATTTTCCAATATCCTCTGCAGCTATTCCTGGAAATTTGCTGTCTCCCATTGGAATTGTAAGAGCAAGTTTACCATCCGGTCCTTTTTTAGGCCCCATTCCGAAATAGATAAAATTTTCCCAATAGAAAGACGTTAAAAGAAATGTCACAGGCAAGTTCAGTTCCGTAAAAAATTTATCGGAGCTTCCTTTAGAATCGAAATGCGGCACCTTATATTTTCCATGAATTGTGGGCATTCTATTGTCAGATAAAGGAATCCAGTTGCGTGAATCTTCTAAAGTTGACCAAATAATATGCTTAACAGCTGTTTCCTTAGCCGCTTTCGCAATTGATGCTATTTGAGCAATTTCCTTTTCCGCCGAAAAGTGTTCCCAGAAAAATGTTACTGCATAAACTCCATACGCATTAGCAAATACTGATTTAATACTTTCGAAATTATCAATATCAACTGCAACTAATTCTGCACCTATGTCCGCAAGCGCTTTTGCTTTAGGCGAATTAACATCGCGGGTTAAAGCACGTACGCTGAACTCGCTGGATTTGTCATTTAAGATTGCACGAACCAAACCGCCGCCCTGCGCGCCAGTTGCACCAAGTACGGCAATTACTTTTTTGTCTGCCATTTTTACTCCTTTTATTAATAGTTTTTGAATTGATAGCAAGCTAATTGAAAAACAATAGATGGGCAAGGGAAAGAAAATGAACTGTGATATGGAGCATATTAAAAAACCTTCGAGGTTACAAAACAAAACCTCGAAGGCTACAATGTTTAGATTTCTTCTGCTAATTCCTCGTAGTTTTCAAGAACTGTGTCTCTCATATGCTCTAATTTACTATCCTCAGATAGTTCTCTAATCGAATCATAAGAAATGAATGAGCATGATTCTGAAAGGGGACCCTTTTCTAAAAGTGAAAAAACCGGTCTTCTAATCTCATCTAAAACCTTGTCTTTACGTTCATTAGGGGCGACTATGTGAGCTTTAATATTTAAATTTGGTTGTAACGCCATTAAGTCTGCCATTCTTAATATCCCTGAATAAATTGAAGTGGTGTGTTCAACTTCAAATGCTCTAACTATTGATCTACCTCGAATCCAAATTACATCAATATTTTCAATTGTTTTTAATGTCGTATCATCATAATTAAGTGGAAGGTGTTCAAGTAAAGTGTTTTCTTCAGGATCCCAATGATGCATGACTCTACTTTTATCTCGTGTGGGAATCCATATTTTCAATCCCATTCTTTCACCAATTTCTGCAATTAATGATTGAATTATTGTTGATTCAGGAACTTCTAGTTCCACATCTTCTTTTTCATCATCCTCTGGAACAACTACTTCAACTTCTTTATCCTGAGTACGTACCGTAGTTCTTTTAATTTTTTTAAGATCATCCTCAGTTAGCTCAAACGTTTTACTTGCAGAAATTTGTTTTATTAGAACATCTTTTATCAATTGCCCATCATTGGCATCTAACTTTTTCAAGCTGTTTCTTACCATTCCAGTCCAGTAGGTTGAATTTTTTGCCAACCCTCGAGTGAATGACAAATTATCCCAAATAAAATCTTGATGTATCGGTAGTGATTTATCCAATTGCAACCAGACAATAGGTTTTACTTTAACTCTTAAAACAAATGGATCGTTTTCGGAAAAGAAGATCGGTGTATCATCCTCAAAGTATTTTTCCATCACCTCTAGAATTCCAACCCAGCGAGAGATTCGCGTTACATAGCAAATTAATTGATCTCCTATCTTCAGATTTGAAACTAAATTCTTTTGATGCTTTCTAAAACCAGAAATTGATTTACCAGAGTTTGAAAAAGCTTGATATGTTTCAGGAGAAAAGAGATCAGTATAGTAATTCATGTGTCCCTCATTTTAATTGAGAAGAATAGATTTTAATTCTATTAAAAGTGCTTGGATATTTTCAATTTCTTAATATTGATTGCTCTATTAAAACTTCCCAACAACCTCTTCAACCTTACTTAATACAGCTGGAATATTTGCTGTATCTTTTCCCCCCGCAGTTGCAAGATGGTTTTTACCTCCTCCTCCGCCGCCAACGAGCTTTGCAATCTCACCGACAATTTTTCCGGCACTAAGCTTCCTCTCTTTGATAAGATCATCCGATACAACACAGACAATGCTAACCTTTTCATCAATAACCGAGAATAAAACTCCAACTCCGCTTTTCATTTTATTTCGAAGTTCATCGCCCATGCTTTTTAATTCTTCAGCATTTCCGGCATTAACAACTGATTTGTAAACATTAACTCCGTTTACCGAAGAAGTTTGTGAAAGGATTGAATCAATCTGTCCAAGTTTACCCTTCAGCATAAACTCGGAGATCTCTTTCTCTAATTTCTTTTTTGCTTCGAGAAGTTCGGCTATTCTATCATCGGAGTGCTTTAGCTTTTCAATTTGGCTGTCGATAAATTTTTCGACTCCCGATCCGGTAACGGCTTCAATTCTTCTTACTCCGCTTGCAATGGATG
Organism: Ignavibacteriaceae bacterium; assembly: GCA_041739035.1. GTDB lineage: Bacteria > Bacteroidota > Ignavibacteria > Ignavibacteriales > Ignavibacteriaceae > XYD12-FULL-36-8. The sequence continues at coordinate 3,202 of JBGSOQ010000304.1, read as the reverse complement.
ACTCGCTGATAATCTTAAACAATCCAATCTGTGATGAGTTTTGAACGTGTGTACCACCGCAGAACTCAAGTGAAAAATCATTGAACTGGACAACATTAACTTTATCACCGTACTTATCGCCGAAGAACATTAACGCGCCCATTTTCTTAGCAACTTCAAACGGAATATTCCTATGATGCTGAAGCTGTATATTTTTTCTAAGCTCTTCATTTACCAAAGCTTCAATGTCTTTGATTTCGCCTGGAGATAATTTTGCAAAATGAGTGAAGTCAAATCTTAGTCTATCCGGACCAACATACGAACCAGCTTGATGAACATGAGTTCCGAGAATTTTCCTCAAAGCAGAATGCATGAAATGGGTCGCTGTATGATTCCGCATTATATCCCAGCGTCTGTTCTCATCAACTTCTGCAATTGCATCAGCACCGGCAGAAATTAAAGTATTCGATTCATTCTCGATAACATGAACGGTTTTATCATCAATTTTAGTTACATCAACAACAGGCAGCTTAATATTTTTAGTGATCAAATTTCCGAGATCGTCAATCTGTCCGCCAGCTTCAACATAAAACGGAGTTTTATCAAGAATCACCAGGTCATTTCCATTTTCTTTTTTATGTCCGATTATTTTCGAGGAAGATTTCAATTCATCGTAACCCGTGAAGAATGGTTTATCCTTTGAAACCATATCAAACGAACTAAGATCTCCAACGGAAATATTCACCGAAGCAAATTTATCTTTTGCAGATTCTCTTGCTCTTTGCTTTTGGGAGTTCATAAGTTCATTAAATCCGGCTTCATCAACAGTAAATCCTCTTTCGCGCGCCATCACATTTGTAAGATCAACGGGAAAACCAAACGTATCATACAGCATAAACAGATCTTCGCCTGGTATAGTTTTTACTTTATCATTTTCCAATCCTTTGATTAAATCTTCAAACAAATCGATTCCTCTGTCAAGCGTTGCATTGAAGTTAACTTCCTCGCCTTTAATAACTTTTTTGACGTAATCTTTCTTCTCTTTTATTTCGGGGAAAATATCACCCATTGTCTCAACGAGAGTATCAACAAGTTCGAAAAGAAATGGTTTGTTCAGGTTTAATTTTCTACCGTAGCGCGCAGCTCTTCTCAAAATTCTGCGAAGAACATATCCTCTTCCATCATTTCCGGGAACTGCACCATCAGCAATTGCAAATGTTAGAGTGCGAATATGATCTGATGCGACACGCATTGCAACTCTTTGTTCTTCGGTCGCTTTTTCATACTGCAATCCAGACATCTTTGCAACTTCATTAATTAATGGAGTAAAAACATCGATATCGTAGTTAGAGTTTTTCTTTTGAAGAACTGCACAAACTCGCTCAAAGCCCATTCCGGTGTCAACATGCTTTGCGGGAAGTTCGTGAAGTGTTCCTTTTTCATCTCTGTTGTACTGAATAAAAACGAGATTCCATATCTCGATACATTCGGGAACACCGGCATTTACATATTTAGGATTATCATAATCATCGCCGACATTTATGTGGATTTCCGAACACGGTCCGCATGGTCCCGTTTCTCCCATTTCCCAAAAATTATCTTTCTCATCAAATCGTAAAATGTGTTTTGGATTTATATAGGTTTTAGTTTTCCAAAAGTTAAACGCTTCATCATCTGTTCTGTAAACAGTTGCCCATATTCTTTCTTTCGGAAGATTCCACACGTCAGTCAGTAGTTCCCATGCCCATTCGATTGCTTCGGCTTTGTAGTAACCTGCGCCGATGCCGTCAGGCGAATCGGGGTCTCCAAAAGACCAATTACCGAGCATTTCAAAAAATGTATGATGATAAGTATCGTGTCCAACTTCCTCAAGATCGTTATGTTTTCCGCTTACACGAATACATTTTTGTGTATTGACAGCGCGTTTGTATTCACGTGTTCCTTTTGCGAGAAAAACATCCTTAAATTGATTCATTCCCGCATTGGCAAAAAGCAATGTCGGATCATCGAAAGGAACAACCGGTGCGCTTGCTACGATTTTGTGCTCTTTGCTTTTGAAGAAGTCTAAAAATTGTTGTCTTATTTCTTTTGATGTCATAACTATTTATTAGTTAAAATTCAACGCAAAGATAATAAAAAAGCCGAAGCTAAATTATAACTTCGATTTAAGAATTCAGATTACAAAGAAAAGACTTACCCCAGCACTATAAGTTGGAATGAATTTGCAAATGAATGTTCATTGCCTTCAAGTAAAATTACTCCGATAGCTAAATTTCCGTCGAAACTAGTTCACTAAAACCATTTTCACTATTCCAAACTTCTTTTTTATCCGGTCGATTGGGTATAAAAAAGAAAGATTTAACAATAGCCCGAGCTAGGTTATAAATTGTAAATAAGACATCTTATTCAACCAGCGATGCATAACTTTAAGAGACTTTTTATCTTTTTCACATTTATTTCTTGACAAAATTAAAATTTAATATTAAGTTTGTTCGTAAAGCGAACAAAGTATCGTTTTTCTTAAAATTATTCTCAAAGCTCTTTTACTAACTACAAAATTTTGCAACTATATTGAAAGCTCAAAATGCTTTTAAAAATTTCGCAATCTAAGAAAACTAACATCCCTAATCTCATAACGAGAAGTCATAAGAAACTATCACATTATTATCAAAATTTCTCTCCCATCAAATTAAATCAGCTAATAATCCTTAATCACCTAAAAGTTAATAAGTACATTAAATATAATTCAATTATGAAACTTACATATACCACATTTTGAGGAGGTATTCATGATCGTATTTCAATTGAAATTAAACTGTTTTAGAATTCTTATTTTTTCTTTTCTGCTCACCTTTTCAGTTGTCAATGCACAGGTAAATAAAGTCTCAGTCATAAACGATGAGGCTGGATCAAAGTTACTTGTCGATGGAAAGGACTTTATGGCAATCGGAATGAATTGGGATTACTTTCCAATCGGAGCAAATTATACATACAGTCTCTGGACTCAACCTGACAATTTCATTAGAGAAGCACTCGATAAAGAAATGGGACTTCTAAAAATTATGGGAGTAAACGTGATTCGTGTTTATAATGGAATTCAACCTAAATGGATTGAGTATATTTATAAAAATTATGGAATCTACACCGTTCTAAATCATAGCTTCGGACGCTATGGAGTTACTGTAGATGGTATTTATGTACCGAATACTGACTATGCCGATCC
>JBGSOQ010000135.1:0-1847 GCA_041739035.1 Ignavibacteriaceae bacterium | reverse complement strand
AACCATTTTTTATCAGCTGGAATGATATACCACGGCGCATAATCTTTACTTGTCGCAGAAATTGCTTCCTGATAACATTTTTGATAATCTTTCCAAAAAGATCTTTCCTTCAAATCTGCCTCTGCAAACTTCCAATTCTTCGATTTATCCTCAATTCTTTCAAGAAATCTCTTCTTTTGTTCTTCTTTAGATACATGCAAGAAAAATTTCAGAATGATTGTCCCGTTTTCGTAAAGATATTTTTCAAAATTGTTTATTTGCTCAAACCGCTTCTTCCATATATTATTTGACTTAACTTCTTCCGGCAGGTTTTGGTATTTAATCAGATCGTGCACACGAACAACCAAAACGTCTTCGTAATGTGAACGGTTGAAAATTCCAATACGACCTCGTTCAGGCAACGCTTTAAATATTCTCCACAGATAACCATGATCTAATTCTTCATCCGAAGGTTTTTTAAAGCTGAAAACTTGTGTGCCCTGAGGATTTAACCCGCTCATAACATGTTTAACGGTTGAGTCTTTTCCTGCCGCATCCATTGCTTGGAAAATAAGCAGCAACGAATATTTGTCGCTTGCGTAAAGCCGGTTTTGAAGCTCTCGCATTTTTTCAATATTTTCTTCAAGAATTTTATTTGCTTCTGATTTATTTTTAATGTTATGTTTTTCATTAGTAGATATTTTGGTAAGATTAATTTTTTTGCCTGGATTCGCTAGAAATTTTTCAATTTTCATTTTTTATTACTCCCTGATAAATTTTTATTTTAATTGGTAAAAAAATATAAAATCAATAAGTAAATTACATATAGTAAATAAGAATCTTTTCTACGATTAGCAACATCCAACGTATAAAAATTAGGAGCAAACATGTCCACAAAAACAGCTTACATTAAGCAAATTAAAGGAATAACATTCGCCGGGAAAACTGATTCAAAGCATTGGGTTACAATGGATGGACCTGAAAGTTTTGGAGGAAGTGATTCCGGAATTAGACCAAAAGAGTTGATATTAGTTTCATTAGCCGGCTGTACAGGCAGTGATGTTGTTGTTATTCTTCAAAAGAAAAAAGTTCAGCTTGATAATTTGGAGATTAATATAACTGCCGATGTTGCAGATGAACATCCTCAGGTTTATACAAAAATTCACCTTGAATTTGTTCTTTATGGAAAAAATATTCAAGAAAAAGATGTTGAGAGAGCCATCGAACTCTCACAGACTAAGTATTGCTCAGTAACTCACATGCTAAATAAAACTGTTGAGATTACACATTCTTACAAAATTGTTCCTACTGAGTAAATGCAGAAACCCAGTTTCTTGCGCCTAAATTTTTATACAATGAAACTGGGTTTTTTTCAATCTATAAGAAATTTATTTCATTGCAACATTACTGGGTGAGAATCTCTCCACTCTGTTCTTGATGGGTTTCAAGGTTTTTAAGTAATCGAAAATAGCTCCTAAATCTTCATCGGTCATTCCCGCGTACATTATCCATGGCATCGGTGTATTAAAGTCATTCTGAGAAACAGGAGCTGAGGATGAGCTATCGTTTGTATACGCTTTAAATCTCTGAATAAATAATTCCTTTGACCAAAGACCAATTCCAGTTTCCTTATCAGGAGAAATATTCATTGACCTTACAACACCGGATGGAAATTGGAATTGAGCACCACCGGCAAATTCCATTCCCGGTAATGGTTCACCTTTCTCGGATTGAGTGTGGCAATCCTGGCATCCGGAAATTGTAGCTAAATATTTACCATACTCCACCGGATTATTTCGATCATATTTCATAGGATTATACTTTTTAATCGGCATTGTTTTAACAATGAAATTCAGCGGAAAATTTAA
>JBGSOQ010000026.1:0-7545 GCA_041739035.1 Ignavibacteriaceae bacterium | reverse complement strand
TGCGCCATTATCGGCGGCATATTTAATTCCTTCGTAACCGTATACAATAAAAGGTGAGCCGCTTGTACTGCGGAAATCATCGCGAGAAGTTTTTACCGGCATTATTTTACTTTTATATCCAATTGATGCAACGCCTGTTGAGTTATCAGTTACGGCCGAGGCATCTCCAGCTACATGTGTTCCGTGGTCCGGCCTGTCTTCCATCGGGTCATAATCTGAGGTGCCATTCAATCCCCCAAAATCCCAGCCGCGAACATCATCAACATAGCCGTTAAAATCATCGTCAATTCCATTACCGGGAGTTTCACTCCAATTCCTCCAAATATTTGCCGCAAGATCAGGATGATCCCAATCAACGCCTGAATCTATGATAGCAATAACAACGGAAGTGTCTCCAGTTGAAATATCCCAAGCTTCCTGGGCTTTAATTTTAATCATTGCATATTGTGAAGAATAAAATTGATCGTTTGGAACAAATTCAACGGGATAAATAAATTTTGGTTCGGCCCACTCAACCTCCTCCAGTTTGCTGATTTTAGCCGCCAATAGCAGAGGATCAACTTCAGATGAATATTTGACAACAGAGATTCTATCTAATCCAAATTCTTGTTTTGAACTGCTTTGTTCAAATAAACTTTTTGATGAAACAACGCCGACCTCATTAAAGGTTTTTAATACGTTATCGGCGAGCAAAATTTCGTTGTTTGATTTGCGCAAGGGCGCGATCTTAAACTTTATAACGATATTGTTTGAAAGGTAATTCAATTCATTCTTTTGAATTGCCTTCTCTGAGGCTGGTGACTGAGAGTAGAGAAGAACATTTGTAAAAACAATGGCAATGAAAAATAATTTTGTGTGCATATAATTCATAATTTTAATTTCGATTAATTTTATTTCAAGCAAAATATCAACAAAAGCTTGGAAAGTATCAACAGCAAAGTTTAAGTCATCTCATTTTGAGTCTTTTATAGGGGAAATCATAAGATATTATTTTAATTAAAGTCAATATTAAGAAATTGAATAGTGATATGGATCATGTTTTTGGTTCTGATTGTTGACAAAAGGATTTCCAATAGCTAAGTTTCATATTAACATTTGGACTTTGGTGTTTTCGAATTAACAGACAACAAATCACCACATAAGGAGAATAAAATGAAAAAATCTTTCACTCTGGTTATTGTTCTGATTCTTGCTTTATTTCTATCTGCTCCAGGCTATTCACAATTTAAATTGGCGGTGGGGCCAGGATTGGGTATGAATTTTAATTTGCATACAGGCTCGGATCTTAAAGAAAGCGGAAGCGGGTTTGGTATGGTGTTCGGTGGATATACAGATATGTCATTTTCGCCAACGGTTGGCTTAATTACTGGGCTGGCATTTTATGATAATAGAAGCGGCTCTATCTCGAGTACTGGCACGGAACAAGTTCAAGGGGTGGGTCCGGTAAATTTTACTCAAGATAATGATATCAGCCTTGCATATTTTCAGATAGAATCACTTTTCAAACTGAGCATTCCCAAATCAGGATTTTATTTTGTAATGGGCCCAGTTCTTGGATTTAATATTTCAAGTGAGAGCTCCACGACCACAACCATAACTACGCAAGGCGTTACTTTTCAAGATGGGACAAATAAACAAACAGCGAAAGCGACGATAAAGGACACACAGGTTAGGTTTGAGTTAAAAGCCGGTGCAGGTTACGACATTCCTGTCTCGCGCCTAATTACCGTGGCACCTCAATTAACTTTTGGATACGGGTTGACTAATGTTGTTAAGGACGTAAAGGCGAAAGTATTGACAATTCAATTAATGGGCACGGTGAAGTTTAATTTAATTTAATATTAGTGTTTTAAGTTCTTGTTCATGGGCGATCACCAATATCGCCCATTTCTTTTTTAAAACAATATTAGCGAATAATACTTTGCTGCTATCGTTCACTCCAAAGTTACTGTAACTTGGTCTATGGGCACAGACGCTCCCCCACAAAGAAAATCGTATTTGAATTATGCGGACAATAGACTTAATTTTTCATATCAAGTTTTAAATAAATTTATAATGAGGGTAAAATGAAAAAACCAATCAGAATATTCTACTTCTTTTTGTTGTCCTTTCTTTTTATATCTAATACAAATGCACAATATGAAATAGGCAAACACTATGCTGGGCCATCGCTCGGATTGTCGTTTCTAGGATCAACCATACAACTCGGACTAAATTATGAATATGCTTTTGTTATAAAAGATTTTGGAACGGTTGGCGCTGGAGGTATATTCCGTTACTGGAGTTACAATGCGGGTTTTTATGATGGGAGTTGGAGTTACACGAATATTTTAATAGGCGGGCAATTTAATTATCATTTCAAAATTAATAACAAAAAATTTGATCCCTGGGCGGGAGCGGTTCTAGCTTATGATGTCGGTTCTGTTGATTTGAAGGGGTCACATAATAATGTCTTTTATGCAGAACCTTCTCATGGTGGAATATGGCTTGGCTTGCAAGGTGGTGCAAGATATTGGATTTCACCAACCCTTGCGCTAACAGGCCGAGTCGCTTTCGGATCATTAAGCTATGGTGCACTTGAGCTGGGAGTGGATTTTAAATTTTAAACTTATTATTTTGAAAATAAAAAGGAGATTCATACATGGCAAAAAGAACAACACACAGAAGCGTTTCCGGTTCAAAACTTTATGCAGTTCGAGATAAAAAAGGACGCTTCGTAGACATTCAAACATACAAAAGGGCACATGCCGCTGATCTTAAAAGGAAAAGTAAAAGCGAAAAAAGTAAAGGGAAATAAAAAATAAAGCTTTATTTTGCCGGAGAGAATAATTACGAACCGTAGTTAATCTCATTCTCCCGCATCATAATTTAGAATTGGTCCGAGCCAGCGTTCGGTTTCTTCGATGCTCATTCCTTTACGTTTGTGGTAATCGAGCACCTGGTCTTTGCCAATCTTACCAACATTAAAATATTTTGCTTCGGGATGAGCAAAGTATAATCCGCATACTGATGCCGCCGGATGCATTGCAAGGCTTTCGGTTAAGCTAATTCCTGTATTCTTTTCAACATCAAGTAGATTAAAAATTGTAAGCTTTTCAGTGTGATCGGGCTGTGCTGGATAGCCGGGGGCGGGACGAATACCGCGATATTTTTCTTTTACTAATTCTTCATTTGATAACTTTTCATCTGAAACATAACCCCAATATTTTTTTCTTACTAATTCGTGCAAATGTTCGGAAAAGGCTTCGGCTAAGCGATCAGCTAATGCTTTCGTCATAATGCTATTGTAATCGTCGTGATCTTTCTCAAATTGGTGAACGACTTTTTCAATTCCGATTCCTGTTGTTACTGCGAAGACACCAATGTAATCTTGTAATCCGCTCTCCTTGGGTGCAATGTAATCTGCAAGAGCAGGATTGTTGGCTTCTTGAACTTTTTCACCCTGGGATCTTAAAGTGTGAAAAACATTTTGAACACCTCTGCGTGAATCATCCGTGTAGATTTCGATATCATCAATTGCCACAGTATTTGCTGGGAATAGCCCAAACACTCCCGAAGCAGTGACTAAATTTTCATTTATTATTTTATCTAATAACTTATTTGCATCTTCGAATAAACGAGTTGCTTCTTTGCCGTATTTATCATTATCAAAAATTGAAGGATATTTTCCTTTTAGTTCCCATGTCAAGAAAAAGGGCGTCCAATCAATGTACTTGCGAAGAGTTGATAGAGAATAATTCTTCAGAACGGTAACACCAAGCGCAGCTGGTTTTGTAATTGGAACCTTTTTCCAATCCGAGGTAAATTTATTACCTCTCGCTTGAGAAAGAGACACGAAATTTTTTGCTGTTCTCTTTTTAGAATGATCCGTTCGAACTTTCTCATACTCGGTTTTAATGCTATGAATAAAATCTGTTTGGACTTTTTTATCTGGATTAATTAGATTACTCACAACTGGAACGCTTCGCGAAGCATCTAAAACATGGATTACGGGCAAACTGTAATTTGGAGCAATCTTTACTGCAGTATGAACTCGAGATGTTGTTGCGCCGCCAATGAGCAGTGGAATTTTAAATCTGCGCCTTTCCATTTCTTTTGCAACATGCACCATTTCATCCAGCGATGGGGTAATCAGTCCGCTTAATCCAATTACATCAACATTGTGATCAATTGCAGCCTGTAATATTTTATCAGCACTAACCATAACCCCAAGATCAATCACCTCATAGTTGTTGCAGCCAAGTACAACTCCAACAATGTTTTTCCCGATATCGTGTACGTCGCCTTTAACTGTAGCGAGCAGTATCCGACCAACGCCTCGTGTGTCATTGCTTTTTAATTTTTCTTCCTCCAGGTAGGGAATTAAATGCGCAACCGCCTTCTTCATCACACGTGCACTTTTAACAACCTGAGGTAAAAACATTTTGCCTGCGCCGAACAGATCTCCAACCACATTCATTCCTGCCATCAGCGGACCCTCAATTATATCAAGAGGCTTTGAGTATTTTTGGCGTGCCTCCTCTGTATCTTTCACAACAAACTCATCAATTCCTTTTACAAGAGAATGTTTAAGCTTATCTTCAACGCCCCAGCTTCGCCACTCTTCAACCACGGCGGCTTGTTTATCTTTTTGTTTTACGTTTTCAGCAAAGGCAACGAGCCGTTCAGTTGCATCAGGGCGGCGATTTAGAACAACATCTTCAACCAGAGCCAGGAGATCTTTAGGGATTTCTTCATAAACTTCAAGCTGACCGGCATTAACAATGCCCATATCAAGCCCGGCTTTAATTGCATGGTAAAGAAATGCCGAATGCATTGCTTCTCGAACAACAGTATTTCCCCTGAATGAGAAAGAAACATTGCTGATTCCACCGCTTATTTTTGAAAGAGGAAGATTTTGCTTTATCCATCTAGTTGCTTCAATGAAATCGATACCGTAGTTGTTATGTTCCTCAATTCCGGTTGCAAGGGTCAAAACATTGGGGTCAAAAATTATATCTTCCGGAGGGAAGCCAATTTCCTGGGTAAGAATTTTATAAGCACGCTCGCAAATTTCTGTTCTTCGCTGGAATGTATCACCCTGGCCCTTTTCATCAAAAGCCATTACAATAATTGAAGCACCATATTGGCGAATTTTTTTTGCCCGCTCTTTGAAAACTTCTTCGCCTTCTTTCAAGCTAATTGAGTTTACAATGCTTTTGCCTTGCAGGCATTTTAATCCGGCCTCAATCACGCTCCATTTTGAGGAGTCGATCATTACCGGAAGCTTCGCAATATCAGGTTCAGACGAAAGAAGATTCAAGAACTTGCTCATCGCCTCTTCGGAGTCAAGCAAGCCCTCGTCCATATTAACATCTAAAACCTGTGCACCACCCTCGACTTGATTTCTGGCAATTACCAGGGCACCATTGTAATCTCCCGCTAATATTAATTTTGAAAAAACCTTAGAGCCCGTAATATTTGTTCGCTCACCAACATTAATAAAATTTGATTCCGGACGCACAATAAGCGGCTCAAGTCCGCTTAAACGCAAGTAAGGTTCCGCTTCGGTAATTTTTCTCGGTTTGATCGTTTGGGCCACCTTTGAAATTGCCTTGATGTGTTCGGGGGTTGTGCCACAGCATCCGCCAACTATGTTAAAAAATCCATTTTCACCAAAGTCGCTTAAAATTTCTGACATAGCAGAAGCGGATTCATCATATTCACCCATCTCATTTGGTAAGCCGGCGTTGGGGTAAACACTGACAAAAACAGGCGCGATAGCAGAAAGCTCTTCAATAAATGGTCTCATTTGCTTAGCGCCTAGAGCACAGTTTAATCCAACACTTAAAAGATTTTTTGTATGAGAAATAGAGATCCAGAAAGCTTCAGTTGTTTGCCCTGAAAGAGTTCTGCCGCTTTGATCTACAATTGTTCCCGAAATCATTACCGGAATGTTTAAATTATTTTGATCGCAATATTCTTGAATGGCGTAAATCGCGGCTTTGGCATTTAGTGTATCGAAGATAGTTTCAACCAATAAAATATCAGCGCCGCCATCAATTAATCCTTTTGCCTGCTCACCGTAAGCTTTAGCAAGCGCATCAAAGGTAATTGCACGATAAGCGGGATCATTTACATCGGGTGATAATGATGCGGTTCTGTTAGTTGGGCCCAGTGCGCCGGCAACAAATCGTGGCTTGTCCGGATTTTGTTTGGTGAATTCAACGGCTGCCTGCTTTGCTAATTTTGCAGCCTCAAAATTAATCTCATAAGCAAAATGTTCGAGCTTATAATCTGCTTGCGATATTGCGTTTGCGCTGAATGTATTAGTTTCAATTATATCCGAACCCGCTTCAAGATAGGCCCGATGAATATTTTTAATAATCTCGGGCTGTGTAATACTAAGAAGATCGTTATTTCCTTTAAGGTCGTGCAGGTGATCTTTAAATCTTAGCCCCCGAAAGTCGTCCTCGGTTAATTTATGCTTTTGAATTAATGAACCCATAGCCCCATCAAGAACAAGAATTCTCTGTTTTAGTATATTTTTTAAATTATCGAAGGTACTTTTCATTTCTTGATTTTATCTGCCGTTATGAATGTCGCACTATTTGAATCAGCGCCAAATATAATTAATTTAGTTTCATTAAAAAATTATTCGGAACACACATGATTGCAGTAACGGGCGGGGCAGGATTTATTGGCAGCGCTATAATCTGGCGCCTTAATTCTTTGGGCGAAGATAATATTATCTGTGTTGATGAACTTGGGCAGGATGAAAAGTGGAAAAATTTAGTTGGACTTAAGTTTATTGATTTCATTAATAAAAACGATTTCATCAATAATCTTGAAAAAGGCCTAAAGTATAACTTCAATGCAATCATTCACATGGGAGCAAATTCTTCTACAACCGAAAAAGATGCGGATCATCTTATAAACAATAATTATGAATACACTAAACAACTAACCCAATTTGCTCTGGCTAATAAAGTTAGGTTTATTTATGCATCATCCGGAGCAACTTATGGAGATGGCAGAATGGGCTTCGAAGATGATGAAAATAACGTTAGTAACCTGAGGCCGCTCAATATGTATGGTTATTCAAAACAGCTTTTTGATCTTTGGGCGATTAAGCAGAATTTGATGAACAGCATTGTCGGTTTGAAATATTTCAATGTTTTCGGTCCTAACGAATATCATAAAGGAGATATGAGAAGCGTCGTTCACAAAGCGTTTGAACAAATTAGAGACGAAGGATTTGTGAGATTATTTAAATCTAAAAACCCTGAGTATAAAGATGGCGAGCAAATGCGAGACTTTATTTATGTAAAAGATGCCGTGGATATGACACTCTGGTTCTTAAAGAATACTGATAAAAACGGACTGTATAATATTGGTTCCGGAAAAGCCCGCACGTGGAATGATTTGGTGACCGCCTTGTTCAAAGCGCTTACTAAACCAGCAAATATCAAATACATTGAAATGCCAAAACATCTTGAGCAGAAATACCAATATTTTACAGAAGCAAAAATGGATAAAATAAGAAAAGCCGGCTACACAAAACCA
>JBGSOQ010000478.1:0-15024 GCA_041739035.1 Ignavibacteriaceae bacterium | reverse complement strand
CAAAATTTCCTAATAATGTAAATGCAAGAGCATTATCGCCACCTTGTGTCCAATTGTTTAATGATATTTGGCTGATATTTAAACCAGCAACACCGGAATACAACCAGTTGCTTTGATGTAGTGAATCATCCATCGAAAAAGTATATGTTCCCGAAAGAACCAAAAATACAATGATCAGTTTTTTCACTCTGAGTAAGTCTCCTTAAATTATGAATTAGATAACTTTAGATAATAATCCTATTAAAACTGAATAATCCAGATTATGCATATTATAACCCAGAACTCACAGTAATACCCCGAGATTAAGAAAGGGCTTTCTTAAATAGGGATTTTATTATACCCTAATTTAAGGCAATACATTTAAAGAAAAAAGAAAATTTTCTGAAAATTTTTCTCAAATTGAGAGAACGAGAACCAATTATACTTGAAATATTGCCGTAACGAGTCAATTAGATGGAACAATTCCATAATTGGTTCCGAAACTAGGTTATTATTCGTAGTAAAAGAGACCAATAAGGTAATTTTCTCCCCTAAATAGATAAAATTTTTTTGTTTTAGCAACTATCAGATTGGCAATTTTTTTGATGCTAAAAGGAGGCTTGAGAATCCGTTTAAATTTATTTAAACAAGCAACTTAACAGCATATTTGATCTAGATTAGGCTGAAATATCAAATATTTTCAAAGCAAGATTAATTGCACACTTCCTTTGAGGTAAAAAAGTTGACCGGCAGAATTTTTCATTATAGAAAGAAGAAAAATCAATAATTTCTACAGATTAACTAATCATGCAAACTAACCCGAATAAACTTTTCTTTGAGGTTTCTGAAAATGAGCTTGATGAAAATTATGAAAAGCTTCTTGAGGGTGCACCTGTCGGTATGTATGTAATTCAAGATGGATTATTTTGTTATTGTAACCGGAAGCTAACTGAAATGCTTGGTTACGAAATGTCCGATTTGGTTAATAAAAAGGGAATCAGGGATTTTACCTTTTCGGTAGATTGGCCAAGAGTTGAACGCAATTTTATAAACTTCCTAAGTACTGATATTGAATCCGAGCATGAATCTTTTAGGATAATTCGTAAGGATAAAAAAATATTTGAAGCTGAGATTTACTATAAAAAAACAAATCTTGGCGGGAAAATGGCTATCATAGGTACACTGATAGATGTAACTGAAAATAGGAATACGACTTCACAATTAAATATTCTAGCTCACGCTATTAAATCTGCTGGGGAATGCGTGGTGATTGCGGATCTCGATCACAGAATATTTTTCGTAAACGAAACTCTATGCAAAACATTTGGATATAGTTCGGAAGAACTTTTGGGAAAGTACTTAGGTATTTTTCATAGAAATGTTGTTGCTGATTCGGAATTTCAAAATATAATTAAAGCAACTTACGAAACAGGTTGGCAGGGCGAACTTTTAGGCTGCCGAAAAGATGGATCTATTTTCCCCTTATGGCTTACCACCACTCTTGTAAAGGATAAAGATAATAACCCCGTGGCTTTAGTTGGCTTATCGCAAGATATTTCGAACCGAAAAAAAATTATCGAGGATCTGAATAGAAGTGAAACAAAAATTCGAACACTTATAGATAAAATGCCGGATGGTTTGGCTTACTTGAAAATGATATTCGACGAAGAAATGCAAGCAATCGATTTCGAAATCGTTCAGCTGAATAAGGCATTTGAAAATATAATGGATATAAAAGGTGAAAATGTACTAGGTAAAACTATCAGCACTGTACTGCCTGAAATACATGATTCAGAATTCAATCTGACAAAAAAATTCATAGAGATTTGTTCGAATAAGAATGATGAAAAATTTGGACTTTACTCCCCAAAACTTGATAAACATTACTCAATTTCAGCCTACAGTCCGGAAGAGAACTACTTAGTTATGATAGTCCATGATATTACCATAAGAAAAAAGGCGGAGGAAGAGCTAATCACATCTCAGCAAATGCTTCGTACAATTCTTGATAATATACCTCAAAGAGTTTTTTGGAAGGATAAAAATTCCATATTTAAAGGCTGTAATATACACTTTGCCAAAGATCTCGGGTTTGAAAATCCAGATGAAATTTTGGGTAAAACTGATTATGACGTGGACTTTGAAAACTTGGCTGAGGATTTTATATCTTGTGATCGATACGTGATGGATAACGATGATCCGTTATCGATTGATTGTGAAAAACATTATAGGACTGATGGATCTCCTTATTGGATTCGTCTTAATAAAGTTCCTCTAAAGGACAAGAGCAACAAAGTTTTTGGAGTTGTAGGAACCTACGAGGATATTTCAAAAGAGAAAAAAATAGAAGAAAATATTCGAAAATTATCGCAAGCTGTAGAGCAAAATCCAGCGTCTATAGTAATTACCGATTTAAAAGGAAACATAGAATATGTCAATCCAAAATTTACTCAGTTAACTGGTTATACTCTGGAAGAGGTTAAAGGAAAGAATCCGAGAATATTAAAATCTGGGCATGTGAGTGATAAAACTTATGAAGAAATGTGGAAGAGTATCCAATCCGGGCTTGAATGGGTTGGGGAATTTCATAACAAAAAGAAAAATGGTGAACTGTACTGGGAATATGCATCAATATCCCCTATAAAAGATGAGGAAGGAAAAATAACACATTATTTAGCGGTTAAGGAAGATATCACGTCAAAGAAAAAATTCGAGGTTGAACTCAAATCAGCTAAAGAAAAAGCTGAGGAGATGAATCGACTTAAATCAATTTTCCTTGCCAACATAAGTCATGAACTTCGTACTCCTTTAATTGGCATTATGGGATATGCAGAAACATTATGCAGCGAAATTGAAAACCCAGATCTTAAGGATATGGCGCGTACATTGTTAAAAAGTGGGACCAGATTGAAGGAAACTCTAAATCTAATACTAGATCTTTCACACATTGAAGCGAGCAGATTAGAGATATCACTTTTACCAAGGAATTTAACTCAAATAATAATTGAAAAGATAAATGTATATCATGTCTCTGCTCAAGATAAAGGATTGTCATTTCAGACGATTATTAAGGAAGAGAACCTCCATGTAAAAATAGATGAGAACATGTTTGCTCAGGTAATTGACAATTTATTTAATAATGCAATCAAATACTCTAACAAAGGTGAAATTTCAATAATACTTGATAAAACCGAAGAAAGCCATGAACACTTTGCCCGAATTGTTGTAAAAGATTCCGGAATTGGAATTCCCCGTGAGAGTCTGGATTTAATTTTTGAACCCTTCCGTCAAGTTAGTGAGGGATTGTCAAGAAGATTTGAGGGAATGGGATTAGGACTAACAATAACAAAGAGATTTATTGAAATAATGGGTGGTAGAATTTCTGTGAATAGTGAAGTCGGTCAGGGGACAGAATTTGTTATTGAGCTGCCTTTATGTTCGTCTGAGGAAGTTCATGAGATATCGGAGATTGAAGTACACCGAGGTTTGGTAAAGCAATCCTCTTTTAATAAATATAAATACCAATCCGAAATTTTGTTGATTGAAGATGATGAACCAACGGCAAATATCATTAAAATTTATTTGAATGAAATCTGTCATACGGAATGGGTTAATACCGGAGAAGCAGCGGTAGAAATGGTCGCAAAGAAAGATTATTCAGTTATACTGGTTGATATTAATCTTGGTTTTGGGATAGATGGTATTGAAACAATTAAACAAATTAAGAAACTCAACAAGTACAAAAATGTACCAATGATCGCAGTAACTGCTTACGCTATGCATGGCGATAGAGAAATATTTCTAAGAGAAGGCTGCACTCATTACATTTCAAAACCTTTTGAGAAAAAAGAAATCGGTGATTTGGTCGAAGGAATTTTAAGCTCCAAAATGGTTAAAAGAAATTAAAAATCTTCGATGTTGCCCAAAATAAAGTTTCATTATTTTGTAAATGAAAAGAATAATTAAAAAGATATTTTTTTTGCTATGAAACTTTTTCACGCAACAATTGAACTGAAACTTGGGAAGGGAAGAAAAAATCTTCTAAATTTCAAAAGTTAGCTGGTCTTCGTTTTATTGCCTCAGAATATTCTCCCTTTACTGTTTTTTCGTTCCTCATTACTTAACTTTGGAAGAAAGAATTTTGAAAGATCCTTCCATGCAAAAGTTCAAGTATTATTTTTTTATAGCATTACAATTAATTCTTTTTTCACCTCAAATAATTTCCCAATCTTGGATTCGAATTAACCAGTTAGGATTTTTACAAAAAGAAAGCAAAGTGGCCGTACTACTTTCTAAGGAAGAGATTTCTCCTGGGTCATTCGCCATACATGATGCGTTAACCGATGAATTGATTTATCAGTCTGAAAAAATTAACCCATTCGGGTCTTATGGAGCATTTAAATCTACTTTCCGATTAAACTTTTCAGAGTTCGAAGAGGAAGGTGCATACTATATTAAATTTGGTGCTGTGCGCTCTCCAAATTTTAGAATTGCGAATGATGTTTATGACGGAACTGCAGATTTTTTACTGAGATACATGAGGCAGCAGCGATGCGGCTATAATCCTACTCTTAAAGATTCATGTCATACTTCAGATGGTTTCGTAATTTATCACCCTACATTGGATTCAACTCATATCGATGTTGTTGGCGGATGGCACGATGCTTCCGATTACCTTCAATATGTTACAACTTCTGCAAATGCCGTGTTTCAAATGTTGTTTGCGTACCGGATGAATCCCGAGTCTTTTTCAGATGATTTTGATAAAGATGGTAATCAACAATCTAATGGAATTCCCGACATTCTCGATGAGGCTAAATGGGGGTTGGACTGGCTAATCAAAATGAATCCCGAAAAGAATGTTATGTTCAATCAAATTGCCGATGATCGAGATCATCGCGGATTTAGATTGCCGAATGAAGACACAATTTCTTACGGCAGAGAATTAGAAAGGCCTGTTTATTATTGCACAGGTGAGCCTCAAGGAGTACTCAAATATAAAAATAGAAGCAACGGAATTGCCTCTACAGCCGGTAAGTTTGCGTCGTCTTTTGGACTTGGCGCACAATTATTCGAAAATTATTTTCCCAATTATTCCAAGCTTTTAATACAAAAATCTTTTGAAGCCTATGAATTTGGTAAACAATTTCCTGGTGTTTGTCAAACAGCATCTTGCTTATCGCCTTACTTTTATGAGGAAGATAATTGGACCGATGATATGCAGCTTGCGGCATCAGTCTTATACTCAACAACTAAAACAAATGCTTATCTGGAAGAAGCTGTTCTTTATGGAAATATAGAGCCTACTGCTCCGTGGATGGGAGCAGATACAGCAAAACATTACCAATGGTATCCGTTCGTAAACCTTGGACATTATTATCTTGCCTCGCTTCCCGAAAATATTGATCAAAATAAATTTAAAAATTATTTAAAAGAAGGAATTGAAAAAGTCTACCAACGTGCGAAATCAAATCCATTTCTTCTTGGTGTTCCATTTATTTGGTGTTCTAACAATCTAGTTGCCGCTCTCTTAACACAATGCAGACTTTACCAAGAGCTAACAAATGATTTAACTTTTGCTGAAATGGAAGCAAGTTTAAAAGATTGGCTTTTCGGATGTAATCCTTGGGGCACTAGCATGATAGTTGGTTTACCTGATAATGGTGATTATCCCGAAGACCCGCATTCTGCATTTACTCATCTCAATAATATTCGGATTGATGGCGGTATGGTTGATGGTCCTGTTTACACTTCAATTTATAAAAACCTTATTGGAATAAAACTTTATGGTGGTGATGAGTATGCGGAATTTCAATCTGATATTGCAGTATATCATGATGATTATGGAGATTACTCAACTAATGAACCTACAATGGATGGCACAGCGAGTTTGACGTATTATCTTGCGGCTATGCAAAAAATGGGTTCGGAAAAAGGCAAACAAAACAAAATAATTACATACAAAGGTGCAGCAGTCAGAACTGATAATTCTAAAAGGCAAATAAATCTCGTTTTTACAGGACATGTATTTGCGGATGGATCTGAGATAATTAAATCAACTCTACAAAGGCATCGAATAAAAGCATCATTCTTTTTTACAGGTGACTTTTATAGAAATGAGAAACATACGGAAGTAATAAAAGATTTAATTTCTGCGGGTCACTATTTAGGTGCTCATTCAGATAAACACTTGTTATACGCATCGTGGGAAAACCGAGATTCGACTTTAATTAGCAAAAATGAATTTATAAATGATGTTAGAATGAATTATCAGGAAATGGAAAAATTTGGAATATCAAAAAAAACTGCAAAATATTTTCTGCCGCCATATGAATGGTACAATGGGCAAATTAGTAAATGGTGCAACGAGCTTGGTCTCGTTCTAGTTTGTCATTCCAGCGGCACAAATTTAAATCAAGATTGGACCTATCCGGAACTTGGAGTGAAGTACTTTGATAATCAAAAAATTTATGACAATCTTTTTAGTTATGAATCAAATCAACCTGATGATTTGAATGGGTACATTTTACTAATGCATCTTGGTGCGGATGATAGAAGAACTGAGAAGCTTTATAATCGACTAGATGATATTATTATTGAGTTGAAGCGGCGAGGTTATTCTTTTACTTTGTTTAATGAAACGATTTAATGATGACTATATCTATGATTGGATTAGCTTTGCGCAGCCTTTTGAATAATTGTTTGAATCCAGGTTTTGTATGATCTGCGATAAATTGTTAAATCAAAAATAATTTTATCCAGCCCAATTTTCTGAAAAACTATATCTTCTCAGCTCTCTGCTTCTAATAACCGGTATATTTGATTTCACACAAATAACAGGAACATCTGACTGTCGCATGATTTTGTCCGCAATGTTGCCCATAATCATATGCGGAAGATTAGTCCAGCCATGGCTTGCGATAACGATCATGTCGATATTGTTTTGTCGTGAGTAGTTTAAAATTTCCTTATGCGGAATTCCTTCAATTAAGACCTCAACAATCTCAACTTCAGAGTGGGGTACTTCAAATTTGAATTTTCGAAGTTCTTCTTTGGCATTCTCAAATCTGATTTTGTGTATGAATTCGAGATCTGAAATTCTCGGTTGCTGCTCATTGTAATAAACCGGATCGATAACATGGACTAAATGCAGATTAGCACTATTGTGCTTAGCCATACAATGTCCGATTTCAAATACCTGATATGAGCTTGTGCTGAAATCAATAGGGACCAAGATGTTTTTAATTTGTGCCATTTGTTCCCTTCTTTCTTTTTTGTTTACTGGTTCGTAGTTGGCCGCTAATGTTTGAATAATAAAAATTACATTTAAAGTCAAGGTAATTTAAAATATGCATTTTAAAACCTGCTATATTATTAGAAGATTTAAATTTAATCTTCAAGTAAAAAAAAATGTATCTAAATCTAGGCAGAGGAAAAGTATATTTTGCGGTTATCTGTCAATTCTAACTTACAAAATCATAGCATTCACCTGTTAAAAACGCCAAAATCGTGCCAGAAAATTTTTAAGCAAATGTCAGGAAGGAATGTAGTGGAAAATTATTAAAATTATAATCAGTTAATTGGATGAAATGAGTTAAATATTTCATTTGATTAGATGTAAAGTGAGAGTAGACAAATTTTATAAGAATGGTATCATTTCAAAAGTTTATGATATAAAAAAAAGCTAGAAATCATATGAATTTCAAATCAAATTAAACTTTAATATCTAAATCTTTCATTTTTCTATATAAGGTTGATAATCCTACTTTTAATATATCAGCCGTTTTTTCTTTATCAAAATCGTTGTTTTCCAACGCTTTTAATATGTAGTCTCTTTCAAAGTTTTTAACTGAATCTTCAAGGGCACCTGTCGTGAAATTGTTGATAATAAGATCTGCTGGTCTGAAAATAGTCGGTAAATCTTTAAGTGTAATAAAGTCCTCTTTGGCAAAAATTACAGCCCGCTCAATTACATTTTCCAGTTCACGCACCTCTCCTTTCCACTCATAATTTATTAAAGCTCTAAGCGCTTCGTTATCAAATCCTTTAACATTTTTATTCATTTCCTTCCGGTATTTGTTAAGAAAATGATCGGCTAAAACAGGAATATCCTCTACTCTTTCTTTTAAAGTTGGCAGATTAATTTCAATGACGTTTAATCTGTAGAATAAATCTTCTCTAAACTTGCCGCTTTTAATTTCTTGTTTGAGGTCTCGATTTGTTGATGCAATAAACCTTATGTTTACAGAAACCGGAGAGGTGGAGCCAACTGGAGTGAATTCTCTTTCCTGTAGAACTCGTAGAAATTTAACCTGAAGATTTAACGGAAGTTCGCTTACTTCATCCAAAAATAGTGTTCCTCCATCTGCTGCTTTAAAGAATCCTTCCTTATCAGAAATTGCTCCAGTAAAAGCTCCGCGTTTATGCCCAAAAAGTTCACTCTCAATTAGATTTTCAGAAATTGCACCGCAGTTAACAGGAATAAACGCCTTATTCTTTCTTTTACTTTTAAAATGTAGTGCTCTTGCCACAAGTTCTTTCCCCGTTCCACTTTTTCCGGTTACTATAACTGTGCTCTCTGTCTCAGCAACGGTTTCTATCATGTCGAAAATATTCTTAATCAGCGGACTTTTACCCACAATGTTTTCATAGTCATAAGTTCTTTGAATTTCTTTTTTTAGGATTCGATTTTCAAGAAGTATATCCTTGATTTCAAACAGTTTTTTAATTTTGATAAGGATTTCATCAAACTCAATGGGTTTTAAGATATAATCGCTGGCACCGTTTCTTAATGCTGATATTGCGGTATCTAAGGATCCATATGCAGTGATAATAATGATGGATGTCTGAATATTTAATTTTTGAATTTCTTCAACAAGTTGAATTCCTTTCATTCCAGGCATCTCAAGATCTGTGATGACAACATCAAAGGAGCTCTCAACTATTTTATCATAAGCAACTTTACCATTTTCAGCTTCTTCAACTAAATAACCTTCTTTCTTTAGTACGAAAGAAAGAGATTCACGTATTATTTCTTCATCGTCAACTACTAAAATTTTATGAGCCATGCATAATCTCTAAATTTATTTTTGAACGGGAAGAATTATTGTAAAAACTGTACCTTGATTGTAATTACTTGTTACCTTTATGTCGCCATGAAAACTTTTAATAATACCGTAGCTCACCCAAAGACCTAAGCCGGTTCCTTTACCTTCTTTTTTAGTTGTAAAAAACGGTTCAAAAATTTTGGGAATGTTTTCATCTGCAATTCCAATTCCATTGTCCGAAAAAGTTATTACTACGTCGTTATTAATTACTTCTGATTTTACTATTATCTTCTTCTCTTTTTTTTGTGTCTCTAAAATAGCATCGGTCGCGTTAAGAAGAATATTTACAAACACTTGCTGAATTTGGTCGGCAACCAAAGGCATAAGCGGGATGTTCTTATTTAAACTTAATTCATATACAACATCCTTAGCCTTTACTCCAACCTTTGTTATTTCCACTGCCTCCGAAAGATTTTTATTAATATCGGTCAACAGCACCTCATAATTAGATGGTCGTGAGAAGTCGACCAAATCTCTAATAATTTTGGAAATTCGATTAACTTGATTTTTAACCAACTCTAATTTTTCTTTAACCAGATTATCGGTTGTATAACGTTGTGCGACCTGAACAAGAGCTGAGATAGAAGCTAGCGGGTTTCCAACTTCGTGGGCAATGCCTGCTGCAAGTGTTCCGATACTTTCCATTTTTTGAGTATGAATCAGTTGTTTTTCTAAAGTTTTCTTTTCGCTTAAATCACGATGAACGCCAAAGTAACCGGTCACTTTATAGTCGCCGTCTAAAATCGGAGAAATTAAAAGTTGGGTATGAAATGGCTCTCCATTTTTCTTCCGATTTTCAACATCACCAATCCACACTTTACCGCTTTTAATCGTTGTCCACATTTCTGACCAAAATTTCTTCATCTGCCTTTTACTGCCGAATACGCTAGGATTTCTTCCAATTAATTCATCTTTTGTATAACCGCTTACTTTAAGGAAAGCTGGATTAACATAAGTCATTTTTCCTTCTGTATCGGTTATTTGTAATGGATTGACTGTGTTCTCAGCAACATAGTAGAATCTTCTCAATTCCTCTTCTTTATTTATATTGCCATTCGTTGCCATAATAAAGCAATTTTGCTGATTTGTTTTTCCATTATCATTCAAATTGAAAGGACTTAAAAACAATTCTACAGCTATTGGCTGAACACCATTTTTCAACTTTGATTGATGTACGATTGATTCTTGATTTGTAATACATCTGTTTACAGCTGTTTTTAGTGAGTCAATTTCGTATTCTTCAACAATTTCAAAGAAATTTAATTTTTCTAAATCAACCTTTAATTTTTTAATAGATGCTTGATTGCAGCGAAGTATTTCTCCATTTTTGGAAATAATAAAACACATTCCCTCGAAGTAATCGAAAAAATCAAAATCGAATGTGAATCTTTTAGTCATTTAAAATTTTAATATTTTTAAGATGATAATAATTATTTCCAAAAATTAAGAGTCCTAACTTAAAGAAATGAGCAATTAATAACACATGCTATAATTCTGCACTTTTCAAAAATTAGAAAAAACATATGAAACTTTCTTTAGTTCAATTTGCCCCTGTGTGGGAAAATAAATCTGAGAACATGAAAAAGATACTTACCATTTTGAAGAAAAAATCAAATTTAGGTGAGATTCTTGTTTTTCCCGAGATGACCTTAACCGGTTTTACCATGAATGCTTCAAAAATGGCTGAAGATATTAAAGGTGATACAATTACATTTTTCTCCGGAATAGCAAAACTTTTTCAAATCAATATATTTGCCGGTGCTATTGAAAAGGATGGAATAAATTATTTTAATTCCCTTGTTCATCTTAATTCAAACGGGAAAGTAAAAGCCAAGTATAGAAAGATCCATCCTTTCTCATATTCCACTGAAAATAAATATTATAAGGGCGGGGAACTACCAAGCGTTACAAAACTATCAGGAATAAAAATTGGTTTGTCAATTTGTTATGATCTTCGCTTTCCGGAGTTGTTTAGATTCTATGCAAAAGAGAGAGTTGATTTAATAATTAATATTGCAAACTGGCCTGACACGCGAATCGATCATTGGCGAACTTTATTAAAAGCACGTGCTATTGAAAATCAATGTTACGTTGCGGGAGTTAACAGAGTCGGAAACGATACTAAGCTTCACTACAATGGCTTTACAAGTTTGTTTGATCCAATGGGAAAAGAAATCTTAGCTATAGAAAATAAAGAGGCCATCGTCACGACAGATATCGATATGAGTTATGTTAAGGAAGTTCGGAAGAAGTTACCCTTTCTGAATGATATGAAATTGATTTAATTCAAAAAAGACAAACCCAGTTTCTCAGCACTTTGATTTTCGTGGAGTAAGGATAAAAGTAAGAATAAACAAAAGAGCCGTAATATTTCTACTACGGCTTTATTAATGATTAATTAAATAACTGATTACTGCCACTGCTTATTAAGTCAAATCAAACCGATCAAGATTCATTATTTTACTCCAAGCTTTTACGAAGTCATTCACAAACTTCTCTTTAGCATCATCATGTGCATAGACCTCTGCCAAAGCTCGTAGCTGGGAGTTTGAACCGAAAATCAGATCAACTCGGGTTCCTGTCCATTTTAGGGTTCCTGTCTTACGATCACGTCCTTCAAATGTATCGCCTGCTTCAGATAAAGGTTTCCAAACTGTTCCCATATCAAGTAATTTGACAAAGAAATCGTTTGTTAGTTTGCCAACCTGATCAGTAAACACACCATGTTTCGATTGAGCATAATTAGCACCCAATACACGCAAGCCACCAACAAGCACAGTCATTTCTGGAGCGCTGAGTGTTAATAACTGTGCTTTGTCAATAAGCATTTCCTCAGCTGAAACAGTATAAACTTTTTTCTGGTAATTCCTGAAACCATCTGCCTCAGGTTCAAATACAGCGAAAGATTCTACGTCAGTCTGAGCTTGTGATGCATCCATACGTCCCGGAGAAAAAGGTACTTCAATCTTGAAGCCGGCAGCTTTAGCCGCTGATTCTATTGCAGCACATCCACCCAGTACAATTAGATCAGCTAATGAAACTTTTTTGCCATCTTTCTGTGAACTGTTAAATTCTTTCTGAATGCTTTTAAGTTTTTTAAGAACTTTTTCCAGTTGAGCCGGTTGGTTTACTTCCCAATCCTTTTGTGGTTCTAAGCGAACACGTGCACCGTTAGCTCCTCCACGATAATCCGATCCACGGAAAGTTGATGCAGAAGCCCATGCTGTTGAAACCAGTTCAGCTATTGATAATCCAGATTCTAATATTTTCTTTTTGAGACCTGAAACATCCTTTTTATTGATAAGCTTGTGATTGACTGCCGGAATTGGATCCTGCCATATCAAGTCTTGTTTTGGAACTTCAGGACCGAGATAACGAGCTTTTGGACCCATATCACGATGAGTAAGTTTAAACCAAGCTCTTGCAAATGCATCAGTAAATGCTTTTGGATCTTTGTGGAACCTGCGTGAAATAGGTTCATATATCGGATCGAAGCGTAGAGACATATCAGCAGTTGTCATCGTAGGCGGATGTTTTTTTGATGGATCATGTGCATCGGGAATCATATGTTCCGGTTTAACATTTTTAGCCTGCCACTGCCATGCACCAGCCGGACTTTTAACCTTTTCCCACTCGTAACCGAAAAGCATGTCAAAGTAGCCCATATCCCATTTTGTTGGATTAGGCTTCCAAGCTCCTTCTAATCCGCTCGTTGTTGTATGTTGACCTTTACCGGTTCCAAATTTATTTTTCCAACCCAAACCCTGCTCCTCAATAGTTGCAGCTTCTGGTTCCGGACCAACTAACTTTGGATCACCTGCGCCGTGCATTTTTCCAAATGTATGTCCACCTGCAGTGAGAGCAACAGTTTCTTCATCATTCATAGCCATACGTTTAAATGTTTCCCGCACATCGCGACCTGAAGCTAAAGGATCAGGATTTCCATCCGGGCCTTCAGGGTTTACATAGATCAGACCCATCTGAACTGCTGCCAGAGGGTTTTCCAGGTCTCGTTCACCGGAGTAACGGCTCTTGAGTTTATCACTTGTAGCTAACCATTCCTTTTCAGCACCCCAGTAGATGTCTTCTTCGGGTTGATAGATATCCGCACGTCCACCACCGAAACCAAATGTTTTAAAACCCATTGATTCCATCGCGCAATTACCGGCTAAGATCAAGAGATCAGCCCAAGAAATTTTATTTCCATATTTCTGTTTGATTGGCCAGAGCAGACGACGTGCTTTATCTAAGTTACCGTTATCGGGCCAACTGTTTACAGGTGCAAAACGCTGGTTACCGGTTCCTCCACCTCCGCGTCCATCCGCCGTACGGTAAGTTCCTGCGCTATGCCAGGTCATACGGATAAATAAACCACCGTAATGACCCCAATCGGCAGGCCACCAATCTTGAGATTCAGTCATGAGAGCATAAAGATCTTTCTTTAGTGCTTTCAGATCAAGCTTCTTGAATTCTTTAGCATAATCGAAATCGTGATCCATTGGATTGGATACCCGGGCATGCTGGTGAAGAATACCAAGGTTTAATTGATTAGGCCACCAGTCTCTGTTCGATGTTCCTCTTCTGGCAGAGGTTCTGCCAGATACAGGGTCTCTATTCATATCATTCATTTTATTTTTCCTTTATTTTATTGCTGAATTATTCATTTATATTTTTAGTTTTTACTAAGATTAGATGAATGCTTACTCCAATTGCTATTGCAAGAAGAACCATTCTTATATAAAATTCATTGGTTAATAATAATCCTGAAATAGATATTGATAGCCATAAAAAAATAATGCTAAGTATTTTTGATTTTAATGTAAGTCCACTTTTATCTTGATAATTTTTTATATAAACACCGAGAATTTTATGGTTTCGCAGCCATTCATTTGCCTTTGGAGAGCTTTTAATAAAACATGCTGAAGCAAGGATTAAGAAGACCGTTGTTGGCAGTAATGGAAGAAAAATTCCTATCACGCCTATTGCTACAAGTAAAAAGCCGGCAATTAAATACAAGAAGCGATGGATGGCAATTCTACTTATTTTAGAATTTGATGACATAAGATTTTTTTGAATTTTGGAAATAGATTTTTATCAAGTAACAATATTAATATACAAATAATGGAAAGTAAATTCATTTCTGAAGTATTTATGACAATTTATTTCACAAAAATGCTTCTTCTCGTTTCGGGTTAACACTTAATCTTAAACATTTCTATATTTACAGCCAAAATAACTAACTCGTAATTTTTATTCTTTGTAAATCATGTTTGAAACAAAAAGAAAAATAAATTTTTACGATTGCGACCCCGCTGGGATTTTATTCTACGCAAGAATCTATGAGCTTTGCCACTCGGTTTATGAGGAAATAATGCAAAGCTTTAGTCTCAAAGAAAATTATTGGTCGAATGATGATTATGTCGTTCCAATCATTCACAGTGAAGCGACATATCACAAACCGTTGATTTATAATTCATTTACTAAGATTGAATTATTTGTTGAAAACATAAGTTCATCTGCCTTTAAACTTGCATACAATTGTAAAAATGAAAGCGGTGAACTGTGTGTTGAAGTAAAAACAACGCATGTTTTTGTCGATAAGAAAACATGGAAGAAAAAACAAATAAAGGATGATGTGAGGGAAGGATTGACAACGCATTTGAGTGAATGATCATTCAGCCGCATTGCAATCGTAATTAAAAAATAAAAATACAAGAATTGTCAGATTGAGCCCGCCAATTGGCGGATAAACTTGTCGAAATCTGCCATACCCAAGATATTTGCCACACTTCGACAGGCTCCATTAGACTAATACCGTAGATAATTTTAATTTTATATACATATTTAATAACAAAATAAGGTTAACATAAAATACCCAAAGAACCGAGTAAGTCTAGGACAAGCTCAAGTTAAAACTAAACACTGAATCAGACCCGGC
>JBGSOQ010000346.1:0-63941 GCA_041739035.1 Ignavibacteriaceae bacterium | reverse complement strand
TACAATGCGGTAATACCGTTATCCGAAATTGATAATGAATCCTGGGGATTATTGAGATAAACTTTAAAAGAATAACCGTCATACTTATTTAAACCGCTGCCTGTAGCAAACCACATGAATCCTCGTTTATCCTGAAGAATTGCGAGAATTGAACTTTGTGAAAGCCCGTCCTTCACTTTTAATTGTTTTATTGTGTAGTCCTCCGTTTCATTGGCTATACTTAAGTTCCCCAAAACGAAGAACAAACCGAAGAGAAATAATATTTTATTTAAAAGATTCATCTTAAGCAGGACAATCGATTTAGCCAGGCTAATTTGTTGCTAGAATAAAATTATAAATAATTCGTAAAAATATTAGTAATAATTCAGTAAATAAACTATCTACCAAAATTCATACTGATTAATAGAAAGAGTTAAGGTGGGAAGTCTGGAGCAATGTTATTTAATGCAAATACCGCTCAAAATTTAAGCTTGCGAAGCATGACAATTTTCTTCAAATCCCCTATTTATAAATGCCATTTCAATAGCGATGTTAAGTTCGTTAGCACTGAATGGTTTGAATAGAAATCCATACGATTCTCTATTCGTTGTATCAAGTATAGCATCGTCATTAGATAATGCTGTCATATAAATTATTGGAACATCAAAATATTTTGTAATGATTCGTGCGGCATCTAAACCTGTCATTTTGCCCTTTAATACAATATCCATAAGTATCAGGTCAGGTTTCTGCTCTCTCACGGTAATAATGGCTTCTTCCCCTGAACCTACAGTGGAAGTAACTTCGTAACCAGAATCTGAAAGTATTTTCCGAATATCCATTGCAACAATATTTTCATCTTCGACAACAAGAATCTTTGCCTTATAATTCATACTAACCTATCTTTCTCCCAAATAAATGTATTCAGTGCCTAATCAATAATATCGCCTAGTTGACCCCTCATCAAGTGATATGCCAATAATCCATATGAACTATAACCCCAAAATCAATTCGACCTAACAATGGTTTCTTGAAAAGACTCACAAATTGATATAAAACACATACTAACAACATTACCTTCTTACTTGTACGAGTAAAAAGTATCGCTATCTGTAACAATTAAGATTGTCTCAAAATACGAGCTAGATGATTCAAATTGAAATATTTTTGATTGGACGAAAAGTAAACTGAGAAACGAGGTTGAGTGAAATGGGTTAAGTGATTAAAAAAATCAAGTAAAAAATAATAAGCAGAGTTAGAATAGGAAATCCCGGGCCTAATCTACCCTTTTCGATAGCTGCCTTTTCACCACATTCGTCGTAGTAGCGGCATCTAACGCATTCGTTATAATTTTTACAAACTTCCATATTACTATTAAATTGCGCTACAAATTGCAGAAAATGGTTTAAATTGTCAATAGAGGAGCTAAAATTGTAAGCATTAAATTTTTTCACCGCCCTGATCAGATAGAATAGATATATACCTATTAAATAAGCTTGATTTCGATATAAATCCGAGGTATTTACCCTTTTGAGTGACCGCAATATTCCATATCTGCTTCTCCTCAAAAATATCTAAAATCTTATTTACGTCTGTATCTATCTCAACAGAATAAAAATGTGGATTCATTATCTCATAGGTCAGGATAACATCATAAACTTCAGTATTTAACATTACTTCACGAACATCATCAAGAGTAATGACACCGACTAACTTTTGGTTCTCATTTACAACCGGAAAGACATTCCTGTTAGTAGTTGTAATTTTTTTCATCAGGTTTCCAATTGTCATATTAGGGCTGACTGGTAAAAAATCAGTCTCAACCAGTTCTTTAATGTTAGTATGTCTTACGAAATATTTCTCCTTTTCTGATCTGAATTCGATTCCCTTTCGTGCAAGGGATGCAGTATAAATTGAATGTGGGTGAAGGTACCTAGAAATGAAAAATGAAAGTGCACTCACAATCATTAAAGGAACGATGAGTTTATATCCACCTGTAACTTCAGCTATAAGAAAAACTCCAGTTAAAGGTGCATGCAAAACACCGCTCAAAATACCTGCCATACCTACAGCGATAAAGTTCGGAAGATCTAGTTGTATTATCCCAAGATATTTCACTAAGTAGGCAACAAAAAAGCCGGTAAATGCACCCGAAAATAATGATGGAGCAATGATACCTCCATTCCCGCCAGAATTTAATGTGAGAGAGGTTGCAATTACTTTTGTCAAAACAATCAATAAAGCCAATACAAGAAGTGTAGAATCTTTATCAAGAATTTTAAGCAGTAAATTTCCACTGAGCAGTGAGTCATAATTTCCCGCAAGAAGATTCATTATGCTGGAGTAACCTTCACCATATAAAGGTGGAATTAAAAACAATAATGCGCAAAGCATAATGCCGCCGATTAGTGCTTTTTTCGCTTTACTTGTAAACCCTTCAAATTTCCGCTCAGAATAATGTGTTATTTTAATCATATAGAATGATACTAATCCGCATAGGATTCCTAAAATTATATAAAAAGGAATCGCTTCAAGCCGCCATCCTTCGGTCACTAAATAAAATAATTGTCCACTGTAAAGAAATTTAGATAGAACCGCAGCAGAAGCTGATGCTATTAATAAAGGAATGAAAGAAGGTATTGAAAATTCCGGAAGAAGTACTTCAAAGGCGAAAATAACTCCTGCAATTGGGCTATTGAAAATGGCTGAAATACCTGCGGCAGATCCGCAAGCAAGCAGCAGAGTTCGAGTTTGATAATTAAGTTTAAATTCCTTTGCTGCGTTAGATCCAATAGCCGCACCAGTTGCAACAATAGGTGCCTCTAAACCAGCTGAACCTCCTAATCCTATGGTTATTCCGCTAGTTAGTAGATGTGAAAATAAATCATTTCGCGGAATATCGGATTTTTTTCTAAGAATACGGTAAATAACATTACTTAATCCCGTAGCTATTTTTCCATTAAAAAAAAACTTAACTACTAAAACAGATAAAACTATGCCCAGCAATGGAAAAAAGGGAAGAAGAAAGTTTAATCCTATCTCGTTAAAAAATATCTTGGGTTCGTGCTGAAAAAAATGAACTATTTTTTTTAGTACCACAGCGCCTAAACCAGAAGTTACTCCAACAAAAATGCTGAGTAAAATGATGAAGGTTTTAAACTCAATACGCCGCTTAAGGAAATACAGCAAAAACCTAACTGAAAGTTTAGAGTTGATCTTAAGATATTTTACTAAGAATTTTAATTTCATAGATGCAGTTGTTCTAGAGATAATAAATCATATTGTCATAGTCATAAAGCTAAAATAATCAAATTCTGCAATACAGGTTTAAAAAGATAAATCCCGAGCGCAATCGGGATTTTTGAGCTGGCGATGGGACTCGAACCCGCAACCTGCTGATTACAAATAACTTGACATTCTTTGAAAACAAGACAAATTCAAATGATTTTTAGCATATGTTCAGCTAAATGTACACTTCCAATGAACTATTATTTATAAAATAAAGATACAAATTATTTAAAGAAAAGTCTTTAATCTATACTGCTCAACTCTCAAATGAGATGAATCTAATTTGGTGCGTTAATTGTTTTTAAATCAATACCAAGATTGTTGAATACTTCTAATGCATTTATCAGCTCTTTGGTACTTCGAACGAAGCGGTCAAACTTCCAAACAAAAACAATGTCTGTTTTTCCTTTTCTCACATCATCAAATAGTTTTCTAAAATTAACTCGATCAGATTTAGCACCAGATTCATAATCGATGTACTCTTTAACAACATTTAATTTTCTTGCCTTTGCATACCCACGCAGATCTGCAAGTTGCATATCTACTTTCTGTTCTTTTGTGGATACCCTTGCATAAATAATTACTCGTTTGATAATTTCTCCTTATGGTTTTACAGATCTTAGTTGTACCATAAAAAGAGGCCATCATATCGAAACGAAGCTTGTTTATTGCTAATGGAGTAATTCAATTAAACTTTTGGTAGCGGAAAAAGAGAGGTTTAGATTACACTTTAATTTATATTGCGCTTTATTTTCTTTCTCCAAAAAATTCTCACAATCTGTATCATCAAAAAGTTTAGATAAGGAGCGATTTATCCTTAAAGAACAATTAGTATACTCTTTAAAGGCTACAAAGTATAATGTTTAATTAAGAAAGAAGATATTTTTCTAATTTTTGAAATGCCAGTTTATGTTTTTCTGGATTCATCTTAATGAGATTGTTTAGTTTCCACCGAGGAGCTGGGAATTTTTCTATCCCCGTAAGACCTAATAGATCCCAGCGAGGTGTCTTGTTCTTAAATGAAAGAAGAAATTCAGTTTCCTTCTCCGTTAAAGATGCTTTTATCAGCTTTATTAATTTATTTCTTATGTCAATAAGCTCTTTCAATTCTATTTCTATCGCTGTCATTCCAGCAAATTCATTATCAAAAATTTGTCTAATGTCTAGTAAGCTAGGGTTGAGAACTTCTACCATTGGTCTATCATGGCTAATAAGATAAACTAAAAAAGCTTGACGAATGCCTTCAGTTAATCCTTCATTGTCAAAAAGTAATTTTATATCAAATAGATCACGCGGATGCTGCCTATCTAATGCCGCACAAATCTTACCGCCATATAAATCTTCGAACGATAAAGTATTAACTGATAAGGTTAATTCAAATGTTGTTTCAGCCCTAGGGCATAATTTTTTATTTACAACCGGAAACACTGCTCCTCTTATAACAGGATTCACTCCAACTTTAACTGCCGCATCCCCGTCTTTAATGATAAGTCCTTTTATCGTGTTCTCCTCTTTATTTAATTGCTGAATTACCTTTATACCGGAAAATATTCTACCGATCCTCATTTCAATACTTGCAAGACGATCACTAATATCAAGCAGGGATAAAGCTCGTTCATGTATCTTAAGATATGTCAAATCAATATCGACGGATAAACGGGGATAATCTCGCCAGAAAAAATTAATTGCCGTTCCACCTTTAAGAGCAAAAACTTCCTCACGAGCTATATACGGTAATATACGAACTACTAGTCCCGCTTGTTTTAAATAAGCATTATTTGGCATATTCTCTTGGCACTGTTAAATTATACTTCTTGTTAAGTACTCCATCGGTTACTATAGATCTCTTTCCGCTACCCAGATTTATATTTTCTAAATTCACTTCTTTCATCCAGAGATGATCATAATTTTCCGCCATAAACAGAAAAAGTCTTTTTACCTTTACAGAATTGCAATGCTTCAGCAAGTCTTGAATGATTGCCGGTCTGAGAGTTGCCAGCCCTTCCATTATTTTAGCTGCTTCGTCAAATGATTGTTCCTGCGGTACCAAGTACAGCATCTCCATAGCTGCCAACTCTGGTGAAGAGATTTTTATTTGAAAATTTCCTGTGTTAAACATTATAAAATATTTTTCTTCTTTATAATCAAATACTTCATTTCTTTTCAAGACAACATTCTTAAATTTGCTCAGCCACACACTAAAATTTTCTTTTCTATCACTGAATAAATATACTCTGCCTTCACTTGAACTTAAATAATGACCATATCCTTTTAAGACCAATGCTGTTTTACCACCGGCATGTATGGTCGTATTATTTTTTTTCTGTAAACCATACAAGACACCCTGCCAATTTATGTCGTCATGATAAAGTTTATACATACCTCCAACGACTGACTCTATCCATTCCGAATTTGAATATACTTTAAGCAGTTGCGGGGTATAACCAAGTTCCCTTAATTCCTTAACTGTCTTTACTGTTCCCTTTGGCCAATTACCAACAAGTTGGTTTATTTTCGTCATATTACATATATAATTTATTTATAAACAATTACTAAGTTAAACCAGCAAGTAAGTTTATTTTTGTAGATTACAATACATAATTTATATACAAAATTCAACAATAAAGAACTGAATATGTCACTATAGTCAGCATTTCCTGGAACTGGTTATAAAACGCTTTCAATCTTCATCCTAAATTTTGCTATAAGCCATTCCAAAAAACTATAGGTTTATGGAAAGTAAATGTGTACGTGTTAAGTATCATGAAATTAAGGATTTAAGATATTTAATTTTGGGGGGCTTTTGTGGAAAGGAAAATTTTTAGTTAAAAATAGAAAAGGAACCAAAGCCTATCTGGAATCGTGTTTTAGATATATTATATTGTTTTGTCTTTAATTTTAATTATTAATTCACACTTATGCGGATTGAATTATTCTTTTTTGTTTAATATAAATACTGCTGGTACAGTTAATATATGATGTCCTTGCCCGGCAGCTTCTTATATATTCAAATTGTGGTTCTTAAGTAGTTCAATGTATATATCATTAACCTTAAAAGCTAATCCAAATGCCTCTAAAGCTTCAACTTTACTATCAAAAAGTAGAATATAATTCGGTTTATACTTATCAAAACTTTCCTTAATCTTATCTGGTTTATCGATAGTTATTGCAACTATCTGATAACCAAGATTTTCTAATTTGTTTTCAATTTTAACCAGATCGGCTAAATGAGCATTGCAATATGGACACCAGCCGCCGCGATAAAAAAATCCATACGGATGGTTTTCCAAGAATTAGATATACCAAATTGACCATTTCGCTATCAATATTTTTTTAAGTTACATCAGGTAACCGGTTTCCAATTTTAATCGAGCAAATATCATTCGATGTATTTTCAACTTTCTGTTTATCGTCTAACATATTTTCTCCAAATGAACTATTAGTTAAAAAAACGAGCATAAAATAAAATGGCCAATTTTTCATAATCACTCATGCTAATTTATCGAGCTAATATTAAACAATATCTCAACTCCGATAATACTGCTTGTTGTTAGCTGGATTCCTTTTACGTTTCTATAAATCGGCGCTTGATAAAAAAATTTTAAACTGAAATCTTGCTGCCAATATGTTAATGAAGGTAAAATATCATAGTAAGTCCCTCCGGTGCTTGGCAAGAATCTGCCGCCCCAAAAATCTTCATCGGCAAATCTTCCCCGGCCGGATAGAGCAAGTGTGAGGTATTCAGTAAAATAATATTCACCATTTAGTGAAAAGATTAATTCATCTCCGAACCTGTAGTTATCAGAATTGAATCCGGCGTAACGATAAAGTGTATTTGCAATAAGTGAAAAATTAAGATGGTTAAATCCTTGGTAAAGATTACCCCATAATAATGCATCTGTGGATCCGGTACCGGGCTGGAGATCAATCGCTAATCTTGAACCATTATTTTCTTGAGTAAAACTGCCCAATGGTAATTTAATTCCACCGCCGACAGCTATTCCAAAATTCGATAGGATTGAAGGTGTGAGAACTTCGTACTTAGCTAACAAAGTTAAATCACTTATTCCTTTTCCCTTAAAGGTTATCTTTTCAACATCATTGTTTACGTTCGAACGAACAGAAGTTTCTCTGTTTTTTACAACATAACCTCCGACGATCAATAATGAAACTCTATCGGTCAATCCTATCTCCAGGTCGAAAGTAAAAGATGATACGGAAGCTTCACGGTTCAGCGGATCAGCAATTTCTTCATTCTCACTAAATGTTGTCTTCAAACTATTTTGGATATAACTTAATCCTAAATTAACGCTGCCGGTTTTGGCAATTCCGCGCTCAAGTCCGCCAAAAGTATTTGAACCTGCCGTACAGCAGCCCTGTGCTTTAAGGTATGAGCTTAATGAAAATAAAATTAGGACAATAAATATTTTAAGTGAAACGATTTTCATAATTAAGGATTAATTTCAATTCTGAGTTCTTCAACTACCTTACCCCCTCTTGTATCAGCAACAACAACAGTAACATTATTGGAACCCACACAACAAAATGCAGCAGAATAGCGCACTTGTGAACCGCTTCCAATAATATCGCCTAACGGGGTTGACCATGAATAAGTTAGCTGATCACCATCGGGATCATATGCATTAACTTTTATTGTAGCAGTAGTACCAACTCGAATAATAAGCGGATCCAGAACTATACTTTCTACAACTGGCGGATTGTTTCCACCAAGAGAAGAGACAGTCGCTTCGGGTTGAACACAACCATAAAAATGCAATAAAATAAGTGAAAATAATAAAATGAGTTTGGTATACATTTGAATCCATCCTTACTTGTAATAATTAAATTCAAAGTGGAATATATTTTTAATTGATATGTATAACTTAAAGTTAATACACATCGTTCAATTTGCAATACTGGTACTTGGGTAAAAAGCTGCCCACGCAAACCAGTAAGCTGCAATCGAAGTTACTGGTTTTAATTTCTTGCCCTGCTTAGGTCCGACAATTACTTCTCCAAATAGATCATACTTGTTGCCGTCTGAATCAGACATAATTATTGGAAGTTCATTCTGCACTGCTGAAAGATTAACGGTACTTCCATCCTCTAGTTCGTTTTGATAAGCCATAATTAAATTACGATCCTTACTATGAACAACTGTCACGGCATTAGATCCAACGTTATCGTTCAACAATTCTATATTCGAACCATTTTCCTGAAATCGATACGCTCGTGCTACACCATTTACAATAACACCTAGCACCCGTTCTTTTCTCGGTAACCTTGAGTCATCAGGGGAAACAGGAAAAATTAATAATCCATTATTTGTTTTGTAATCTCCATAAGGATAAGTTCCGTATGATCTTGAATAACCAGTTGATGTAGTTACAACTTTTGCATTTGGAAAAAATTGTTTAGCAGTAGTCCATGCCGTTTCAATAACCGGATGGGTTTTCACAATTGATCCTTTCAAACTTCCATTAACACTTAATAACTTCATCTGTGACCAATTACTGTTTGAAGCTCTATCGTAAGGTATCAAATTGGAATTGTACAATAACCCGCTTACTCCAAATGTTGTTTCATTACCATTAATTACTCTATCCCAGGCTATTCCGGAGCCTGTCAAAGGACAGTAGGTCAATGCAAACTTAGTCCCGTTAATTTCATCATTGATTATTTCATGCCAGTCAAGAATAGGGTGAGGATAAATTCTTATTTCATCATCAATCTTTATAATAATAACTAGATCATCATTTTTGAGATAAGTTGTTGAAGTAACTGAAGCAAATTGAGGATTTGTCAGCGCAGGAATTCCATCCTTGCCAGGTCCGCCATCAAAAATTTGATCTTTTGGAATCAGCCATTCACCTGATACATCTGCGGAATCAGAAGTTGGTTCTTCACAGCCGTTTGCAGCAAATAACATTGCTCCCAAAATCAGATAATGCAATGTTTTCATATTTCCTCCGATACCTTAAAATAAATGATTATAAAAAAATGACGCTGATAAAGTATAGGTCGTAGTAAGCTGTGTGCCTTTAAGGTTTCTGTAAAGTGGAATTTGTCCTGACAAGCGAGTTGTAAATTTGTCCGTTACTTTTAGATTTAGCCCCGGAATAACATAAAGCCAATATCCTCCTGTATTTGGAACATTCTGTTTGTCAAATTGATCTGAATCGGTTGTTCTAAACCTTAGAGATAAACTATAATCAAAAATGGTGTCAGTCCTGTATCCAGCGCCAAATGAAGAAACAAATTCATTTCCGAATTTGTAACCTGCATCTGAGTTACTAAACCGTTTATTCGCTGCGTTTAATTTGTAAGAAGCAGTAACAAAAATATTCAGAGGAAGATTCGGCATGAATCCTTCAGAGTAATAGCTCCATAAAACAAAATCCCATGTGCCGCTTCCAGGTTGAATATCAGCAGGAAGTAAAATACCATTTTGTGAAACATCAGATGCGCCAGATGGAATTTTGGGACCGAATCCCAACGCTAATTGCCTTTGTTCTAGAAGGTTTTGCGAAATTATCTCATACTTGGCCAATAGTAAGATGTCTCCGATTCCTGATGATGACAGGAGATTTTCTGATCCGATAGACGATGAAATAATTCTTCGTTGGTTTGTAAAAGAAAATAAACTTGTTAAGCTAATTTTATTGGTCAATCCATACGTTATTTCTAACAATGCAGAATGTGTAATTCTTTCCCGTGTATTATCGGCAATTTTTTTTGAACCCTCACGTACACTTTGCAAAGTATTGTAATCGTAAGTAAAACTAAATTGTAAATTGTTCATTCTGGTCGTTGAGGTTTCAAGTGAACCTAACATAGGTGTACCGGCAGAACAACATGCTTGCGAAAATGCTTTAACAGTAAAGAATATTATAATATTTATAAATAATACAGTTTTCATATAAAGTAACTTAATTTCGAAACTAATATCTTACATAAGTATATTAACAAATGTCAGATAGCAGACAATTTTCCCTAATTTTTAGGGATTAATACATCATGTCATTATTTTTACATCAAAAATTGCAGGATTTACTATGGCAGATAAATCAAAACTCTGGTATTTAGAAAATTTTAATTTGTTCGGTGGGTTAAAAGAAGACAGTATGATGGTGTTAAACAAAATATCATCAATGAAAGAAGTCGAAAGAAACCAGCCGATATATTTTCCTCATGAGCCTTCAAGTTCAATATTCTTCCTTAAAACCGGTAGAGTTAAGATAAGTAAGGTTAATTCTGAAGGAAAGGAAATGGTTGTGGCATTCATAAATCCTGGTGAAGTTTTTGGCGAAATGGCCTATTTGGATGAAGGCGAAAGAACAGACATTGCCGTAACTATGGAACCATCTTTGATTTGTGCTATTAATAAAAATGATTTCAATGAATTTGTTGAAAAGAATCCATCACTAAACAAAAAACTAACCAGATTAATCGGGCTTAAGATTAAAAGTTATTCGGAAAGGATTGAAGATTTAGTATTTAAGGATGCAAAGCAAAGAGTAATATCTTTTATAAAAAAAATTGCTGAGGAAAATGGCAAGAAAGTTGGTGAGCAGATTTTTGTTAAACCATTTCTTAAACATCAAGATATAGCTGACCTTACGGCTTGTGCCCGACAAACTGTTAATGATGTCCTAACAGATTTACGGGAAAAAGGAATAATTGATTTTGACCGCAAAAAGCTAATAATAAATGATCTTGATCATCTAAAATTGCCACTTAAAAAGTAATCTGTCTTAAATCTGACACTCTTTTTAATCCCTGCCTATTAAGTTTGTGCTAAAAAATGGACTTAACATTAGTTGTAAAAGATAATTGTACTGCTTGCTTCAGGGTAGAAAAAGCATTAAAGAATTTAGCAAAGGGAAGAAAAGAAATTCTGCTTTCGGTTATAAACATTAAAGATATGACGGTTTCCAAAACTCACATATGTCCGGCATTATATGTCAATCAAGAGCTTTATTCTTACGGGGATTTTAATGAGGATAAATTAATTGCATATCTTAAAAAACTATATGAAGAGGGAGCTTGCAGCCGTGCCGCATATAAAAGTAATTAACGAAGACGATGCTTCGGGTGAATTAAAAAAAATCTATGAACAAATTGGTTCTGCGAGGGGAAAACTTTCCAACATCATGAGAATTCACAGCTTAATGCCTGATTCTATGATTAAGCATATAGAGCTTTATATGTCCATTATGTTTAGCAAAAGCAATCTTAGTAGAGAAGAAAAAGAAATCCTTGCCGTAGTTGTTTCCAAAAATAATAATTGCGATTACTGCGTCAATCATCACGCCGAAGCTCTTAGTCATTATTGGAAGAATTCTGAGAGACTTAAAAATTTTATTTTAACTTCGGATGATCCTTCGTTTTCAGAAAAATTTAAACTTGCTGTTAAAC
This sequence comes from Ignavibacteriaceae bacterium, assembly GCA_041739035.1. GTDB lineage: Bacteria > Bacteroidota > Ignavibacteria > Ignavibacteriales > Ignavibacteriaceae > XYD12-FULL-36-8. The sequence continues at coordinate 52,256 of JBGSOQ010000346.1, read as the reverse complement.
ACGCTTCACAACTTACCACAGATCCTTCGTCAGTAAAAAAAGAAGATATTGATGAATTAAAAAAATCTGGCTGGACCGATGAAGATATCCTTTCGATAAATCTTATTATCAGTTACTTCAACTTCGTGAATAGGATTGCACTCGGACTTGGCGTAGAATTTTCTGAGGAAGAAATCAAGGGTTACAAATACTAAAACCTTGCCATCTTTTTATGTCATTTTCCAACACATTCTCAAATAATAAATTACATTCTTAATTTTTTCTCTTGACTCCGTACTATGCTACGGTGCTTATATTTACTTAGGAAATAAAAAGGACTTAAAAATGCCTGAATATTTTGTTGGGCAATTAGCCGGAAAAGTCGGAATAAATGTAGAGACTGTTCGGTATTATGAAAAACTTAAATTACTTCCAAAGCCAAAACAGAAAGAATCGCATTACAGAGTTTATGATGAAACTGATTTGAAGCGGCTTCTGTTTATTAAACGCGCAAAAGAACTTGGTTTTGCATTAAAAGAAATCAAAGAATTACTAGAATTAAAAATTGATTCTCAGGCAAAGTGCGGAGATGTCAAACATCTGACAGAACATAAACTGAAAGATGTTGATAATAGAATAAGCGATTTGAAAAAAATTAAAACCGTACTTGTAAAGCTAATCAATCAATGTGTAAATGAGGAAGTTTCATCGGATGAATGTCCTATTCTTGAATCAATAGAATTTTAATCTGAAAGGGAACAAAAAAATGAAAGACAAATTATTATCAGGCAGTGGAATTATAACAGCACTGCTCGCATCGCTTTGCTGCATTACTCCGGTGCTTGCTATGCTTGGCGGTCTCGGTGGAATTGCTACAAATTTTTCTTTTCTTGAATCGTTACGCCCATATTCTATTGGATTAACCATTCTTGTTTTGGGTTACGCTTTCTATAATGCATATAGGTCAAAAAAGAATAGCGATATAGAGTGTGCTTGCGAAACAAACGATAAACCTAAATTCATTAATTCAAAAAAATTTTTATGGATTATCACCGGTATAAGTGCTTTACTGATAACCTTTCCATACTACTCAAAAGCACTCTTTCCTTCCGGCAGTCAGAATGCTTTAATCGTGCAATCAAACAACATTGTAAAAGCCAAACTTAATATAGAAGGGATGTCTTGCACCGCATGTGAAGAATCATTTGACTATGCACTAAAGTCAGAAGCGGGAGTTTTAAGCGCTACATCATCTTATAAAACCGGAATTGCCTATGTTGAGTATGATCAAAGTAAAATAAGTCCTGAGCAGTTGAAAAAAGCTGTTGAAGAAAAAGTCGGATATAAAGTAAAAAATATTGCTGAAGGAGAGTAAATGAAAAATATAGAAATTGTAATTCAGCATTTCTTAGGATGTCCTAATTCACCAATTTTAATTCAACGGTTAAAAGAATCTATTAAAGGATTTGAGAATATTGATTATAAAGAAGTAATTGTTGACTCAAATGAAAAAGCCGATGAGGTAAAATTTAGAGGTTCGCCAACTTTGTTAATTAATGGTGAAGATTTTGAAAATCAACCTGAACCCGAAAATCCCGCCCTTGCTTGTAGATATTATCAGAATGGATTGCCTTTAATGGAAAAAATAAAAGATAGGATTTTGAAATTGGTTCAAACTTAATTTATGGTTAGTAAAATACGTTTATTTTCCTCTCTGAAAGAATTTCAAACTCCCTATCCTCAAAAGGTTCATTAAAGATTTTATTCACATAATCTTTTATCCAATTATCACGTTCATCGAATAAATCATAAATTAAATCTTTGTAGGCATTCAAAATGTAAGAGACAAATTCAACAACTCTGCGCTCTACAAACAGGTTTGAGTCCATCTGAAAATTATCCAGCAGATATTTCAATTTATCCGCTTTAACATATTTATCATCGGTAACCCATCGGTTTACCGTTGCTAATGCGAAAGGTCTTCCCTCTTCACCCATAGAGATTAAAACAAGATGAACTAAATCACCATTTTCATCAGTTGCAAAAGTGTGAAAATGCCCATATTCGTTTGGTCGATGAGCGTGAAAGAAAATTCTGTAACCGGTTTTTTCATCTGTTATGCCTCCCTCGTAAGGATAATGTGTATAGGGATCGAAGACATAAGTTTTGCCATTCATAACTTTCTTAACCACATTCGATCCCTCTGATCTTAAGCTTTCAATTATATCAATTACCTTTTTCTTGAAATCATTACCAAACTTAGCTACTGTTTTCGCAAAAGACCTTGCTCCAGCGTTAGTGGTTATAAAACCTGATACAGCTAAGGTTGATATTTGCTTTATAAAATTTCTTCTGCTTGACATCTTGCTTGCTCTAATTGTAACTGAGGATCAACAGCATCCGCCGCCATCATAAAACCAGGTTGAATCGCTAATAAAAATATCGTTTCTTCCTAAACCTGATAAACCTGTTGCGGTTTTATCACAAACAGCGAGCGGTTGATTTTGTTTTAAGATGTGTCCTTTATTGTCATCAAAATAATTTTCATTACCAAAATAAATTGCTGTCTTGCCTGTGAAGATACAGGGACCATCTTTTGGCATTGGATCTTTAATTGCAGAGATCTCAACACTTTCAATATAAATCAACTTGTCAGTATTATAATGATTAGGTGATAAGATCCTATATGGTCTTTTCGCACGTACTTCAATTGTTCCAAAACCGGTTTCAGATAATAATTTCAAATAATCTGATAACGGAATAGCTCCGCTTAAACATAAAGCTCTTAATCTTTCATCGTCTTTAAGTTTTGAAGGCATTTCATTTTCGCAAACGGGGTCTGAAAGGATTAATCTTCCGTGTGGTTTTAGAACACGATACATCTCACTTAAAGCCTTTTTCAAATCTTCTTGCTTGAAAATGTTAAACAAACAGTTTTGTGCTGCAACATCAACTGACTGATCATCAACCGGTAAATCAAGGGCATCACCGGATTTTAATGAAACAAAATTCAGATTGAACCAGTCGTTTTTTCTTTGAGCTTCAATCAAATTTGATTTGCAGGCATAAAGCATTTCAACAACGGAATCTACCCCAATCACACCCCCAGGTTTTCTGGAATAGTAAGCAAACTGAAGCAATTCCATTCCACCGCCAACACCCACATAAAGAACAGTAGGATTATTAGCCAGATCTCGTGGATGAACTGTGGAGCCACAGCCATAATTCATTTCAAGCATTTTAGGCGGTATGTGCAAATCCGGTAATTGCCAGATCGGTGTTGTTGTGCAACAAAGTCCTACGTCTGGATTTTCAGCTGCTTTTTTGTAAACATTATTTACTGTACTGAAATATGTGTCTTTCAATTACTGTTCTCCTAATTAATTAATATCTCATGTTACGCACAATGATGATTAGAATTCGGAAACAAACCCAGTTTCTTAACAACCGAATCAAACAATACTGAGAAACTTAGTTTGGAATTCTAATTATGTGTATAAATAATTAATAATTAAACCGGCTTTACACTTCAATTGAAGCTAAAGCCGGAATTAATTGTTTATTAAATCTAAATTATTTTTTCTTCATTGCACAAGGATTGCATTTACCAGTATCCTTCATCTTACAAGGGTTGCATTTTCCTTCTTTCATTGAGCAAGGATTGCATACGCTGCAAGGATTATTTCCACCGCCCTTATCGCTTGCTACAAAGTTAACTGTAATATCAACTTCATCATTAACCTTTCCAACTACCATATCAGGAATCATAACTCCATACTCTGCCAGCTTAATTTTGAAATCAGCACTGGCAACTAAAAGATTGCCTGGAGCTTTTGCTTTAGTCTTTTCACTCTCTTTAAAATATCTTAGTTCTGCAGGCACCTCAATATCTTTGGTTACACCGTGAACAGAAAACTTACCAACAAGAATTAATTTAACTTTTTGTCCATCATTTAAAGTTTTTGAAGATGGATTTTTAATGTCGGTTAATTGAAATTCTGCATAAGGAAATTTACCTGCATTAAGCCACATTTCACTTCTAAGATGCTCATCCCGAAGATCTATTCCTGTTTTAATATTAGCTATAGAAACCTTTACTTTGCCCATTGGTTTCTGAGTAACATCATTTGGGTTGATCATTACTGTAGCGTCTAATCCGCTTGATAATCCAACAATTTTTTCAAATGGTGCATCTGAAATAAATGATGCCTGATTTCTGCCATCCTTTGAATCGGCAGAAAAAGTTTGTGCGAATAGATTTGCTCCTAACAATAAAGTTAAGAAAGCTGTGAATCCGAGTGTTATTCGTCCAGTATTACGTGATTTCGTTGTGTTTAACATTATGTACTCCTTTTATTTTATTTGATTAATTTATTAAGCTAAAATTTCTTTATTTAATAGTTGTGCTTTTGGAAAATCAATTTCAGGTCTTGCAAGTCTGCCTATATAATTTGAAAATGTTTTATCAACAACGAGGGCAACTAAATCAACCAGCGCTTTTTCATCATAACCAGCTTCATAAAATTCCATTATAAGATTTTCATCCGCTCTTCCACGATTAGCAATTATGGATTTTGATAAATTAATCAGCACATTTAATTTTCTATTTTCGATAGTTCCAGCTCTAAGTTCCAAAGTTTCATCTTCGGAAAATCCGTTCATCTTTGCAATTGCTGTATGAGCAGCGAGACAGTAGTTACAACCGTTCTCTTCCGAAACTGCTAAGAAAATTGCCTCTCTCTCTTTTGCATTGAATGAGCCATTCTTCTGTGCTTCGGAGAAAGTTAAGTATGAACCAAGAGCATTTGCAGAATTTCCGATGACTGCATAAATGTTTGGCAGCATTCCAAACGATTCTTCTATTGTATTAAAAATTTGTTTAGATTCTAATGTTGCTGTGTCTTTACTTAAGGTTTTTAAGTTTTTCACTATTTACTTCCTTTTGGTTTTATTAATAATAATCGTTAACTACTTTTTTTACTGATACCAAGTTAATAGGTAAACATAAGGGTTTCTGTCAATTATCCGACAGATCACAATATATGTTTAATAACTATAGTAAGCCCCTGAACTATTAATACTTTCGGTCATTTCCTTCAACGTGAGCGGCTCAACAAAACTTGGCATTTTAGTTTTTCCTTTTACTTCTTTTTCAACACTTGTAAGAACATTCCAGGTGCCATTAACAGCAATCTTCGCACCCTTTTTATGAAGCAACTCAAGAAATTCACCAAAATTTTTCAATCCCAATAATTCTTTAACATTAAGTTGTTCATTGACTAATTTCTTTAAATCAGAAGGTACTTCGTACCTATCATAATCATTTTTTCCGTCTTCAGATTTTTTAAGATTCCAGGCAGCATTAGCATCAAACAGTACTGTAACACTATTTCCCAATTGAAGATTTGCAAGTGCCACATCAACTGCCACACAAGGCGGACCGTCATCTTTTTTTATATCTGTTACTATATGAATTAATACCTTATTGTTCGCCGTTGAATTATTGCTCCATCCTAATATCAAGATTACTATGGCAGGCAGAAGCAATGCTGCGATAAAAAATTTTCTCATTTATGATTCCTTTTTATTTCTTTGAAAAAATACCACTACTGATGTTACAGTAAATACAGTAAAACTGAATGCCGCGGAATAATCTAAACCGAGAATGAATTTATCCTCAAATTCCTTATAAGTTGTTCCAAACAACTCATCTTTCTTTGCAATTATCACTTGCGTCTTTGTAAATATTTCTGCACCAAATGCCAACCAGACAACCATTGCCGCAGCAATTAAAACTGACCCGATAAGGAGGGTCCGTTTTTGATTTTTATTAAATTTCATTTTGATTGCCTTATTAATTGGTTTGTGGAATAAACTCAGGCGAAAGCATAGGTTTATAAATAAAGCCAAGAACAATTCCATACAAAAGATGACCCATCAAACTTGCAACTGCTAGTATTATAGAACCAGAGAAGAAACCAGCTCCATAGCTCCCACCATTCATAATAGTCATCATTGGCATGACAATAATTTGAGCCATTAACCACGGAATGATCGAAAATATAGCCCCGCTTTTTATTCCAGCAATATGTTTTGTAAAGGGAAGATAAATTGCGCCATAGCTAATTGCCAGGATTGTTCCGATCATAAAGTGAGCTAACCATCCTACAATTATTGGGGTACCCATCGTGCCGGATAACATCGCGGGAATATTCATTTCAAATCCCATTAAAGGAGCCATAAGCGTAAACATTGTCATAGCTGCTGTAGCTGTTAATCCTGCTAAAATTGCCGATTTGATTGAGAATTGTGATTTCATTTTTTACCTCTTTGTAATTTGTTAATAAAAATTTCTGTTGAAAATATATGCAAGTGCCCTACCGAAGTCTGTCATATCTAAGACAAAATGCATTTTATAAATATGGGCAGTTTTATCTGAGTTTTGTAAAAAAATACGAAGATGTCAATTAACTTACACTTACTTGCTCCAACTGAAAGTAAGTTTCAATAAAAAAATATTGCAAAGAGGTGTACAATGAATTTTTTTTACTTAAAATATTTTTCGCTGATAGTTTTATTTGTCACAGTAGTTTCGTTTGCGCAATCAGGCAGCTCAAATAGTAACTTTTCTGTTGGGGCTGGAAGCAGTACGTATAAAGAAACAAAAACCGAACAAATCATATTATTTTATGAAGTGCCACAGCTCTCGGCAGAAATTGGAAACCTTAGTTTGCATGGTGACTTAAACCTTGAACTGATCTCACAAAATAAAAGTACGATCATGGTAGCTGGATTTGTTCCTATGTTTCGTTACGATCTGGATATGGGTTTTACAAAAACTTTTTTTTCAGTCGGTATTGGATTTAATTATCTAAACAATCATAACATAGGTAGCCGAAACCTTGGAAGTCATTTTATTTTTAGCGACAATCTATCAATTGGAACTGAGTTGATCGATAATGAATACTTTAAGGTTGAAATAAACTATTTATTTAGACATATATCCAATGCAGGAATTTTTAGCAGTAATGAAGGATTTAATTCTCAGTACCTTGTAATCTCATTAATGATATAGTTCTGAAGAACAAATAAAAATAATTATTTGTTCGCCTTTCTACCGCCACGTTCAAATCTTTGTTCAGGAGCTTTACCGGTAATTACAAGATCAGCCATTACGTACATTCTTTCGGTAAGAGCTTTAACACCTTCATGAAGAAGTTCGCTTGTTCTGACATAATCAATATTGTTTTCCATATCTTCTGCATTCCATCCTCTTGTATGCGCAACAAATGGAAACTGCGGGAATTGGCATCCGATTTCGGCAAAGAAACTCATCATATTTCCTGCAACGCCCTGCACATTGTCTTGTCCGCCAGTAATTATAAAAGCTGCAATTTTATTTTTTAGAAGGTGTTTGCCGGCAATTGTCTCCTGATTCTGAATACAATTCATTCGCTCCACCATTTTGAAGTAAAGGCTGCTTGCTACTCCCCATCTAATTGGAGTTGCTATTAGAAAAGCATCACCCCAATGAACTATAGCTTCATAAACCTGATCAAGTTGATCGTTAGGATCCATTTGTGTTATTGAACATGGCCAGGTGCAGGCATGAGCAGATTTTGAATAGTATCCTTCACAAGCTCTAAAGTTCAGATCATTTAATTTAATTAATCTTGTTTCGCACCCCCTTTCTTTTGCATGATTCAATACCATTTCAAGCAGAAAGTCTGATGTGCTGAAACGGGGATGATCTTTATGCATTACTGTTGTTGAAATACCAACAAATCTGACATTACCTGGTTCGCGCTTAATTGGTCTTGCAAGTGGATGAGGTTCGTGTGGACTTTTACTTCGTTTGGTTTTTGAGTTAATATCAACCCACAGATTTCCGTTTTCTATTTTCCATTTATAAGAAGGAACTTTATCCTCTTCATAACCGGGTTCACCTTCACCGGTTTGAAAATGAAATTTCCAGTAATGCCATGGACAAACAATATAATCGGAATCTAACTTTCCCTCTCCAAGTGGTCCGCCGACGTGGTTACATACTCCGGAGATTACTCCAAATTGATCACCCTTTCTGGTTACGGCAATTTTAGTTTTATCGACAAGCACTTCTTTAATGCTTCCGTCTTCAAATACATTTACTGAACCAAGGTTAACCCAGTTTTTAGTGATTGCAGTATCTTCCATCTGCTCAGCCCTCTTAATCGTTTTTAAATTAATTATCCGTTCAGATTTTCTTATTTAATCTAATAATAATTTGTTCAAGTTCATCAATATTGATAATGCTGTTTATTACTTCCGTATTGATTCTTCTTATTTCATCCCCGCTTTCATTTCTAAAAATAATCAAAGGATAAGATTTTTCTTTACATACTTAGATTCATAATCATCAATATGCCAGAGTGTAATGTTATTCTTTTCTTTTAGTTCTCTAAACTTTTTGTTTTCTGTAAATGTACCATGAGTTATTTTACAAAGGTTACATTCATATGTATCGGGAGATATTAGCTTATGAGCTAAATCAAATAAAGAATTTACGACACCGTTTTTTGCATTATAGATAAATTGTATTACAATCATCTCCAGGTAATTATCCTTTCTGAATTACTATATCTAAAACTTATAATATTACCATGAAAATCTAATAGATTGACAATGCTGTCATTGTCAAATAACAGACTAAATTAAACTTTTTTACAAGGTTATTTGTTAGATAAAATGCATTAAAAAGTTAACTCTGTCATCAATGTGACATTATATTATGTAGAAATACAACAAGTTTACTTCTAAAAAAGGATAGAAAATGAACAGAATACATATAGTGATAGTAATATTAACCTCCGTAATTATTGGAGGGTCGATTTTAACTAGTTCTAAAGTTGAAACAAAAAAAATAGAAAAAAAATCACAATCGTTAACTAATCCGATTTACTCCTATTGGAAAAGCAAAAAAGCCGAAATTAGCTCTTATGAATTAAAGCAGGTTCGGTATGGTGAGATAAGGGAAGGAAATGCTGTTATGATTTTTGTAACGGAACCATTTCTTCCTCAAAGCCAGGTGAAGTATGATGGAAAAGAAACGGCTGAACAGACCAAAGATGTTTTAAAACTTAATCTCGAAAGAAATTTTACAACTGGAATATATCCTTATTCCCTAATGACTTCAGTGTTCACACCATTTGAAGCTAATCTTGAGCATCCTTATAAAATTACTACAAGCAGCCAAGATTGGTGCGGACATACTTATTTTCAATTAAACAATCGCGAGAATAATTTTGAGATAAATTCCTTCTCCTATTTCCAACATCAGGGTGATGAGAATATTGAACTTGAGAAAAATTATCTTGAAGATGAACTATGGAATATTATCAGATTAGATTTGGGATCTTTACCAGTTGGTGAGATTGAAATTATTCCTTCAACCCAATATTTGAGATTTGCTCACTTAGAACCAAAGACATATAATGCAAAAGCTGAGCTTATCAGTCGGTTTGACCATGAAATCAATAATGAGATAAATGTGTATAAAATCGATTACTTAAATCTTGATAGATTCTTTGAAATATATTTTGAAAAAGAATTGCCATATAAAATTCTTGGCTGGAAAGAAACTTATTACCCGTTGATATTTAATGGTGAGAAAAAACTTATGATCACCGAAGCGAAGTTGAAGAAATCAATAAATCTTGATTACTGGAATAAAAATTCAAATGCGGATTCGGTTTACAGAACAGAATTAGGTTTATAGGAATACTTAGATATATAAATCTTATATCAAACCCGGACTTTGAGCCGGGTTTTATTTTATCTTTTAAACCCTTTATTACCCGGTACAAAATAGATTCCCGACCTGCCTTGAGTCAACAGATCGGGAATTGTTATAGGAAAAGTTTCCTTAATAGACAATTAAGCTTTTTCCCAATTATTTGGAGCAAACGCTTGATCAAGCGGAGTCTTAACAATATGGTTGATATAATTACTTAATGTTTTTTGTGTAACACCTACAACTACTTCTAACACCTGGGATTTTGCGTATCCTGCATTTATGAAATCATCAACTTCTTTATCGGAAACCCAGCCTCTTTTTTCTGCAACGGAGCAGGCAAATTTTCTTAATACTTCCAGTTTTACATCCGCAATAGATTTGTTGTTTCTTAAAGCATCAATAACATTCTGATTAACTTTATGCATTTGTCCAATGGTTGAGTGTACTGCCATACAATAATTACAACCATTAACATAACTTGTTGCTAATAAAACAATTTGTTTTTCCGTTGCATTAAATGATGAATGATCAAAAGCATCGCTAAGTCCCGAATAAGCTTTTAGCGTAGTCGGAGCTTCTGCCATTATTCCATACAAGTTTGGAATAAAGCCTAAAGATTTTTGCGCACCACTGAGAATTTCTTTTGATCCTTCCGGCGCTGATTCGATTGTGTGAACTTTAAATTCTGCCATTGCTTTACCTTTCTTTTTATTTTACACTATTTAATTATTGAAGCGATGGCAAAATATCTAATATCAGTTAATGGAACTGTCGCTTAAGAGACAAAGAACAAATTGTCTTAATTATTCGTGATGCAACTAACTCAGTCAATCCCATAAATTTTAGTTTCAGGATGAAAAGCCAGCCAGGCAAATGCGAAATGATTTCCGTGAGGTTCAATTTGTAATTCTTTACCTCTTAATTTTCCTTCAACACATCTTCCTGTAATATCCCAAACTGAATTAGTGTTTTCATCAATAAATTTATCATCAATCTTTTTGAATTTAAGAAGGCGACCATCCACTAAAGGATTAAAGACAGTAACCATTCCAACATCTTTGGAATTTTTTATTTCCTTTTCATCAAGCACAGAAATTGTTCCCGGTTGATAGAACAGCACTACATTTTTATCGTTAACAACATCATTTATAACTCCAGCTTTTTCAACAGCAGAAAAAGGATAGACTTTAAATTCACCACGACTTCTTATATCAACAATTCTTTCCATTGCCGGCAGTCTTGGGTCAATATCATTAGGAGAGAAAAATCTTTCATATGGTTTGTTATCAGGATCATCATAATTTTTATAATGATTAATTCCGTAACCTGCTTCAGCATCTGAAATGCCTGTTTTCTTTGAAATAATCCGTCCATCCGGATAACGGTTAAAAAATTCTTCAACCGAAATTACAAGCGAAGGAATAACAGATAATTCAGCGCCTGAAAGAGTTCCAACAATCCCTTTACCCTCTAGCTGCTGCCACCAAGTTTCTGTTTGTTTATCCGCCATAACCATATCGCTTTTTCGAAGCATTCCGGAGACTTCAAAATCAAACAGATATTCTTTCCCATTATGCTTTAATCTTCGGTCATACACAATTCCTGCATTACAAAGCGGGCAGAATGTTACAAGAATTGGAATTCCATTCATCTTATCATTTGCTATTTCGTGTATCGATAACATATTTAACGGATATGCCTTTGCGATTCCTGTTATCTCAACAGAAAGAACGGGCTCTTTTGCGAAGAATGATTTTAATCCTTCTTCTTTACCAATAAAATTGGGATTGTTTAATACAACAAAACTTCCCCTTGGCAAGACAACCATAAGTTCTGAAAGATCAATGTTAGTTAATGTTGTGTCAGTGTTCCAGTTAAACGGAATATTCCTGGGATTTTTCATTTGGCTAAATGTTAAAGAAGTAATAATCATTAATAAACTTATTACGAATTGAATTTTCATTTTCATACTTTTTATTTTGGAAATGTTTAATGACAAAGTCCTATTAAATTATTTTTGAACAATCAACAATCTATGCCCATGCGGATCTTTAACTATAAAACCTGAACTGAAATCAAATGTGTTTTTATCAAAGCTTTTGATCACATTTGTATAAGACTGGTAACCTGTATCATTAAGTTTATTAAAAAGAGATTGGATATTATCAGTAGTTAGTTTTGTTTGCCAATGAACCAAATCATTAGCTTTAACATCATCGGGATAAGCTCTTCCTCCCTTTGGAGAAATATAATTAAGGAATTCAATGCCGGGACCAAAATCAGAATGAAGTCCGGTAATTCGTAAATGTGCTCCTTCAACATTATTCAATCTTTCTTGTTCGATTCCATAATTTTCACTTTCACCGCTAACTTTCATTCCTAATACATCACGATAAAATTTCAAACTTTCATCTGTGCCTGAAACTGCAATTGCTGTATGATCAATCCCAAGAAAAAGATTGTTGGACTTATTATGCCACTTTGGATCTCCTTTATCCACAGGAAATTCCAGAATCTCAAGTGGATGTCCATCGGGGTCCTGGAAATAAAAGGCTTTAATTCCTCCGGCATTTTTATTCCAGTCTGGTAAACGCTGCGGCTCAACAGAAATATTTTTTACATCGTTCAATTTTAACCACGCATAAGCACTATCCATGTTGCTTGTGATTATTGCAATATGCTGAAACCAGAGATCGTTGCTTTTCGAATCTTCAGGATATGCTTTCCCTTCGGGAGAAATAAAATCTATCAACTCAATTTTTTCTTCACCTAATTTTAATTTTGCAATTCTAACTATTGCATTATCGACTTTTATAATATCAGAATAGCCAACATTCTTTATTGTATCATAAGTTACTAATTCAAAGTTAAGAACGTTTGTATAGAATGGAAGTGTACTGTTTAAATCAGAAACAGTAATTCCAACAGACTGAACACTGTTCACTTTTGGTTGCGAACACGAAACGATTACAAATAATAGTATTGTTGAAAATACTTTTGCTAAAATTTTATTCATTTTCATTATGTCATTACTCAATAATTAATTTACTATTTAATCCATTGTAACCATCATCTTCCTTAAATGGATTTAGAGGATCAGAAATCCAATTTTTACCGTCTATTATAAACTTGTATTTGTAAATTCCTTTAGGCAAAAGTGGAATCGTGCATTTCCAATAACCATAATTTTCCTTAGTAAAAATAAATCCGTTGCCAGACCAGCCGTTAATATCACCTGCAAGCATGATACTTTTTGCTGAATGATTATGATAAATAAAATCAATTTTGTTTTCCGATCTGCGAATGACAGGGGATACTTTTCTATCTTCTTCAAATATATGTTTTTCCCCGATCGCATTTGCGACTGCTGCTTTTGCACTAACAATTCCATAGCCCTGCCTTTTTACATCAACATTATTCATACGCGAGGCTGTAGTAATTAATATTTCTCTGATTGAAGATGGAGTTAGATTCGGGTTTGCTTCAATCATCTGAGCAATAATTGAACATACAATTGGGGCAGCAAATGAAGTGCCGTCAACGTGCATATAATCTGGAGTTAAATATTTTTTTTCTTTTATTTTATTATTAATCAGATTCTTTATTATTTCTGAATTGTTTGAACCAAAGTCATCAATTTCAAAACCAATTTCATTTTTAAGTTTTTGGTATTCATGAGTTAACAAATTATTTTTAAAAGATAATAATCTAAATAGTGTTTTCGCTTCATGATGTTCTTTTGAATCTGGTAAAATGGGAGCGGCAATCCAAATTGATGGAGCAATCAATTCCGGTTTTTGAATGCCATCTATTGTAGTTCCGAACGTTGAATGATAAGGAGAAAATGAAGAAGGATTAATTGAATTATGATCATCAATTCCACCAACGGTAATCACATTTGGCGAGCTTGCCGGAGCCTTTATCTTTGCATTCAACTCATTTCCAACAGCTGCAACAACTACAATTCCTTTTTCAATTGCTTCTTCAGCGGCTAGATCAATTTCACTTACCTTGTAGGGAATTTCATCATCATCTGTCACAGATAAATTTATAATTTTAATATTATATTTTTCTTTATTTTCAATTGCCCAACGGATTCCTTTTGTAATATTCGAGGCTGATATTCCATTCTTCTCCCATACTTTAATCAAAACTACATTAGCTTCATTTGCGATTCCTTTATAAAAATTATTAGATAAAAATCCGTTTCCTGCACAAACACAAGAAGTCATAGTTCCATGCCAGCTTTCATTATGCGGTTCTTCAAAATACTTTTCACTTCTCTGCTCTGATGTTACATCTATAATTTTAAGAATTCTGTTGCTGGCTTTTATAAGATCTGGATGAAGATAAAAGGCACTATCAATAAAACAAATTGTTACTCCGTTACCATTGAATCGCTGATAAACATTTAATCGCCATGGCGTGGGGGGAATAATATAATTTTCAAAAGTAGTAATTTTTAATTCGGTTTCATCTGGCAATAAATTTTCATCGCGTAATATTTCAACATCAAAATGATCAATACACTTAGCACAGATTCCGTGTGCGGATTCCCACTCTTCATTAACACTTTTTAATTTTTTAATTATCCCTTGATTGCCGGATGGATCAATATCCTTTACTAAAATATGCTTCTCTTTACAGAAAGGACATTCATCGATTTTCATTTTACTTTTCAAGAGTACCTTTTTCTGCATTAATAAGTTTGTATAATGTAATCCTTCCTTTTTTGTTTTTTCCTTCATCACTTATCAAAAGATTTCCCGCTTTATTAAAAGTAATCCCTTCGGGTTGAACATGGTCAAGTTTTGAAAGTAATTTAGTTTCTAATATTTTACCATCCGGCGAAACTTCAATTATGCTTTCTTGATGTGATGAAATAATAAAAAAGGTTTTACTTCTAGGATTGAATTCTATACCGGTTGGTAAAAAGTTATTCAGCTTATATTTTTCTTTTAATTCAACCAGCGAAAAAAGATAACGGGGATTAGGTAAATATTTTTTCTTATCCAAATCAAAAGAAAATACTGACCTTAGCCCCTTAAAATTTTTCCCAGCATATTCTTTGGCCGTTATCAAAAGAGAATTGCTCATTGGATCATAGCACATCCCTTCAAAATTAAACTTGGAACTAAAAGGTGAGTTATACTTTTTATAATCGGAATATCTCTTGCTCTTACTTTCTGCGAATTCGTATATATCACCATTACTTACAAGTAAAAAGAATTTATCATTGAGAACAGCTATATCTTCAAAATCCCGGTAAAGAACTTTAATTCCTGGTGAAAACGATCTCACAATATTTCTATCTTGAAAATCGATCTCATAAACAATCCCCGCTTCATCATTGTGACCAAACAGTCTGCCGTCTTCTGAAGTTGTAAGTCCTGAAATTTCTTTGAGGACATTTGGTAAATTAAATATTACTTTTTCTGAAAAATCATATGATGACAAAATTGATTGCGCATTGTTTTGTGCTGATAATACATTAATTATTGTGAATAGTATAATTTTAATATACAACTGATTATTTTTCATTTTTGATTTGTTCTTTAATTAGGAATAATTGAAAACAAATATGCTCGTAGCAACTTTGTTATGATTTATTACTTTTATCTTTTCATCTAATGAGCCAGCGAACACAATCTATTTTCTTAAGGGACCCAACAGGATTGCTTTATAATATATATTTTCCAAACCGCCTAAGTCCTCGTTCCCTTCAATAATTTCAATCCAATCTTCATCGGTGATATTATTTACTGGCCACACTTTTGTATAATAATCTGTTAATAGTATATATTCTCTCTGTTTAAGGGAATTCTTAAGTAGCTTGTGTGCTATTATTAAATCCTTACCAAATAGTTTATTGAAATTACCGACTTTGATTTTATTGATAATTCCATAATGAACAATAAATTTTAAGGATAGATTATAAGCGCCGGCACATGCACCACACTTACAGTGATTGTGTTTAACGATATGCTTGAGTTTTTCATGATAGTTAATAAAAATATTTTTTGATTCTTTAATCAATTCCTCAGAATTGGGCGGCTCACCAAACTTATAGAATAAAATTGCATCACCTTCTATCTCCGAAATAGTAAATGGCAACGTAAGTGTTTTAATTATAGTCTCCAGCAAATCAACTATTATTAATTGACTGTGATTTATTTCAGTTTGATTAACAAAATTTGTGTAACCGCTTATGTCAGGGAAAAAAATAAGCGCACTTGAAGAGTCTACTTCTTTAAATTTAAATGTTGATTCTTCCATTATAAGTTAAACTCTATTATTCATTTTATGATGCTAAAAATCAATAAACATTAAAAATTCATTCCAGCTTTGAAAATAATTGAACTGCTTTCTTCTGTTTTTGCAAAAGTGAATGAAAAATTTGCTGCTCGATCTATAAATGACAACCATATTCCTCCACCATAAGATGGATGCCATTTTTCGGAATTGGCACCTTTAACAAATATTCTTCCGCTTTCAATAAAGGATAACACGCCAAATTTACCTGGGACTATCAATCTCCATTTTCCAACGTAAGATCTTACTTCTGCCTGACCAAAAACCGAAGCGTCGCCAGAGAATCTTTCGCGCCTATAACCTCTGAGATTTTCAGATCCACCTAAAAATTCTGCTTTGAAAAAAGGATATTTCCCCCAATTATTTCCGCCTCCGGTTCTAATTGCAAGTGTTGTTTCACTTAATAAAAAAACAGTTGCAAATGCTCTTGCATCAAATCCTGCTTTGTAAAATGTTTCGGCATTATCTAATGCTTCAGGATAATATTCTCCGCTTAGATTTAAATAATATCCTTTCTGAGCATTATTAATATTATCTCTTCTATCAATTACGAATTTTAATTTAGAGCCAATCAAATTAAATTTGCCCAAGCCATAGTTACCATTTGAGAAATCGTTTAATAAAGTAATATTGCGTATAGATGAATTTTGATATGAGTAACTCAACTCAAAGCCGGTTGTGTTTGAATCGAAAAGGTGAAAAAGAAATGACGGTTTTACTTCAAATAACTTTTGCTCTAGTCTATAATAGTCTGCTCTTTCTAAATTATCGTTGTAGTTCGTTTCATTTCCGAAGCCATAATATTTAGTTAAAGTTAATTCGGTGCTTGTTAATTCAAATTGTAAGCTTGAATTTTTTACTATTGAATTAAAAATGCCTTTATAATAAAAGTTTGGACTTTTGGGGGTTGTGGAATAAGATACGAAAAAAGTCATTTGATATGAAAATGGTTCAGCACGAAATCCATATTCAGTTAAAACTTTGGATGCCCCAATTGTAAAACCATTATCAGTATCGAACTGAAAAAATGGATATAAAAGCCATTCGTTTCCACGATCATTTAACTGCGGCTCATATTTTTCTTCGTCAGTTTTAGGATCAGGATATTCTGAATTATCTACTACTGTACCGGAATATTTTTTAAAAATGCTTTTCTTTCCGCTATCGTATATGAAAGTTTTATTTTTTGTAATGTTAAAAGGAAGAATACCCAGGAAATTTCCATTAACTTTTGAATCATTTATAACTTCATCTTTTCCCTCGCCGGTAATAAGCCGAATATTTGGGCTGCCGTTTACGCTGCCTTTAACTATAGCTTTATCATCTCCATTCTGAAGATAGATTCGGATTTCATCTGTAAGTGAATTATCAAAAGTTTTTTTGAAAAAAGGGTTACCCTTCTTCTCTCCGGTCTCTTTGTCGCGTTTATAAAGAGTTAGAATTGTCTCATTATCGCTAAAGCGAATTATTTCTGCAAAATCATCTTTATCGCTTCCCCAAACATCAGCTACATTTTGGATCATTTCATAATATTCATTTGATATTTGAGATAATAAATCCCTTCGAGACTTCAATTTTGAAATCAATTCTTCTCCAGCTATTTCGAATTGAGTTTCTGGCAAATGATTTACTGCATCAAAAATAACCTCATGCGTTAATTTATTTTTTACAAAAGTGGTTACTGAATCCCATTGAGTTTTAGTTAGCTCAATTAAATATCTTCTGTCAAGATGTCTTCCGCTCCAGGTAATATTTTCAGCAGAAGGATATTCGAAATCAAAATGATTAAAATTTTTAATGTAGTAATCTGCGAGTGTTGGACCCAAGCCATCAAATTTAGCAAAAGCCTGATCACGATCGCGAGGAATTGGATACCAGGTTTCCATTCCATGCTTTTCATATCGTGCCCATCTCCACTGATCAGTGTGTCGGTCCCAATCGCCAATGAACACATCTATCAATCTTGCCTTTAAAAATTCTGTTGAGTTTACTTTTTCTTCTCTGTGTTCTTCAAGTCTGCGTATAAGCTTAAATGTACCCATTATTTTTTCAGCACCACCGAAATTGAATTCTTCATTATCATCTTTCTCATCTGGATTAATTTCAATTGTTCCGAGTAATCCTCCAAATTCTTTTCTATATTCACCCAATTTTTCATCGTCTGGCATAATAACCAGTTTTGGAATTGACTGTAATATACCAACAGCATTTAAAATTGGAGCAACAATAAAAGGAGCAAAAGGATTTGACGAACTTATCTGGTCTTGCAAAACATCAGCTACAATTGATTCCTGTAAATCTTTGGGTAGTATTGATGCTGGATCTTTATCAAGTGATCTGAATTTCCATACATATCCATCTTCACCCTGAAATCTTAACGACTTAGTCTGAAAACCTCCGCCCTTTTTAATCAAAGTTAAACCCCCCGCAAATGTATTCATATTCAGCACCTCTGCTTCAACCGGTGATATCCAAAGATTCCTCCAGTGCGCACCAAAAATAAATTCGTGAAACCAACCGGCTTTGTACTTCTCTCCAGAAATGACTATTCTTATTTCGTCAGATTTATAAATATCATCATTAATATTTTGTGAGAAAAGATTTATCGAAGTACAAGTTAATAACATAATTATATACTTAGCTGGTTGCTTCATTTTATATTTTATTAGAATTATCATTGTCTAAAAATTCATAGGTGCTTAACTGTGACCTCACTTTTTGAGATGCGTTTGATTTTACGAAAGAATTGTTTTGTCTTCTATTTATTACCCTTGCTTTTAAATTATCCCTAATTTGAATTTCTATCAATTTTTTTAATTTTTCTTTTAAGTTTTTATCATGGATCGGGAAGGCAATTTCTACTCGGCGATTTAGATTTCTTGTCATCAAATCAGCCGATGAAAGATAAATTTTCTCATCACCATTGTTATAAAAAATATATAAGCGTGAATGTTCAAGATATTTATCAACAATGCTGATTATTTTAATATTTTCACTTAATCCCTTTACGCCTGGAATCAAACAACAAATCCCGCGAACAATGATCGTAATCTTTACGCCAGCTATTGAAGCCTTATAGAGTCTATTTATAATTTTTTTATCTTCAAGGCTATTCAGTTTGAATACTATGCTGGCTTTTTTGCCTTTTAAGGCAATCTGAACTTCATTTTCTATTAATTCCTTAAACGATTTTCTAAGATTAAAAGGTGCGACCAAGAGATTAGTGAATTTAGGGTTCTCATTTTTATCTAATAAGAACTTAAATACATTATTCAACTCCTTTGTAATCTTTTCATTTGAAGTAAAAAAACCGAAATCACTATAAATATCTGCCGTTTTTTCATTAAAATTTCCTGTAGATAAATAGGTATAGTACTTTTTTTTATTGTTTTCAATTCTGCTTATTAAGCAAATCTTACAGTGAACTTTAAATCCAGGAAAACTGTAAAGAACTTTAATTCCTGTTTTTTCTAATTCCTCAGCATTTTTAAAATTTGAGTCCTCATCAAACCGTGCCTTTACTTCAACGAATGCCGTAACTGATTTACCATTCTTGGCTGCATCAATTAATGCTTTGATTATTCTTGAATTTGATGAAGTGCGATACAGAGTAATTTTTATTGATTTAACTTCTGGGTCAGTGGCTGATTCCTCTAAGAACCTAATAAGATAATTGTATGAGTGATATGGATAGTTAAGTAATTTATCTTTTCGATCTAAAACGTCAATTATTCTTTCGGCATTTTCAAAATCCTTGCAAAGTATTGGTGCTTGTTTATCATATTCTAGGCTGATTAAACCAAAGGTGGGAAATGAAAAATAATCGCTGAGATTGTGGTACTTTCCACCGGGTATTAAATCTTCTTTTTTTAGATCCATTGCTTTTGTAAGAACTTTTAAAAAATACTTTGGCATATTGGCATCATATAAAAACCTTGAAGGAAGTCCGGTATTTCTTTTAGTAAGAGACTTTTTAATCTTCTCCAGTAAATCTCCGCTGAATTCATCATCAATATAAAGCTCTGCATCGCGTGTCAGTTTTATTGAGTAGCATTCTTCAACTTCGTAACCGGAAAACAAAACATTTAGATTCAGCCTAATTACATCATCCAGAAACATCACATATTTATTGCCATCAACTTCCGGTAACACAACAAATCTTGCGAGTTGATCAGAGGGAATTTCAACAATAGCATATTTGTTGATCTTTTTAGTACGCTTTGTCTCATCCTTCTTATTAGTATTAGTTGAAGTTAATCTTATAGATAGATATATGCTTTTATTTTTAAGAAAGACATTTAATTTATTTCTAATAATTAAAGTTGGCTGGATCAGCGGTCTGATGATACGATTAAAATAATCTGTAATAAAATCCCGATTGATTTCAGTAAGATTCTTAGAATCCAGTAAATAAATATTATGCTTATTTAATTCTAAAAATATTTCCTTTATTATTCTTCCATATTCATTTTGATGTTCATTAACCACGTTGCGAATATTTTTTAATAGACGCGTTAATTCATTATCATATTTATTAAAACTGTTCTGAACGCTTCTAATTGCTGCAATACGTACACGAAAAAATTCATCCATATTAGATGAAAATATTGCAAGGAATTTAATTCTCTCAAAAAGAGGGACAGATACATCGGCTGCTTCTTGTAAAACCCTATGGTTGAAAGCAAGCCAGCTTAATTCTCTGTTAAAATATTTTTTATTTTTCAATAATTCTCTTTGTATTAAAATAGTTGTAAAGTTAATATGCTTAAAAATAAAGTTGTTTATGGGATTATTTGAACTCCCGTTGGTGTAAAAATAATTGCAATAGCAAATGCTATTATGGAGATTGTTATTCCATACATAAATAAATTATAGCATATCCTTAATTTTCTATATTTCTCTCCAAGAACCTGCCCTAAAATATAATAGTCCATAATCATGCTGCCATACAGATAATCACTGTCTTTAATCATTTCATTCATTCCCCATTCAAAATCTTTAAAATTCATATTGTAAAAATTTCCAAAAAATAAAAGATTAGTTTTTTTTGCTTTAATTTCTTCATTAGTAAAAGTACCTGAAGTAATTTTAGGCCTAGTAACGGTGATTGCGAATATGAGAGTAGTCAAACTTACTATAGTTAATATTGCAGACGGAGCTATTAAATATGGATTTGTATCCAGACTCTTGGCCAGGAAAGCAACAATAGCAGTTAAAATTAAAGTATTAACGCTAATCATTATATTGGCTTTACTATCGGCCATGCTGCTGAATTCCACATGTGTCCGGATAGTGTTACGAAACATTGTCTCCACACCGCGCCCGATATTTTTATCTTTCCGTTTAATAGTGTTATCATTATTTTTTTTTGTTTTGCTATCATCAGCTGTTTTTGGGGGTTCTCGTTCTAACATCTCATCTTTCCTTTTTTGAAGCTTGTTGATATTTTTTAGTCTTCTTTTATTATAATTCTTAATAGCATATTCAGTGGTAAATTCTGTTTTGTCAAGAAAATCTATCGTACATTCAATCCAGTTTAATTCTTCTATCTTTTTGGTTTCGAGGAACTCAATTTCAGATTTTAATGTTTGGGACCTTGAATAAAATCCTTTTTTCCCGATGTGTAAAATGTCTGCATCACGTAAAACTGTTTGAAGTAAATATTTAGTGTCGTTATTCAGGTTTGTTACTAAAATTAGTTCAGACACTTTCTCAATTTTTTCGGGATTATACAAGCAAGATTTAAGAAACTTTTTTGCAATTTGCACACTATTTTCTTCATGGTTATTAGAGTTCTCAATCCAACCTGTGTCATGAAATATCGCTGCAAGTTCCACAAGCTCCAATTCTTCGGCTGTTAAACCTGAATTTTCACCTATTTCTATGACATTCTCAAGTACTTCAAGAGTATGCTCTAAATTATGGTATGCATATTCCGCCGACAGTTTCTCGTCTATTATTTTAGAAGCATAGTCTTTAGCAAGTTGAACAATATTTTGCATGATGATCTTTCGATTAAGATTATTATTAAAATTATTATTTTATTATTTCAACTAAATGCTCACCAACTCTTAGAGAATTCGCCATAATTGTTAGCGAAGGATTAACCGCCGCACTAGAAGGGAAAAAACTTCCATCAATCACATAAAGATTATCTACATCGTGAGTCTTGCAATTTAAATCAAGCACATTAGTTCTTGGATCGCTTCCAAATCTGCATGTACCAACCTGATGAGCAACTCCTTCCAAAGGAATTTTCTTTTTCAAATATATTGAGCAAGGAATAATTTTTTCCCCGCAGTCAATTGATTTTAAAACTTCAGTCCATCTTTTAAGAAATCTTTCATATGCCTCTGTATTATTATCTGTGTAACTGAGTTGAATATTTCCGTTTTTCAATGTAACACGATTATCAGGGTCCGGTAGATCTTCCGCCGTAATCCACCAGTCAATTGAGTGCTTTGCCATCTGATCCAAAGCGATATCGGGCGTCATTGGCGGGGCATCACCCTCAATCATTTCTTTGTTTGCTTTTCCAAGCAGCTGCACATGCCCCATCGGAAATTCAAAATCTTTTTCACCCCAGTAAAAATCATTTACGGCTAAGGTTTTTTGAAATATTGTTGGATTGAGTTTTTTGGTCAAACCAAGTATGGCTCCGTTCTGATGTTTCATAAAATTTCTTCCAACCTGATCGGAACTGTTCGCAAGTCCGCTAGGATGTTTATCACTCGCCGACTTTAAAAGTAAAGCAGCAGAATTGATTGCTCCTGCACATAAAGCAAAAATATCTGCGGAAAATTTTTCTACTTTACCGTCTATTTCTGTCTCAACATAAATAACTTTTTTCCCAGAATCATCAGTTACAATCTTTTTTACTTTTGTATTTGTTAATAAAGTAACATTCGGATGTTTAATCGCAG
This sequence comes from Ignavibacteriaceae bacterium, assembly GCA_041739035.1. GTDB lineage: Bacteria > Bacteroidota > Ignavibacteria > Ignavibacteriales > Ignavibacteriaceae > XYD12-FULL-36-8. The sequence goes on along the minus strand of JBGSOQ010000346.1, from coordinate 29,270 downwards.
GCCGAACACCCACTAAATCGGAATCAGCTTTTGCATCAACAAGACAAGGAAAACCATCGCAAGTATCGCAGCGGATGCAATCACTTAAAAGACGATTTGTTTCGTTTAATTTAATCCCAAGTGGAATATAGAAAGGATTAAATCCTTTATTTGATAGAGAATCGTGAATCTCTTTAATTCTTGGCTCGTGCGATACTCTATCAATAGGATATTCTGAACTTCTCCACGGTTCGGTAGGATCTAATCCCTGTCTACCATGGACATAATAAAGTTTTTCAGCTTCGTTATAGTAAGATTCAAAATCGTTATACTTTAATTCCCACTCGGGAGATACTCCACCCTTATGAATTACTTTTTCAAAATCTCTTTCACGTAATCTGAAAAGTGCAGCACCATAAACTTTTGTATTTCCGCCAACCCAATAGCCTGTTCCGGGGTGAAGTGAATTTCCATCTTTATCATACCATACTTCTTTAGTATGATAACGATCGTGTTGAAATACTTCTTTTGTATCCCAATTATCTTTTTCTCTTGGAAGAAAAGAACCGCGCTCAATTATTAAAATATTTTTTCCGCTTGATGCAAGTTTGTGAGCTAATGTTCCACCACCAGCCCCTGTACCTATTATTATAATTTCATAATGATTTTCCATTTATTCTCCTATTCATGCTTTTACAGATTTTTCGTAACCGCAATTAAATATACAACGAACTTTGTTATCGTGATTTAATTTTGCACAGATTATATTCTTTTTACCTTTAATTAAAATGTATAATTGAGCTGCAAGCAGCATTCCAATCGGCGGTGCTGTTAAATATATCCAGAATGCATCCCAAATATTTGAAGGAAATGCAGAAGCAAAAGACCTCGCTGGATTGATACTCATCCCGGAAATTGGCGCTTCAACTGAAATGAAAATTGCGAGCATTATTCCTGCAAGCATTCCCGTATATTTAGCCAGACTTACTTTATTGGTAGTAAACAGCACCATCACCATTAATAAAAAAGACATTAAAGCTTCTGCAATAAATGGAATGGTCATTGAATCATTCATTGGCACAGTAATAACAAAATTTACCGGTGGTTCAGCAAATACTTTTCCAAAAATAAGATACACTATATAAACCCCAAGTGTGCCGCCGATAAACTGAAAGAGAATATAAAATAAAGCATCCCAAAATTTTATTTTACCAAGCCGGTAAAAAGTTAAAGTTACAGCAGGATTCATATGCGCACCGGAACGCTTACCAATTTTTGAGTTGATAAGCGTAACAGCCGTAAACCCCATAGCCAAACCAATCAATATCAATCTTATCTGCGGAACTGAAATAAATTGCTTAATGATAAAACCATCGTATTCGATAAGAGAAACAAAAACACCGGCGGAAATCATAAACAAACCAAGTTCGGCGGCTTCCATTAAAAATTCAGGATAATGTTTTTTAAATGTTTTGATCATTTAATCCCAGCGTACTTTTTATAAATTCTTAAATATTCCGCCACGCTCCATGCTTGTGCAATACATCCTTTTGGATTGTGTGGATAATCGCCATCAAATATTTCTGATACAGTTCCCAATCCTGCATTTGATAAATGTGGAATGAAATCTTCAATTATTTTTATAATTCTTCCTTTTTTCTCCTCAGGATAAGCATATTCAATAGCATCGACAAAAGCCCCAAGCAGAAAACTCCATACAGTTCCCTGATGATATGCAGCATCACGAGAATATTGGTTACCAATATAAATTGATTTATAGTTCTTATCTTCCGGAGAAAGACTTCTTAATCCATAGGGCGTGTAAAGCTTTTCATAAACTTTATCAACAATGACTTTTGCTTTTTCTTTATCCATTAGTTTATGAGGAAGACTAACGGCATAAAGCTGATTCGGACGGAATGATGAATCTTTGTAATCACCATCAACGTTATCATATAAATATCCTGCTTCTTCATTCCAAAATGTATCGTTAAAACTTTTTAGAACTTTTGCCGCTTTTTGTTTGTACAGCGAGACACATTCTTTCTCATTAGCAAAATCAGCCAGATACGCTGCAATCATTAGTGCATTATACCAAAGTGCATTTACTTCGACGGTTTTGCCTTGACGTGGTGTAACAACCCAATCGCCAATTTTAGCATCCATCCAGGTTAATTGCATTCCCTGTTCACCGGCATAAAGCAAGCCGTCGTAATCCTCATGAATATTGTATCTCGTTCCTTTCTCATGCCATTCTATAATTTTTTTAAATCGCGGGTATATACTCTCTCGAACAAAATAGAAATCATTTGTTTCATCTAAATATTTTTTCACCGCAATAAAAAACCAAAGGGTAGCATCAACAGTATTATATTGTGGCGCTTCACCATGATCGGGAAATCTGTTTGGAATCATTCCCCTATCCATGGAGTTGGCAAAAGTTTCAAGAATGGTTTGTGCATCATTAAAACGATTTGTGCTTAAAGTTAATCCGGGTAATGCAATCATTGTATCGCGTCCCCAATCCGAAAACCAATGATAGCCAGCAATGATAGTTTTGTTCATTGCTTTTCGCTTAACTATAAATTGATCTGCTGCAAGAGTTAGGCCCTTTAATATTTCATCATCATTACATTTTTCAATTATCTTTTCACGCCTTAGTTTTTCATTGTTTAAAAGAGTAAAGCAATCTTTGGTAATTACATCAGACGAGAAAGTGATTGCCACTTTTTCACCTTTGTTAAGATTTACTTCAAAGTAGCCTGGCTTAAAGAGGTCTTCCCGATAATCGAGTCCTCGGTCAAGCTCTTCGAGATATTCAAAATCATAATACCAATCTTGTTGAGAAACAAAATCTCCTTTGCTGATTTTTGCGTAAAGTGGTTTTGGATGACTATTAAACTTTAATTCAAACGAATCGTTCTGAAATGAATACTCTGCACGAATATTTGCATCAGCTTTTCTTAGAGAATGAAAATCACGCATCGCAATAAATGGTGAAAGTTGAAGTTGAAACTCATTTTCAGAATCGAGCGCTTCATAAATAACCGTGGCGCAATTCTTTCCGTTAATGCAAGCAATAGTTTTTTTTAGTTTAACAGAACCCGCTTGATATATGAATTCCGGAAATAAATCTTTATGGAACTCCACCAAATACTTGTAACCTTTAGGATGAACCTTGCCGGGATATTGATTTGTTGAAAGTTCGTAAACTTTATTATTTATGACAAGAGTCTCATCAAGTTTTGAAACAATAACTTCTCTTTCCACCGGCGGGTTTAGTGCTGCGACAAGAAGTCCGTGATAGCGGCGCGTGTTTAAGCCAAGCACCGTTGAGCTTGCGTACCCGCCAAGTCCGTTTGTTTCTATCCATTCTAATTTAGATGATTTAGAAAAATCGTTCAGTGTTTCTTTATTTATGGTAAACATAAAATTATTCCTTAAATATTCTCTCGTATTGAAAATGATAACAATTCAATTCACCTCACATCCTTATACCATCTTGCAAGCAGAAACGGAGAAACGCCAAGTTTGTATAGTCTTCTTATTGCAATCCACTGAAAACGAGTTTTAAAGAGACCATTGATCAAATGCCTTCTTGAATCAAGAATTATCTTGGGAGAATCAATCTTAATAGTTTTGAATTCTGCTTTTAGTCTTACCGAAAAATCATAATCTTCCATAATTGGTATTTCTTTGAATCCGCCTAATTTTTCAAACACAGATTTTTTTACGAATATGCCGTTATCACCGTAAAAAATTTTTCTATCTGATTGCTCTTTGTTTATAATTCTGAAATTCATGATTCGCCCGAGCGTTTTTATCTTTTTATTAAGCGTGGAAAACTCATTTGCAAACCCCCCGCCGTCATACCCCTCATGATTTATCTTAGCATCAATAGCTTTGAGTACCTCTTTTGGCAAGGTCATATCCGCATGAACAAAAAAAAGAATTTTGCCAATCGCTATTTTTGCACCGGCATTCAATTGAGTTGCTCTTCCTTTCGAAGAACTAATTACAACAGCATATTTATTGGCAATGCTTAATGTCTGATCTGAACTGCCGCCATCCACAACAATAATTTCACAATCCGAAATACAATCTAATTCTGAGATACAGTTCAGTGTTTTTTCGATAACCGTTTCTTCATTATATGTCGGAATGATTATCGAAATCATATTTGCTTCAAGCTTCTTTGAAATCTTGTAAAAGATTTTTTAACAATTTCCGAAAATGTCGGGTAGATGAAAATTGTATCAGCTATTGAATCAATCGGTATTTTGTTTTTAATAGCTACGGTAATAATTTGGATCCATTCACCGGCATTAGCACCAATGGCGTCGGCGCCAACGACATTATTATTATCATCAAAAATTACTTTTAGAAATCCTTCCGTTTTTCCTTCAGCAATAAACCGATCAATTGTAGCATCAACTTTGAATACACTTATTTTAGGAAATAGTTTTCTTGCTTCTGTTTCGCTTATCCCGGTATGTGCAATTTCTGGATCGGTAAAAATAGCCCACGGTACAAGATGTTCATCCATCTTCTTTGAATTGCCATTTAGAATATTATTAAGACAAATATCCGCTTGATAAGAAGCTGCGTGCGTAAATTTATATTTGCTGCTCACATCTCCGCAAGCGTAAATATTTTCAGCAGTTGTCTGGAAGTATGCATTTGTTATTATTCCTCGGACATTGTACTGAATGCCGGCGTTCTCCAAATTCATTCCATTTGTGTTTGGAATTCTTCCGGCGGCAAAGAAAATTGAATCGAAATCTTTTTGTATAATTTCACCCTCTTTTGTTTTGACCTTTACTGAAGCACGGTCATCTTTCTGTTCGCATAACTCAACCTCTGCATTTGGGATTATTTTGATTCCTTCTTCCGTAAACCTATTAATTATTATTTGAGCGATTTCTCCATCAACAACTTTAAGAATTCTTTCATTATGTTCAACAATAGTAACATTACTTCCGAATCGTCTCAATGCTTGACCGAGTTCGGCGGAGATAACTCCTCCTCCGACAAACAAAATATTTCGCGGCTGCTCTCTTATACTCCAAAAATTTTCATTGTCCAGCGGTTGGATAGAAACATTCCCCGGTAGCTCCATCCTTTTTGGCGATGAACCTGTGCAAATTATGGTATGCTCGACAGTAATTAATTCATTGCCAATTTTAATTTCTTTGTTATTACTGAATTGCGCACCGGATGGATCAATATAGACAGCAATTCCAATTTTCTGAAATACTTCGGGATTTTCATCTTTATAAATATGCTGAACTACCGAGTCAACGTGTTCCATCACCTTTGAGAAATCGAATTTATCTTTTTCAGCAAATGAAGGCAGTCCGAGTGATTTTGTCTTCTTTGCAGAAGAATAGACTTTAGAAGAGTTGATAAATGTTTTACTTGGCACGCAGCCGGTGTGCAAACATTCTCCGCCGATTTTGTTTTTCTCAAGCAGAGCTACTTTTAACCCTGCTCGTTTCGCCGAAGTAGCCGCAACCAATCCGCCGGAACCGGCACCAATTACAGCAAGGTCATAATGTTTTTGCATACTATTAACTTCTCCATTAAATAAAAATTAAGAATATTAAAATCACCTACTCAGCCGCCTGTTGCAAAACCTGGATAAAGAGTCATTCCACCATCAATATAGATACTCGTGCCGTTAATATAGTCTGCATAATCCGAAGCAAGCCATGCAGCGGCTCTTCCAATATCTTCAACTTCGCCAATTCGTTTGTATGGAATTAATTTCATCAATTCGTTGTAAGCCTCATGCGATTCCCATGCGGCGGTATTAATCGGAGTTCTGATTGCGCCGGGAGAAATACTGTTTACACGAATTCTAAACGGTGCAACTTCCTGCGCAATACTTTTCATCATCATCATAACACCGCCTTTAGATGCGGAATAATTCACGTGTCCAGCCCACGGAATAACTTCGTGCACAGAACTGATGTGAATTATTTTTCCAGCTGCACAAGAAATATTAGGGACAATTCCTCTTCTCTTAAATTCTTTAACAGCTTCTCTTGCACATAAAAATTGTCCGGTTAGATTTACATTTATAACTGTGTTCCATTGTTCAAGGGTCATTTCATCTATCGGCGCATCTTTTTGTAATCCGGCATTGTTGATTAAAATATCAATCGTTCCAAATTCCTTAATCATTTTTTCGAACAAGAGTTTAACCTCATTTTCATTTGAAACATCTGCATAAGCAGCATAAGCATTAACGCCGCAATTCTTTTTTAATTGTTCAACTAATTCTAAGGCAGACTTTTCATTACTGCGATAATTTACGACAATATCAGCCCCGGCTTTTGCTAATTCCTGTGCAATTCCTTTTCCAATACCGGAATTAGAGCCTGTAACTAATGCTTTCTGTCCGCTTAACAATTTAAGTTCAGAACATGCGGGCATTACCACTTGCGGATGATTTTCAGTTTTTTGTTTTAACATTTATTTCCCATTCTCCTTTGGTTGTAAAATTTTTGCAATCAATCCCGTCCATCCGGTTTGATGTGAAGCGCCAACACCTCTTCCATTATCTCCGTGGAAATATTCATGAAATAAAATATAATCCTTGAAGTGAGGATCGTTTTGAATTTTATTGTCATATCCAAACACAGGGCGCTGCCCATTTTCATCTTTTAAGAATAATTTCGACAATCTGCTGGCAAGCTCATCGGCGGCATCTTTTATCGTTACAAATTTTCCAGAGTTTGTTGGGCATTCAATTTTAAAATCATCTCCATAATAATGGTGGAAACGATACATTGACTCGAGAATTAAAAAGTTTACCGGGAACCATATTGGTCCGCGCCAATTTGAATTACCACCAAACAACCCGCTGTCAGATTCTGCAGGTGTGTATTTTACCTCAAACTTTTTTCCATCAAGTTGTAGCTGATAAGGATTTTGTTCGTGATATTTTGACAATGCACGAATTCCATAATCAGAAAGAAATTCGGTTTCATCGAGCATTCGCTTTAAAAGTTTCTTCATCCGGTGTCCGCGCAAAAGAGATAGGAGTTTTCGATTACCAACGCCCGGCTCAGTCCAGTGGGAAACCAAATTAGCCATTTGCGGTTTGTTCGAAAGAAACCAATTTAATCTTGCTGTAAATTCCGGCGCTTGGTTCATTAAATCGGGTTCTAAAACTTCAACAGCAAAAAGAGGAATCAATCCAACCATTGAACGAATCTTCAAATGTTGAATACTATCATCAAGATGAAGCGCGTCATAATAAAATCCATCTTCATCATCCCACAAGCCAACGCCCTTGCCTCCCATATTCGTCATCGATTGAGCGATGTATAAAAAGTGTTCGAAAAATTTTGTTGCTAAATCCTGATAGATTGGTTTTGTTTTAGAAAGTTCGAGAGAAATACGAAGCATATTAAGTGAAAACATTGCCATCCAGCTTGTGCCGTCCGATTGATCCAAATGCCCGCCGGTTGGAAGCTCTGTACTCCTGTCGAAGACACCGATGTTATCCAAACCTAAAAATCCACCTTGAAAAATATTATGACCATCGTGATCTTTTTTATTCACCCACCAGGTAAAGTTCAATAATAATTTGTGAAATACTCTTTCGAGAAAATCAATATCTGGTTTGCCTTGCAATTTCTGATCGATTTTAAATACACGCCACGCTGCCCAGGCATGTACGGGAGGATTTACATCAGAAAAATTCCATTCGTACGCGGGCAGTTGTCCGTTGGGATGCATAAACCATTCGCGTGTGAAAAGTATTAACTGCTCTTTAGCAAATTCAGGATCAATCATTGCGAAAGGGATGCAGTGAAATGCTAAATCCCAGGTAGCATACCAGGGATATTCCCATTTGTCAGGCATAGAAATGATATCAGCATTATTGAGATGGAGCCATTCTTTATTTCTTCCTTCCACACGCTGCCTTGGCGGTTTTGGCTGTCCTTTGTCGCCGTTGATCCATTCTTCAACATCGTAGTAATAAAACTGTTTACTCCACAGCATACCCGCAAAAGCTTGCCGTTGAACATTTGCCGCATCTTCACTTTTAATTTCACCTTGTAATTCAGCATAAAATTCATCAGCTTCTTTCAATCTGGTTTCAAATATCCTGTCAAAGCCAGCAAATGGATTCTTAATTTGATTTCTCGCCAATCTTAATCTGACTGATTTGGAAGAACCGCCCTTAATAGTAAGATCATAATTACAAGCTGCTTTGGTTCCTGTTTTAGAAGGATTTACCGTCTTTGTATTTTTTTGTGCAATATAATCATTGATTCCATCTTTTACATAATCAGAAAGATTATCTGCATTGTAAAGACGATTGTTATTCGTTTCATTTTCACAAAACAATACTTCGGGATCAGTTTCAAAATATAAATTGTATCCGCCAAATCGCTTGTGAATTATTTTAATTGTATCATTTTCTGATAAATACATTTCGGGTTTGTAACTATCCTTTCCCCATCTCCAGGTATTTCTAAACCATATTTGGGGAATGATATTCAATTCAGCTTTTTCATTACCGCGATTGTGTGCCGTTATTCTTATTAGAATATCTTCCTCGGAATTTTTTGCATACTCAACAAATACATCAAAGTATTTCTCTTCATTAAAAATTCCGGTATCAATTAATTCAAATTCAGGATCGGCTTTTGTCCTTTTACTATTTTCTTCTACAAGAAGTGAATAAGGAAATTCAGATTGAGGATATTTATAGAGCATCTTCATGTAAGAATGCGTGGGGGTGTTATCCAAATAATAGTAATACTCTTTTACATCTTCACCATGGTTGCCTTGATTGCCGGTTAATCCAAAGTATTTTTCTTTAATGATTGGATCTTTTTTATTCCATAGAGCAACCGAAAAACAAATAAGCTGCTGATCGTCACTAATACCTGCAATTCCTTCTTCGCCCCAGCGATAAGCTTTACTTCTTGCATTATCATGCGAAACATATTCCCATGCCGTTCCGTTTGAGCTGTAATCTTCACGCACGGTACCCCATTGCCTGTCAGTCAAGTATGGTCCCCACTTATGCCATAATTTCCCTTCACTTTTAAGCGACTTTAATCTTTCTTTTTCTTTATCCATAATTTTTTACTTTCAAAATAAGAGGTTTTGAGCATCAAGCCTGTCAATTATTAGACAATTGTAAAAACATTTCCCAAAATTATCAGAATAATTTAAGCAATAACCAATAAATAGCGGCACTAAATAAAGCCGCAATTGGTAAAGTCAATAACCAAGACATAAGAATATTAGAAACGACTTTTACATCAGCTTTTTTTGTAACCGTGCCGATCCCAAATATTGATCCAACAGAAACATGAGTAGTTGAAACCGGAAGCCCATGTATTGAAGCTGTTGTAACAATCAACCCGGTTATCAAATTGGCAGTAAATCCTTGCCCGTGATCCATAGGGGTAATTTTTTTACTAACGGTTTCACCAACCTTTTTTGCGTTTAATAATCCACCTGCTGCCATTGCGATGGCAATCCCAATAATTCCAAACCTAACATCCAAAACATTAACAATTAAAAGAAGCCCCACAATTTTAGGTGTGTCGTTCAATCCTCTTGCAAAACTTACAACACCCGAACTGAAGTAATGTGCATAATCTAAAATTGCTTGTGCATCAATTCCAAAAATATTTCCGCCGTAAGTTGTAATACATACATGATTTGTTCCAACAGTTATTTTTTTGTGAGTTTCAGTTCCCAGCACAGCAGATTGACTTTGAAAAGAACCTTCATTAACAGAATTGTAATCATCAACAACACAAAAGCAAGTTTCTTTTGTAATGCCAAAAGCCATTCTTATTTTTCTTAAAATAATATATGCTGCAAAACTAATCGTCAAAGCGATAAACGGACTGAGTATCAAAGGCATTAAAAATGTATCGACTAATTTAAAGTAATTAAATGCTGAGCCGACTGCCAATAGTCCGCTGCCGAATAATCCACCAACTAAACTATGTGTGGTTGAAATTGGCATTCCAATTTTTGTAGCTAAGAAAACAGTTGCAGCAGCACCTAATGCAATTGAAACCGCAAACGCTGGTGTTTGAATTAATGCGTCAGGGATTAATCCTATTCCGGAAAAATTTTTCACTAAAGTTCCGGCAAGGAAGATAGCTGTAACGGATCCAAGAAATGTTGTAATAGTCGCCCAGTTAATTGCTTTATTGTAATTAGTTGTGCCGCTTCCAAATAAAGTAGCAACTCCTTTAAAGTTGTCGTTAGCGCCATTACTGTACGCTAAAAATACAGCGGCAATAAGAAGAAGAATAATAATCATAAATATTTTTTCGCAAGAAGAATTAAATAAAAATGTATTAATTAGTTGAAAAGTTTCAGATAAGATTTTTCTTTAAATGGAGATCGATAATCAAGCCTAAGTAATTCATAGACTTTTTTTGGAATCCCGATATCTGCAAGATAAAGTTCACCCGTTAATGAAGGAAGTAATCCACTCTTTGGTAACGCAAGAGTTAAAGTCAGATCTGGTTTTATATAATTAAATGCGACTTCGCCAGTTGTAGAATTTATGCCTGAAGGAATATCTAACGATATAATATCACTAAGTTGCCGCGATGCCCAATTAATTAATTCCAGCGAATTGCCTCTTGGTTCACCGGTCAAACCATACCCTATTATTGCATCAATAATCAAATCCGGCGTTTCTTTTTGTAATTCCTTTATTGATATGATTTTTGCGTTTGTGGATTTTAAGATGTGAAGTTGATAAGTAGTTACTTCTTTCATCTTGTCGGGTTCAGTTACACAGACTTTAACATTCACATTACGGTTAGCAAGATGCCGTGCCGCACAGATACCTCCACCGCCGTTACCGCCTGTTCCTGAAAGAACGACAATGTTTGCTGATTTCCATTTGTCGCCTAAAGTTTGAATAGTTAGCTCTGTAAGATTCCTTCCGGCATTTTCCATCATCTGAAAGAGATTCGGGCCGGTTTCTTCAATAGCAATGCGGTCAATCTCTATCATTTGCTCTGTCGTTACTGCAGGGACTTCAATTCCTTCTTCTGTCTTAAAGACTTTAATCATTTTCATTTATGATCCTTAATAAACTCATAAACTTTTGTTTTCAATTCCGCAGGATTATCAATAATAAATTTTTTATTAAGCAGTTTTGATGAATGAACAGAATCACGCGTAATACTATTAGTAACGGCAAACACATTCATATTAGCACTTAGTCCAGCTTTAATACCTGCAACAGAATCTTCAATCACAATACATTCGTCTGGTTCTACTTGCAATTTATTTTTCATACGAAGATAAATCTCCGGGTGAGGCTTTGCATTTTCAATTTCATCCCGTGTTATTACAAACTTAAATTTATCTTTAATATTCATTATTTGTAGAACACGTTCAACCTGCATACAATGGGACATAGTTGCCAACCCGGTTAAATAACCATCTTCATACGCTGAGTGAAGAAATCCCATCGTCATTTTACAGCAATATCTGGGAAGAATTTCAGGGTCTTCAAGCATATTATTGTAGATATCCAATCGTTTTTCAATCAATGCATCTTCTATTTCTTCAAGAATATCAGATTGTACATTTAATTTATCTTTATAATCTCTCACAAGATTTTTAGAGACTTCATTTCTTGATAACCCTACATAATTTTTGAAATTCTGTACAACTTCATTTTCTGTTATTTCATTTTTAGTTAAATCAACAACAGCTTTTGCATACGAATAAGCTTTGATAATTTCTGTTTGTACAAGTGTGCCGTCAAGATCGAAAATAATTGCTTTAAGCATTTTTGAATGCCCGGATAATTAAATGTTGCGGCTGAATAAACAGACACAAGAAATGGTACACAGTAAGTTATAAGTGCCTGAATAATATTTATCTTATAAAATTCTAATCCGATAAAGTGATTAGATTGATTAATAACGTTGAGTATTGTCCCAACAAACAATGCAATTTTTATATGCCTTGTTAATTTTATTTTATTTTTTATATGAGGTAAACAGATGCGAAATAAGTTTAACATTTTTTATAAATCATTATTAAAGTGCCCGATTATTTTTTTAATTATTTTTTCATCACTTAATTCATCAGATAAGAATGAAATCACTTTTCTTCCTGCATTCTTTAACGCTATTCTATCACCAAAGGCCTGTGCCTTTATTAGCGTAGCAAACGACATTGTTGATTTTTCTTCACCTGCATTATCAGGAATCGCAACATCTTTACCACTTGATGAAATAAATTGAATGAATACACCTTTACCGGCATCCCCTTTATGAAGCTGACCGGTGGAGTGAAGAAATCTTGGTCCGTATCCAACGGTAACTGCCGACTTATATTTCTTTTGTAAAGATGTTCTGAATGAATGAACAAGTTTATCAACAACTTCATCAGGCTTTAAGTAAGAGTGAATGGAAATGTATTGATTACCTTGTTTTCTATAATCATTTTCATTCCGACTAAATTGATTGCTTATAAGTGAATTAAAATCTTTTGAATCATCATTTGAATAAACTTTAATACCATTTATTTCAAAATTTGGATTTGGCTGTGATAGTTTTCCTTTTCTGGAATATTCGGCAAGCATTTCCCTTGCAAGAATTTTTGCTGATTCAACATTCGGCTGATCGAATGGAGTTATAGCTATTCGCCATCCTGCAATAGCTGTTGCCATTTCCCATCTGAAAAACTCACCACCTAAATCATAAATATTTTTCAATATAATTTCTGCAACGGGATGACCAGCTTCTTTTAATTTCTTGACTGCTTCATCATTCGAAAAATCGTTTTCTAACTTTAGATAAACAAAGAATCTATCAGTCGAATAATTCTCCGGTGCTAAAATATCTTCACCAACTACAGGAAGAATTCCCTTTCCAATTTTACCGGTACTCTCAGCTATCAACTGCTCTACCCAATTACCAAAATATTTTAATTGATTGGAAGTTATGAATGTTATTTTATCCCGTCCTTTTTCTGCAAGCAATCCCATAACAACGCCTAACTTTGCCGGAGTATTATCGCCGTGAACAGGACAGTTGGCTCCTTCGCTGTTACAAACCATTACCGCGGCATTTTCGAGAAGTTTCTTAATATCTATTCCAACCAACGCTGCCGGAACAATACCGAATAGCGACAGAGCTGCATATCGTCCGCCTATGTTCGGATCGTTCAAAAATATTTTTCTAAAGTTTAATTGCTTAGCCGCAGTTTCTAATCCGCTTCCGGGGTCGGTGATTGCAACAAAATGATTTCCCACATTATCTTTTCCAACTTTTTTGAGCGATTGATTGTAAAAGAATTTCATAAATGAAAATGTTTCGACCGTACCTCCGGATTTGGTTGAAACAATATAGAGAGTTTTTGCAGGATCAAATCTTTCAGCATATTCAAGAACGGCTTCAGGATGTGTGCTATCAAGAACTTCTAAATGCAAATAACCATCTTTTGTTCCAAAAGTTTTACTAAATACTTCCGGTGCAAGACTCGAGCCGCCCATTCCAAGCAGCAGTGCGTTTGTGTATCCATCTTTTCTCACCGCTTCAACAAACTCAATTATTTCATCTGACATTTCTAATGAAACATCGGGACTTTTTAACCAGCCCAATCGGTTTGTAATTTCAGTTGGTTTATTACTCCAAACCGTATAATCTTTTTCCCAAATTCTTTCGACAATTCTTTCTGATTTTAATTCCATCATTGTGTTATCAATCGAAGATTGGTAATCAACAGCGTAAACTTTAAAAAGAACATCTTCTTTCTTTAAATGCCCAATCTTTTCTTTTAATGAGTTCATTATCGCTTCAAATGATTTTGAGAATGCAGATACGCCATCTTTCTGCAATTGATTTGTAATCGCATCTAAATCAACGCCAAGTTTTTTTAATGCCTCAAGGTGATTAACCGCTTCCTCCAAACCGGAGTCTAAAGTAACAGCAACAATTCCATGATCCATAAAATCATTGAATGTAGTTGGAGGAACAGTATTTACGGTTTGTTTGCCGATAAGTCCATCAACATAAATCGTATCCAGGTAAAGTGGATTTTTACTTCCTGTGCTTGCCCAGAGTAATCGTTGTGTTTTAGCACCTCGCTTTTCAAGACTTCTCCATCGCACCCCGTGAAATAATTCATTATAAATTTTGTACGAGTACTTTGCGTTTGCAATTGCAGTTTTTCCTTGCAGATCTTTGCTGCCAATTTTTTCAAGCTCCTTATCAACCGCATAATCAATTCTGCTTATAAAGAAAGAGGCAACCGATGAAACTTTTGACAAATCACCATGCCTTTGAAATAATAATTCTAATCCCTTAATATATGCTTCTGCAACTTTGCGGTAATTGTCCGAATTAAATATTAGTGTTACGTTCACATTAATTTGTGAGCCGATTAGTTCCGTTATTACTGGAATTCCTTCCTCTGTGGCAGGAACTTTTATCATCACGTTTGGTTTGTTAAGAAGAGAGAACAATCTTTTAGCTTCCTTAATTGTTGCTCCGGTGTTATGAGCCAACTGCGGGTTTACTTCGATGCTTACAAAGCCGTCTAATCCATCTGTTTTTTGATAAACAGGTAACATGAGATCGCAGGCAAGTTCAATATCCTTCAAAGCTAATTTTTCATAAATTTCTGTTAGAGATAAATTTTTATCTAACAAACTTTTTATATCATCATCGTAATCACTGCTGCCCGCAATTGCCTTTTCAAAGATTGATGGATTTGAAGTAACTCCTCTCAGTCCTTTTTCGATAAGCGATTGAAGCTCGCCGCGCGTAACAAATTGTCGGCGGATATAATCGTACCATATTGATTGTCCTAGCGCTGCAAGTTGATTTAGTTTCAACATTATATTCTCCAAATTTCTTTAATTATTAATTATATAAGTTATTTTGTTACTTTTTGATGTCTCGCCAAAAGTTATTTTCGGCCTCAATCACTTTTATAAGTCGGCGTTTATGACGTTCTTCTCCCGAAAACTTTACATTTAGAAAGGCCAATGCTATTTCGTTTGCTTTTTCGATTCCGATAATCCTTCCACCTAAACACAATATATTCATATCATCATCTTCGACCCCTTGATGTGCAGCAAAATAATCATTTACCAATGCAGCCCGCGCGCCATAGATTTTATTTGCTGCAATTGATGCTCCAACGCCACTTCCACAAATGGCAATACCGCGTTCAACCTCCCTATTTGCAACAGCTTGTGCGAGGGGGATTACATAATCGGGATAGTCATCGTCTGGTTCATTAGCTTTATTACCAAAGTCAATAATTGTAAAATTTCGTTTTGATAATCCTTCTTTCAACATTGTTTTTAATTCAAATCCACCATGATCGGATGCAATTCCAATTTTCATAAGGTATTTTCCGTTTATGATCTCTTAATTATTGATTTCGAAATCTTGACAACTGCTTCAACTGTTAATCCAAATTCTTCTAACAGGTTGTTAAGCTTCCCTGATGCACCGAAAGTTCTCATTCCAAGTACTTCACCATCACCGTGTAATCCAACAAATCTTCTCCAGCCAAACGTTGACCCTGCTTCAATAGCAACACGTGCTTTTACTTTAGAGGGAAGAACTGATTCCCAATATTCAGGAGTTTGTCTTTCATACAAATTCCAGTTAGGCATACTTACAACCCGCACTTTTATTCCTTCTTTCTTCAATTCTTCATATGCTTCAATTGCAAGCTGAACTTCTGAACCAGTTGCAATTAAAATCACATCCGGAGTTCCATTACTATCTGCTAAAATATATCCGCCCTTTAATGCACCCTCAGCAGATGAATACCCGCCTGCCGGCGAGGCAGGCTTTGCTCTATCAAATACAGGCAAATCCTGCCTGCTTAAAATTAATGCAGTTGGAGTGTTTTTGGATACCATTATGTACTTCCACATCACTGCAACTTCGTTTGCATCTGCCGGACGAATTACTTCTAAATTTGGAATAGCCCTTAAAGAAGCAACATGTTCAATTGGTTGGTGAGTTGGTCCATCTTCGCCAACTCCAATGCTATCATGTGTGAAGATGTATGTTACCGGTAAATTCATTAAAGCTGAAAGGCGAATTGACGATCGTCCATAATCTGAGAATACAAGAAATGTAGAGCCGAACGTTTTTAATCCGCTTAGTGAAATTCCATTTAATATTGATCCCATTGCGTGTTCACGAATTCCGAAATGTAAATTTCTCCCGCTGTAGTTTTCTTTGCTAAAACTTTCTTCACTTTTAATATCAGTTAATGTGGAAGGCGAAAGATCAGCCGAACCACCAATCATAAAAGGAATATGTTCTGCTATTGCATTTAATACTTTGCTGCTTGCTGCTCTGCCAGATATTTTTGTTCCCGCTTCAAATTTCGGAATGCAGCAATCCCAGTCTTTTGGCATTTCTCGATTTTGGATTAATTTTAATTGCGCAGCAAGTTCCGGATATTCCTTTTCGTATTTGGCGAAGAGTTGATCCCACTCTTCATTTTGCTTTTTACCTCTCTCAATAATTTGTCTGGAATATTCTTTCACTTCAACCGGAACAAAAAATTTCTTTTCCGGATCCCATCCATAAAATCTTTTTGTGGCTTTAATTTCATCTTCACCAAGCGGCGAACCATGTGCACCATGTGTATCCTGCTTTGTTGGAGCACCATAAGCGATATGACTATCAACTATAATTAAAGATGGTCGTCCTTTTTCTTTACTAGCAACTTGAATTGCTCGACTTAACAATTCGAGATCATTTACATCGACAACCCGCTGAACATTCCAGCCGTAAGCAATAAATCTTGTTGCAACATCTTCGCTGAATGCTAATCTTGTGTTGCCTTCTATCGTAATGCGGTTGTTATCGTAAATCCAAACAAGATTATCTAAACCAAGATGACCAGCTAGAGAAGCAGCTTCGCCGGAAATTCCTTCCATCATACAACCGTCACCGGCAAGTGCAAATATTTTATAATCGATTAAGTTGTAGTCGGGTTTATTGAAATGCGAAGCAAGCCACTTTTCTGCAATTGCAAATCCAACGCTCGTTGCAACACCTTGCCCGAGTGGACCGGTTGTTGTTTCAACTCCCGGTGTGTGTCCATATTCAGGATGGCCAGCACATTTACTATGAAGCTGACGAAAAGTTTTTATGTCGTCAATAGTAACATCATATCCTGTTATGTGGAGAGTGCTGTAAAGAAGCATTGAAGCATGTCCGGCAGAAAGTATGAATCTATCTCTGTTTAACCAATCCGGATTTTTCGGATTGAATTTCATGAACCTATCGTAAATAGTAAAAGCAACAGGAGCTAATGCCATTGGTGTTCCCGGATGACCGGAGTTAGCTGCCTGAACAGCATCCATTGAAAGAGTACGGATTGTATTGATACAAAGTTGATCTAAATTATGATTCATTATCTTCCTTTAATTTTCGTTTAATAATTCTAACGTCATTTTAGCTGCGCCGTTTAATGCAGCATTATTATGATTTAATACAAAAACCGGTGTTGCTTTAACAATTTCAGATAGCCTGCCTTTATTGTTAAAACTTTCTGCAAATATTTTTGATTGAAGTTTTGGCAATATTTTATGTGGGATTCCACCTGCAAGATAAACTCCGCCCGTTGCAAGCAGAGTAAGAACAAGATTTCCGCAATGTGCAGCAAGCACTTCGACAAATATATCAAGCGCCTTTTCACAAACTTTATCTTTACTCTTTAATGCCTGATCTGAAATTACAGCAGCTTTATCTTCCGTTTTGAATCTTTCGAGGGTTTCTTCAACGGGGTTATCAAAACCGGATTCAACGAGAAAATCAAAAACATTTGGCAGCCCGCTCCCTGAAATTATCCTTTCATAACTAACACGATTAAATTTCTTGCTCAGATAAACATAAAGTTCTTTTTCAATCTCACTAGTTGGTGCAAAATCTGCGTGTCCGCCTTCAGAAGCGAGAACAATTTTTTTATTTCCCTCACAAACAAGAAATGCTTGTCCCAAACCTGTACCCGGTGCAACAACCACAAAGCGTTCACTTCTTTTTTCTTTGCCCCCGTATTTAATCAAAATAATTTCATCTTGTTTTAGGTAGGGAATATCAAAAGCAGTTGCAGCTAAATCATTCACAATCTTTAACTTCGGAATGCCGGTATGCTTACTTAATATCTTTTCATCAACAAGCCAGGGAAGGTTTGTTGATTTTACTTTACCGTTTTCAACCGGACCTGGAATACCAAAAGCAGCCGCTTGCGGAACAATTTGTTGTGAACTTAAAAAATCATTTACAATTAACTCGAGATTAGAATATTCTTTACTTTCATATCGTTTTGATTTCAATTCAAATAAATTTGAACCACTGCATTCATACAGCACAAGTAAAGTTTTCGTACCGCCGATATCACCAGCTAAGATTATTTTATTACCCAATTCTAATTTCCTCTTAATTGACTTGCCGCTTCCTTATCCAACAACCAAAAAAGTTTTCCATTTAAAGGTTTAATAAAACTCGCGGGATATTTTTTTGCGTCAACTTTATTATTGAAAACTCTATCAACAATTTTGCTTTTACTTTTGCCTGTAACTATAAACACTATATTTCGAGCATTGTTAATTACTTTTCCTGTAATTGTAATTCTTGTTTGTCCAGAATCAGGATGAATTGCAGTTGAATAAATTTTATCTGAAGTCAATAAACTTATTTGGTTAGGAAATATTGATGCAGTATGTCCATCCTCGCCCAAACCAAGCATTATCAAATCGAACCTCGGAAAATTATTTTCAATCTTAAGATGATTTATTATTTCCGCACTATAATTATCAGCTTCAAACTGTGGATCATTTTCTCCTTTAATTCTAAAAATATTTGACGCGGGAATTTGAAGCTTGTTCAACAGCGAATTATATGCCATCTTATAATTACTTTCGTGATCAGTTGGAGGAACGCAGCGCTCATCTCCCCAATAAAAATTAACCTTTTGCCAATCAACTGATTTGTAATGATGTGCAGTTAAATATTCAAATATTCTTTTGGGAGTTGAGCCGCCTGATAATGCGAGGTAAAAACAATCCTTACTATTATTTACCTTTTCAATCAGAAGTTGTGCAAAGTGCTCAGATAATTCTTCAATCGATTTGCTTATCTGAATTTTATAATTCACAATAAACACCATCATCGGATAAATTTTTGCATGGATATCGCCATGTCATATTTTTTTCCTCAATCAGATCATCAGCGTTTTCCGGTCCCCATGTTCCTGCCGGATAACCAAACAACGGAACATCTTTATCATTTTTCCAGCATTCAATTACAGGAGTTAAAAATCTCCAGGCTTCTAAAACTTCTTCGGTTCTTGCAAAAAGAGTTGAATCACCTTTCATCGTATCATACAATAATCGCTCATACGCAGATGGTATTCTTTGAATTGAAAGATCGGAATAATGAAAATCCATATTAACATTTTGAACATCAAAGCCAGCGCCCGGTGTCTTCATTCCAAACTTTAATAAAATTCCCTCGTCCGGCTGAATGCGAATTACAAGTTGATTACAAGATTGGCAGACATCATTTTGCGAAAATAAAAAATGCGGTGTTGGTTTAAAATGAATTACAACTTCTGTTACACGCGTCGGTAATCTTTTGCCTGTCCGGATGTAAAACGGAACGCCTCCCCAGCGCCAGTTATCAACATAAAACTTTATGGCAGCATATGTCTCTGTTACTGATTCGGGATTTACTCCATCCTCTTCACGGTAACCGGGAACCTGTTCACCTTTAATTTTGGATGACACATACTGCCCGCGAATAGCAACATTTTTAACCTCTTCTTTTTTAATTGGACGTAATGACTGAAACACTTTTAAAATCTCGTTACGGATTGCGATTGGTTCCAAAGATGATGGTGATTCCATTGCAGTTAATCCAACAACCTGAAGTAAATGATTCTGTACCATATCACGCAATGCACCGGATGTATCGTAATACCCACCCCGCTTTTCAACTCCGATATTTTCAGAAGATGTTATCTCAATGTGATGAATATAATTTCGATTCCAAAGCGGCTCAAAAATTCCATTTGAGAATCTGGTTACTAGAAGATTCTGAACGGTTTCTTTTCCAAGATAATGATCAATTCTAAAGATTTGTTCTTCGGTCCAATCCTTTAGTAATTCATCTTTAAGTTTTAAAGCTGATTGCAGATCGTATCCAAAAGGTTTTTCAATTATCAATCTTTTCCAGCCATCATTCTGTTCATTCAATCCTACTGCCGCAAGATGCTGGGGAATTGTTCCACACAAACTTGGCGGCGTTGATAAGTAAAATATTGTGTTTCCACAGAATCTATTTTTTGTTCTAAGTTCAACTATTCTGTCTTTTAGTTTTTTGTAGGTAGCTGTTTCATTAAAAGTTATTGAAGTATAAAATATTTTTTTTATGAATTCATTAACCTTTGTATCATCATCAATTTCTTTAAACTCACTTATAGCAGATTTCATATTACTTCTGAATTCATCATCACTAAACTCTGTTCGGGAAACACCAAATAATACAAATTTTTCGGGGAGTAAATTTTGGACAAAGAGAGAATATATCGCTGGAACCAACTTCCTTTTTGTTAGATCTCCAGATGCTCCGAAGATGACATATATGTGATTGTCAGTGTTATTCATAAGTCTCCTCTTACTTCGATTTTACCGCATGTCCGCCGAATTGATTTCTTAAAGCAGCCAATACTTTCATGGCAAAAGATTCATCCTGTCTTGATTGAAATCTTGTGTAAAGTGCGGATGTAATCACATGAGCGGGAACATCAAAATCAATTGCGGTTTGGACTGTCCACCTGCCTTCACCGCTATCCTGAACATAATCTTTAAGTTTTTCTAATTTGGGATCATCTTTGAAAGCACTTACAGCTAACTCAAGCAGCCAACTTCTAACAACACTACCATATTGCCAGGCATCAGCAACTTTGGTTATATCAATGTTGAATGGAGATTTTTCTAGAATCTCAAAACCTTCAGCATAAGCTTGCATCATTCCGTATTCAATTCCATTGTGAACCATCTTCACTAAATGCCCGGTGCCGGATTGTCCGCAATAAACATAGCCGTTTTCCGGTGCGAGCGATTTGAAAATTGGTTCAATAAAATCAGCAGCTTCTTTCACACCGCCGTACATCAAACAGTAGCCATTCTGCAATCCCCAAACTCCACCGCTTGTTCCACAATCTAAATAATGAATCCCAATAGCTGCTAACCTTTCGGCACGCTGTTGTGTTTCTTTCCAATAGGAGTTTCCGCCGTCAATGATTATGTCATTTTTCTTCAAATATTTTGATAGCTCTTCGATATTATCATCCACAGGTTTACCGGATGGAACCATTAACCAAACTATTTTTCTTTCAGGAAGTTTATTAACTAAATCTTCAATTGATTTAGATGCAATTGCACCTTTTTTTTCTGCTTCTTTGATAGGTTCAGGAGTTCTGTTCCATACAACTACTTCATGTCCGTTTTTTATCAAACGTTGAATCATATTAAAACCCATTTTGCCTAAGCCGATAAATCCGATTTTCATTTTACTGCTCCTTTATTTGGTAAGCCGATAATAAATTAATCTATTAGAAATTATTTTTCACTTCCATTCCAAACTTATTGATTTGACTGAGAAGAATCTGTCATGATTTCGACAAATATGAAAATATTTATGAATTGAAGATTTACTTTCGTAAACAAACCCAGTTTCTAAACCAACAAATCAAGCAATGCAAAGAAACTAGGTTTGTAAGGTTAATATTGAATAAGGTGAGTTAATAACTTAATAGGCTTCGAAAAATCAGGTACAAAATTTTCGCCGAAGCTTTTACAGTTCCCTTAATTGTCCCTGTTACTTTTGATTTTCCAATTCTTTTCCTGTAACTAACAGGAACTTCTTTACATTTCATTTTATGCTTTGCGGCCTTTATTTGCATTTCAACTGTCCAGCCAAAATTTCTATCCTGCATTTTTAGTTGTTGAAGCGAAGAATATTTAATCGCTCTGAATGGACCAAGATCAGTGAAATTATAATTCCAGAACAACTTTATTAAAAACGCCGATAACCAGTTTCCAAAAACTGCTTGAGGAAGCATTGCTCCTTGTTCCCTTTTTCCTAGCATTCGAGATCCAATAACTAAATCAACTTCATTATTAATTATTGGTTCAACAATTAAATCCATTTCTTGGGGATGATCACTGTAATCGCCATCAAGAAAGACCACAATGTCAATTTGCTTATTCTTAATGTACTCAATTGCTTTCAAGCAAGCTGCACCGTAACCTTTTTCGTACTCATTCAGAACAGTGACACCTAAAGACTTTGCAACTTCTTCAGTTTTATCAGTCGAGCCATTATTTGATACGATTATCTCATCAACAAAGTTGGGAATATCAGCGATGACTTTTGGTAAAGATTCTTCTTCATTGAACGCGGGAATGATGACAACAATTCGTTTGTCGTCAATCATTCTGCTATAGCTCCGCCGCAGCTGCTTCCCGCACCCGCAGTGCAGCCAAAACAATGTGAATCGAAAATTATTTTCCTGTTAATCAGTTTGTCATAATCAAAATCAAATACTGTCATTGGCTTATCGGTAAAAATCTGCAAATCAATCATCTGATTAAAATCACAATCGAATATTTTCCCATCGAAAGAGACACTAAGCAATGAACGGCACATAACTCCTTCTGCAGCAGCGGGATTAAATGCATTTATCAGTTTTTCCATATACTCATCGTATGTATCTGTTCGTTCAAGCCATTCTTTAAAACGATGTATCGGCATATTCGTAATTGTATAAAGCCGATTGAATTTTAATTGATATTTCTCCCAAAGTTCCTTTTTAAAATCAGCTTCCAGCGAATGTTGTGATGCAGGAAGAAATGCTCCAACAGGATTATAAACCAAATCAAGGATCAAGTTACTGTCCCCATTACCATAACCAACTTCATTTAACATTCGAAGCGAATCAATGCTTTTCTGAAATACTCCTTTTCCGCGCTGCTTATCTGTAAAATATTCCTGATAGTAAGGAAGTGATGAAATTACTTCAACATTATTATCAGCATAAAATTTTGGAAGATACATTTTAGATTCTTTAGTTGTTGGGTCTCCATCAATTGTAACAGTAAGATTATGCCTTACCATTACATGTTTGCCAAGTTTTTTTGCCTCCAGTACAAGGTAATCAAAATGAGGATTTAATTCAGGCGCACCGCCGGTTATATCCAGATTTTTTATTCGGGGATTATCTTTTAGAATTTCCAGGCATTTATTAATTGTATTTTTGCTCATCTGCTCTGTTCTTTTGGGTGATGAATCAACATGACAGTGTAAACAAGCCTGATTACACTTCAGTGTGACATTTACCTGGAGTGTTTCAATAGAAAGCGGAGTCAAGTCAATGTCATTAGCCTGAAGTTTTTCTTCAAAATCATATTCGCTTTTTTTAACAAGGTGGAGTGCACTTTCTTTCATTCTTTTCCTTTAATATATTTTTAAGCGCCTTGCTTTTCTAAGTTATTTAGCATTTGCACGCCGTGAACCAAATCAATTCCTGCGGCCATTGCAGCGGCTACGTGAATCGCTTCAGTCATTTGATCCGGGTTTGAACCGTTTTCAAGACATGCCGTAGTGTATGCGTCGATGCAGTAAGGACATGGTTTAAAGTGTGCAATAGCGAGAGCAATTAATGCTTTTTCTCTTTTTGTCAAAGCGCCTTCTGTCCCAATTACAGCGTTGTAGTAATCAAAAAACTTTTTCATTAGGTCGGGTTTAAATTTTCCTACTTCTGCAAATCGCCCGAGATCTTTTGATTCGTAATAATTCATTTTAATCCTTTATTTTATTTTGTTAAGGTTCCAGTTATAATCCTTATAGGAAATTTCCCATTCGGATAAATTATTTCTAATGTCCTTGCTGATATTCTCAGGAATGAATTGCGACACATATTTAAGCACTTCCTTTTCAGAATCACCAAAATCTTCATCAAACCAATCGAATATTTTACTGAGATATGCTTTACGATTTTTTATATCAAAATGATTTCTTGATTTATCGGTTAAAAACTTCCGCGCTTGATTCTCCAATTGAAACTCTATCCTATCAGCTTCGAATGCTTCATTTAAAAGTTCCGGACAGCTTATTGATGCACATACTATTGCAAAATGAATTCGAGATTCGCCCATTTTTCTAAGTATTTTATGTTCGATGTCATTTAAAGAATATTTTTTATGATTGATTGTGATGAACTCTTTGTCCCAAACAGTTTTGCCAAGAATATGACCAATAATTCTCCCGCCGGTGTGCAACTCATTAATGCTTTCAATTGGATAGTTCTCGATAATAACTTGTAACGTAAAGACATTGTAAGCGTTAATCCAAAACGCAAGCTTTTCATTTTTACTCAGCTTATCGGGGTTTGTGTTTGTAAGTTGTTCAAGATATTTGTTAAACTCTTTATCATTTTGAAGACTTTTATAATCAACCAATCCATTTTTAACATATTTGTTCAATATATTAGAAAACAACTGATGATGCTGAGATATAACAACAGATGATGTGAATACCATAATCATTACGACCTTAAATAACTGCATAAATATTTTATACATAATTTTTCTTCTAAATTCCCTCATACGCCAGTTTAATGGTTTCTTTAATTGAATTAATAGAATTGCTTTTTAGCCAATGAATCAAACCTTCCTCAGTATCAATGTCCTGTAATTCTGGCAAGACATAATAACTAAGATTTAATTTAGAAAATTTTTCAACGGTGTTTTGGTAAACTGAATTTGTACTGTATTCAATCTCCTCAAATAAATTAGGAATCATCCTCTTCATACCAAGCAAATAATAACCGCCATCTCTTGATGGACCGATAACCGCGTCACTGTTATCAAGTGACTTAAATGCTTTTTGAATTATTTCTTTTGATAAATCAGGTACATCTGTGCCGATTATAATTACTTTTTGGGCACCCGTACTGAATACTTTCTCAAAAGCGTTCTTCATTTTACTGCCGAGATCATTACCCTCTTGCGGTGAAAAAAAGAATTTACCGCCGAGCCACTTAGTTATTTTATCTTTGGCTTCTTTATCCGAATAAAAAGCAAAGCGGTTTATCTTTGAGATACTTTTTACCTGACGAATAATATTCTCAGCACAAGATTTGTACAAGTTTAATGCAAATTCAGATGAAGTTGTTTTTGCAAGCCTAGTTTTAACTTTACCATTTTGGGGATAACGTAGAAAAATAATTAATGAGCACGTCTTATTATTTTTTGCTGACCTATTGTACATTTTGCTCAAAGTCTTCTGATTAATATTAAGTATATATTCAATAAATAAAAAAATGTTGGCAAGTTGACGCCGGATAACTCCATCTTTTATAAACTTTCTTGCTGAGGATTCTACTGAAAAATTTAATAAAACTATTTTAGAAATCTTAGAAGCACGCTTAAAGAAATCAACGTCTTCGAATGTTCCTCTGCTATCGAAACCATTCAATTGCTTAAAAAACTCTCTTCTAACAATAATTGCAGAGTCACCAAATCTTGTAAATTGTGAATTATATTTTGAAAATTGTGTATAGAAATCCAAAAACTTATTATTAAAATCAAAGCCCAGTTTAAATCTAGCAATTTGATTCTGGTCCTTTGAAATAAATTGTCTAATTAATTCATAGGTATTTTCAGGCAGAAACGTATCTGCATGCAAGAAAATAAGAACCTCACCTGAGGCAACTGAAGCTCCAACATTTAATTGTTGTCCTCTGCCTAAAACCGAATTAACTACTTTTACGCCATACTTTTTGCATATGTCAATTGTGCCATCCTTACTTCCACCGTCGGCTACAATTATCTCCGCACTTAGATTAAAGGATTTGATCCTCTCTAAATTTCTAGCAATAAAATACTCTTCATTAAGTGTGGGAATAATGATTGAATACTGAAAGCTCATCACTTATAAACCACTTCGCCAATCAGAATTATTTAGGATAGATAACTTAATGTTTTTATAAAATTCATTGTTTGTATCTGCCTTTGGTAAACTTCCAAACGATAGAACTTGTGTCGGACAGTTAACCACACAAGCCGAGCATCTCACGCATTCAACATCATTCATCGGAATACCTTTGTTTGCATAATTCATTACATCAATGCCCATGTGGCAAACTTTTGTGCAGATGTTACACGAAATACATTTTTTCTTTTCCGAAAAAATCCGATATCGTGAAAACCGGTTTACAATGTGCATCCATGCTGCAAGCGGACAGCCAAAACGACACCAAACTCTTCCGCTTAAAAAGAAATAAACGCCAACACCAAGTACACCTGCAAAGATTACATCGATTCCTAAGTAATAGAAGATGTGCAGAAAATCTGCCGAGTAAGAAATTTTTTCATTTATAATAGGAATATTAAAATCATATAATGTGCTTAATAGTTTTAGTCCCGTAATCACAAACGCCGCAAGCAGTACCCATTGCCCAAAGTTCTCCCATTTTTTTGCTTTTGGTCCATGAGGAGCAAGAGTTCTATACTCATTACCAAGCGTTTCAGCAAGTGCACCGCAGGAACAAATCCATCCGCAGTATGCGCCTTTTCCCCAGCGATAAACAATGTATGGGATGAAAACAAAGGTTTGTACTAAACTGAACACAAGCCAAAAAGTTGTAATACTTGAACCATATAAGTTAGGCATGAATAATGGCCAAGCTAATATAAATCCATAGGAATGCCAGTAGCTTTCGCCAGGGAAAATTTGCGTCATCACAAAACCATCGTGAGACCCTAAAGCACCAATCTTTCCGAAATATGGAAAAAGAAGTTCGGGAAGTATAAACAAAGGCAGTGCTTGTATTAGTATTAAAGTCCAGGTTTGATATTTGATATATCTCGTTGGATTGACCTTCATTCTCCTTAATCCAAAGATAAGGATTGTTAAGGAATAGAAGCCTGTGTACCAGAATGACTGTGACTTACCTAAAAATTCTATACCAAAATATCTTTCGCCAAAAAATACTACCGCAAAGAAAATTCCAATTACTATGAAATAAAAGTACTTGAATGTAGTCCAATCAAATTTTATTTGAGGAAGATAATCTTTAAGGAATTTATACAGCAGATAAATACCAAGAATGATAAAAGCTATAAAAGATAAATACGCTATAAAAGCATTTATATATTTAGTTACAGTCCAAATTTTTGCATCGTTAAAAATGTTGGATAGAATTAAAAACGGAAGAGAAATAAATTTATTCCAAAAATCTGAGGAAAGTACATTCCCAAATATCGAACTCCAGGAATCCTGCTGTCCAAAAAAGTTTTCATAATAATCAGCACTACTTTTACCAAAGTATAGTACACCAGCGAACAAAAGAAGCAGAGCAAATTGTAATTTAGAGTTGAGAGATAACTCCCCCTCCATTTTAATATTACTTCGCTTGAAGAAATTAGTTGGAAGTTCTTTGCCAACCATCGTAAAGATCATGGAATTTTCAATTTCAATTTCTTTTTTTTCTTTATCAAGAAGAATTACTGAATTTTCTTTAACTTCCTTTACATTCGTTTCAAACTGTAGACTAATTTTACCCTGCTCAACCAATTCTTTTAACTTAAGTTCGTTCTGTTCTTTTGGTCTTGCTAAAGATGATTTTCTGTACGAAAGACTTACTGATTTTGCACAGTGAGAAACAGCAATAGCAGTTTCAAGAGCAGAATCGCCACCACCAACCACTAAAACATCTTCTCCTTTTGCATCATTCGGATCGATTAATCTGTTAAAAACTTTTGGCAGATCTTCACCGGGCACATTGAGCATCCTTGCATTTCCTGATTTACCAATTGCAAGAATAACTCTTAACGCTTTATAATTTCCTTCAGATGTAATAAGATTGAAATGATTGCCTTCTTTCTCAATCTTTTCAACAATTACACTTTCTTTAATTGGAAGATCAATGCTTTTTATTTGCTCGTTTAATTCATCAAGTAAGGATTCCTTTACACCATCATTAATTTTTAAGTCAGATTTCTGTTGAAAATCATCAGGGGCAGCAATGATTAGTTTGCCTTTGGGAAAGTTTACAATTGTATTAAACTTTTTTGCAGATTCAAGTATCTTAAAGCTAAAATCTTTTTTTGATGCTTCGATTCCGGCGGCAATACCGGCAGGACCAGCGCCCACAATCAGAATATCATAAATATTCTTATCTGAATGAGTTTGTATTTGTTTTTGGAATTCAGAATCATTGCTGAATTGCCCAATTATTTTCTTACCGCTTTCAGCAGCTAACTTAAGAAGTGGAATTCCGGTAAGGTCACCAATGATGAAAATTCCTTTTACAGATGTTTCGCCACTCTCATTAATTTCAGGATACTTTTCAACTTCTCCTGTTGGCACATCTTTTTGCAGCCAGATGAAATATTTATTGAATGGACTCATTTGTCTTGCCCAGTATTTATGATTTTTAAGTGCTTTATTTATCTATTTGATGATCGTCAATTAAGTAAATTAATCGCATGACAAATATAAATGATATAAATAATAATGTATATTTTGCAACCATCTCAAGATATAACTACCAGTTGCAGTAGAATGTCAGATTAATGACAAAATGTAAAAATTATTCTATGGTGAATACTTCAGAAAATGATAATAAACAATCGATTGGTTTTATAATACTGTTAATGTTGTATTCCGTAACTCTGCAGATTTATAAAATGGTAATTCGTAAATGCTAACTCTTATGAAATTAATGTTTTACTGAATCGAATATTGGAAAACTTTTGGGGAAATGAAAAATTATTGCTCAGAAAAAAAATGCGACCTATTCTCATTACCTGAATAATAACGACTCACTTTTACGCTGGTAAAGCATTCGGGGGTAAGTCAGTACGGAGAATCATTATCCCTTATCAATATGGCAGTGCTTGATGATGGATACTGACTTTTGCATTGGTACACCTTTAGGGAGCAGATTAGTAAAAATAGGTCAATTATTTAAAATTTTGGACCTATGACCTTTTTATTAAAACGAAAAGGTGAGAAAACAATCCATTTCTCTCACTTTCTACTATGCCCAGAAGAAGTTAAACTTTTGACCCGCCGATTATTGATCAGTCGGTATTTGATGATTTTAAATAAAAAGGGAAGGATCAGATAAGACTGTTCAGAAAATTGTTCAATAAAACTTAAGCTACTTCGAAGTGTTTAATCTCCTTCTGTAACGACTTAAAATCCGTGTGA
>JBGSOQ010000449.1:0-4132 GCA_041739035.1 Ignavibacteriaceae bacterium | reverse complement strand
AGATGCTATGGTTTCAGTAGTTTCGCTCTGGCTTCCGATTCTTCTTTCTGCGGTTGCTGTTTTTATTCTAAGTTCCGTCATCCATATGTTTCTCAAATATCACAACTCGGATTACCAAAAGCTGCCCGGAGAAGATAAAGTAATGGATGATCTTCGAAAAGCAGGTATTCCCGCTGGAGATTACATGTTCCCTTATTGTACCGAAAATAAGGAAAGAAACTCAAAGGAATTTCAAGAAAAAATGAAAAGGGGACCTTCCGGTGTTATGACTCTGTTTCCACCCGGAACTAACTTTATGGGCACAAGTCTTGCACAATGGTTTATTTACTGCTTAATCGTTGGAATTTTTGTGGCCTACATTGCTGGACGCGCACTTGAACCAGGGGCTCATTATCTTTCAGTATTCCGTTTTGCTGGAGCTACATCATTTCTCGGTTATAGTCTTGCGCTTATGCAAAACAGCATTTGGTACAAAAGGAGCTGGCGTGCAACATTCACATCGGTGTTTGATGGTTTGATTTATGCTCTTTTTACTGCAGGAGTTTTCGGCTGGCTGTGGCCTTGTAACTGATCTAATTGATTGGTAAAATCTTAACGGTCTCTGCGGTAAAACATTACCGCATAGACCGTAATTTATTCTTTATTTTGCTCTAACCACCACAAAAGTAATATCATCCACTTGATTTACTGTCCCGCGCCAATTATCTGCTTCTTTGCATAAACTATCAATTATTTCATCAACCGGCTTTTGGGCAATTGTACCGAAAATTTCTTTAGCTCTATGATAATCAAGTATATCTTTTTTATTATTAAAAAGTTCGGGAAAACCATCTGACATTAAAAGTATAGTATCGCCAGGAGAAATTGTTG
The DNA here is from genome assembly GCA_041739035.1 of Ignavibacteriaceae bacterium. Taxonomy (GTDB): domain Bacteria; phylum Bacteroidota; class Ignavibacteria; order Ignavibacteriales; family Ignavibacteriaceae; genus XYD12-FULL-36-8. The sequence continues at coordinate 3,262 of JBGSOQ010000449.1, read as the reverse complement.
TTTCTTTTCTAGGATATCTAAATTCAGCTGCACCGCCAAGCGGTAGTGCCTGCAGCCGAATTTCTTCAACAGTTTTATTTCTATTTCTAAAAATTAAAGCCGGGGGCATTCCGGCAGAAGAAAAGCTAACTTTATTATTGTCTATTTTAACCATCAGCATTGCCATAAAAAGATTTCCGAGGTGCATATCTCTTATTATAGAATTGCCTTTATTCAGAAAAGAATCAATTTCCGTTTCGGCACTTTCTGAAGTAAAAAGCCCTTTGATTGTTGCAACCATTGTCCCGGCTTTCATTCCGTGTCCTGTTGCATCGCCAATCGCTATTATTAATTTACCATTTCCGTTATGTTTAAAGTCATAATAATCGCCTCCGACTTCGGTTGCGGGTTTCATGTAAACGGCAATATCTAAATTCGGTAAGTCGGGAAGCTTAATCGGCAGCATTGAAAGCTGTAATTTGCGGGCTTCATCAAGCTCTTTGGTTTTTCTTTCGTTATCTGCTTCTAATAATCTTCTTGTAAGTTCTTCTTCTTTTGCTTTTCTTTCCTGTTCAATAGTCTTTTGTGAAAGTTCTTTAACCTGCTCTAATTTTAATGCGAGATTTTTTGTTGTGTCAGAAAATTTCTTCGAGAGGTTTAAAGAAACCGTTAGTGCCAGAAAAACTATTCCATAAACGTAGACAATTCTAATTCCGAAGAGCGGCTGAGTTATTATACCAGCCATTATCAAAACCTGGTAAACAATGAATATCATTGCTAAAAGAAATCCGATTCCAACCAGCCATCCCAAATTAGATTGATCTTTTCTTCTTGTAGATTGAATTGTAACTCTAACTATTTCAGCTGCAACTAGAACTATATACAAATAAAAAACATAATCTAAATATCTGCTCTCAAGCGATGGAAAGAAAATTGTGCTTAATATGAAAAATCCCGAAACAATAAGAAAAAAAAGAAATCTTTTGGGAATCTTATCATATGAGCTGGTGTAAACCGTCAGCACGCCGAACAGCATAGAAAACTGAACCGCTGCGGAATTCAATATTATAATTGTAATTGCGTTTGTAATTGAATTAACAAAATTATTCTGCGCGCCAAAATAAATTACCCCCGCAAACGAAAGCATACAGATTGAATAGAACAGATTTTCCTTTGCTTTTGGATAAAAAATGAAAAGCAAAAAATGTACAACCGCAAAAGCCAGAACAAAAGCACCAAATGCCATTTGATGTATTGAAACCTCTCGAACAACCCCAATCCGATCAGCAATATAAGTTCCTAAATCACCAAGTTCAGCCCTAAATCCGACCGGGATTTCATACATTATCATCTGTTTAGCTTTATGATTAGAATATCGAACGGCAAGTACTTGTTCTTCGTTTCCGATAAACTGAATGAGTTTAGGAGTCCTATCAGTAAAAATAGTTTCCGATTCGGGAGACGTTCCAACTTTTCCTAAACGATAAAGAAGCACACCGTTAAGATAAATCTCTGCTGCGCCTGAGTTAAAAAAATTTAACCCGAAAGTTTTGTTCAAGAGACTCGTATCTACATAAATGTGATTTCTGAACCAGATGTTTCCGGTCCAATCAAGCTTTTCAAAATCCTCCTTTCTTAAAAAAGGATTTATATTTTTCAATCAGTGTCATCGAAAGAAGGTTCTGCCCACGAAGAGTCATCTCCAATTTGGTATTTCCAGCCCTCTAGAAGTTCAAGGAATCCCGCTTTGTTGGCCAGTCTTTGCGGGGTGATAATTATTTTTTGCTGGATTTGATCGCGCCAATTGGGAATTTTATAGACGAGAGAAGTATCATTATTAACAACATAAACGAAATTCGGGAACTCCATGCCGGTTGAATCTACGGCTTCTGTGCTCCAATCACCTCTGCTGAACTTAAATTGAAGAGTATCGCCAATTTCCGCTTCTGTAAAGTATTGCCATTCTCTCTCCGATTTTTTCTCCATCTGCTGAAAGAAATTCCAGTTCCCGAGCTCTTCGTTGTTCCCTGTTAAATGAACCGAGGAGTTGGCAGGAAGAGTATCTGCTGCAACCTTTATCACTATATTCTTCGGCTGCGAAAATATAGCTGTGATTGCGAAAATGGATGCGAGAAAAATTGCTATTAGAAATTGGAAATGCTTCATTTGGAAATATTCGTTTTTTGGATGATCTTTTAAAAAGATTGAAACCTTATCTAAAAGTTAGAAAAGGTATGTCAAATAATGAAGTCCCTGTAGATTTGCGGATAATTATGGAAGCTGAATGGCTGAATTAGCTGAAGAAGGATAAAAATTTAATTTCTGAAAACTCCCCCTTGGGAATAAATGTATTTTGAAGAGGGCACAGAAAAGTCCAGCTTTCAAAGAAGCGGCTCATGGCTTCTTTTTACTTTTGCGTGATGATTTTGCTTTTTTATTGTAATCTAAAGCAAGGTTAATCCAGTAATCAAAATCCTTTTTTGATTTATAGCCCTCTTCGCTTACAAAAACGAATCCTTTCATTGGTCTGCCGGTAAAGTTCATTTCCCGGCAGCCATGTTTTTCTAATACCGATTCATAAATATTCGGATCGATTCTTAACATTAGATCATCCTGCAGAATCCCGATGCACATTTTATCATTAATCATAAAAGTCATGCCGCCCATCATTTTTTTCTCTTCAACCTTACGCTTGTTAAGAAGGGCTTCTCTAACTCTATTTGCCAATCTTTCGTTATATGCCATGCTGCTAAACCTATTTTAATTGGCTTACTTGAATATCTCTTCAAGAAACATCTTCATATCCTTCCAGCTTTCTTCATCCGCCTGCTTGTTGTAAGCTATCGGCATATTAAATTTCTTGCCGAGACTATCAGCATCAGGGTTCGAGAAGGCATGTACTGCTCCGGGATAATTAACAAACTTAAAATTAATGCCGGCATCAACCATTGCTTTTTTGAATGCATCTATTTGTTCACTCGGAACAAAGCCATCATCCTCACCATTACAAACTAACAGCTTTGCTTTCACTTGTTTCGGATTTGTTACAGAATCTGTTGGCAAGCTTCCGTGGAAACTAACTACGCCAGACAAATCTTCTCCGGCAACAGCCATCCGCAGCACAACACCACCGCCAAAGCAGTAACCGATTGCCGCAATCTTTTTGCCATCTGTTTGCGGCTGATCCTTTAAAAATTTCACTCCCGCTTCAAACCTAGCTTTTGCAGCAGGCATATTCTGCATAACTTCCATTGCAAATTTTCCCGCATCTTCAGGATGATTT
>JBGSOQ010000407.1:0-6123 GCA_041739035.1 Ignavibacteriaceae bacterium | reverse complement strand
CTTTAGATTTTCACGCTCTTCATCCAAAGTTGGGAGAGGAGCTTTCTCCGTAAGTTTTATAATATGATAACCAAAATTAGTTTTGATAACATCAGAAACTTCACCAACCTTCAGATTGAAAGCCGCTTCATCAAATTCCTTAACCATCATTCGTCGTTCAAAAAACCCCAAATCTCCGCCTTTATCTTTTGAACCTGTGTCTTTAGAATATTTGGAAGCTAGTTCAGCAAAATCCGCCCCGGAATTAAGGAATATTTTTACAGAATCAATTCTTGCTTTGGCCGCGACGGTATCCATTTCACCATTGGCATTATTAAAATCAACCAGTATGTGGCTTGCTTTGATTTTAGGAACTCTCTCCCTTTTTTCAGTTACTTTAATTACGTGATAACCAAATTTTGTTTTAACAACATTCGGATAAACTTTGCCGGCTGGAGTTTTATAGCAAGCATCTTCAAACTCAGCAGGAAGAAGACCAGCTGTTACATAAAAAATATCACCTCCTAAGGGAGCCGAGTAGAAATCCTGTGAATTTCTCCGGGCCAATTCTTCAAAACTGATTCCATTTTTAATACTATCGGCAATTGCCACTGCCTTAAGGCGAGCAGCTTCCTCACCAGAAGTATCCGGACGAATCATAATGTGACTGACACGCAATTCCCATTTCCGTTTATTATATAAATCCTGGATACCAGGTTCTACAATATTTTTCTCCAGTAAAAAAGTAACGCCAACTTTCTTTTTATAGTCGTTAAGTTCATTCATCAGTTCGGAATTATTTTCATAACCCCTAACTGCAGCATCTCTAAGCTTCATTTTAAAGTTAACGTAGAGATCGAGAAAGCTTCTTAACTTATTCAGGCTATCTGTTTTTGCTTGTTCTAAACCGCCCGCATTTTTTATGTAGGCCTCTTCGAACTCACCCATTTGCAAATCTGAATCTCCAATGTCAGCCAATACAATTTCAGAATGCTTTGGTGAGCACGAAATAAATACTAATGAAAGAACGAATGAGAAATAAATAATTATACGAGAAACCATGGATAACATCTCCCTTTAAAAGATTTTAGAATTTTTAGCGAACAATTTTAGTAATTGAGTGCCTGAAAATCAAGGTAAGTTGATGTTCCGCAGCTTAAACCTCAATAGGAAAAACCCTCTGTTATTTCGCTAAAGTTATTTTAATTGATTTTTGAAAACCTTTCGTTTTTAATTGTAAAAAGTAAATACCACTTGATAATGGATGCACAAAATCATCAGCATTAACAGTTGCCTCGTAGTTTCCGGCTTCAACTTCACCTTCAAAGATTTGCTTGATTTCATTTCCAAGCACATCATATAAAACTAAATTTACTTTGGAACTGAATGGCACGGAATACTTTACTTTAGTCGATGGATTAAATGGATTGGGAAAATTTTGTGATAAAACATAACCCTCGGGATTTTTAATTTTTACCTCAATTTCTGAACTGAATTCGAATGTGCCATCAAAATTAACCTGTTTTAACCTATAAAAATATTTACCTGATATGAATAGTTCATCGACAAATTTGTAGGAATTAACTGAAGTACTGTTTCCCGCAGCATCAACAAATCCGATTTCCGAAAACGACGAATTTTCTCTGGCTCGTTCAATTGCAAATCCATCGCTGTTTGTTTCGGTTGATGTTTCCCAACTTAAAATAACCATGTTATTAGATATTTCTGCATTAAAACTGACCAGTTCAACCGGTATAGTAGAATTTATTGCATTTAAAGCGTTAATAATTCCCCATCCATATTCTCTATCAGGATTCTGATTTCTTGATGCAGAATTACGCAATGCATCCCGAACTTGAATTGGGGTTAAATCGGGCTTTGCGTTTAGAATTAACGCTGCGACTCCAGCAGCTAAGGGACAACTAAATGACGTTCCGCTGGCTGTCGAATATCTTGTATCGTTTATTGGGCTTGCGAGAGTAACACTTGAACCCATTGCCATTATATCAGGTTTAATTCTTCCATCAACCGTATTTCCTACACTGCTAAAGCTTGAGCGTGTTCCTGAGGAAGTAACAGACCCCACTGCTATTACACTATCACCATCTGAGGGTGCTGCTAATGTATTATGTGTAGAATTAAACCCCTCATTGCCTGCCGAATTTACCACAACAATTCCTTTTTTAACTGCGAGATCAGCAGCAATAGTAATTCGAGCAGTATTTCCATCCATATTTTCCCAGGTATAGCCGACGAAAGGTGCATCATAACCGAAGTACCCTAGCGAAGTCGAAGTAACATCTACTCCAATACTATCAGCCCACTCTAATGCAGCAATCCAATTATCTTCTTCAATAGGTGTTTCACTATCAGTATTTTCAGTTTTTGCAAGAATAAAATTTGCTCCGAAAGCTGGACCTACTAACTTTCCTTCTTTAAATCCTCCAATTGCAGAGAGCGTTTGTGTACCGTGACTTCCACCACCCATATCAGTGCTATCTCCAACACCAGGATCATTATTAACAAAATCGTATGCAGCAATTATATTCATTGTAGAAAAAACTTCATGGGTAAGGCGATTAAATCCAGCATCCATTACACAAACTGTAACACCTTGGCCTGTGTAGCCCAAATTATGAACCTCATGAACGTTTATTTGCTGAACTTGGGACGAAGAATTTCCGTAATCTAAAAGATTAGGGCTTTGTATTTTATTTTGAATTGATTTGCTCACATCAATAGTAAAATCAGATTCGGTTTTTTCATAATTTTTTGGCAGACATGCTACTAAATCAATTTGTTTTACAAAAGGAAGTGTCGAAATCACATTCAAAACAGAGACAGATGCGTATCCGCTAACACCATTAAACCATTTTGATTTTTGTTTTAGCTTGAAACCTGCTGATTGAACTTGTTTAATATAACTTGCAGAAACAGGTAAATCAGTGTTTTCTAATAATGCGTATGAAGTAAAAACCTTCGATCTTCTCTGAAGTGATTTCTCACTCACTACACTTCCAGGTTTTAAGAGATAGCTATCGGCTTCTGAACCTTTATCGTTAAAGAATATCCAGACTTGTAATTCTGAGATTGATGTAGATTTACTAAGCTGATGTTTTAGTTGATTACTGAATTTCTCGATTGGAGTTTGCGCAAATGTCGTCATTGAAATTAGCAACGTAGTTAAGATTGAAAATCTCATATCCTTTACCAAATTATTCTCTAATTAAATTATTTAGCTCGAATTCCCGTTTTCACATTGGAATTGACTGTTAAAACTTCGTGCTTTCCTGGCTCTGTTTCAACAGCTAAAATCATACCTTTTGACTCTAACCCCATCAGTTTTGCAGGTTTAAGATTTGCAACAACTACAACTTTTTTACCGACCAAATCTTCCGGAGCATAACTTTTTGCAATGCCAGCTACAATCTGTCTTTCCTCATTCTCCAATACGATTTTTAATTTCAATAATTTTTCACTTTTTTCAACTCGCTCAGCGGTAATGATTTCAGCAACTTTAAGCTGAACTTTCATGAAATCATCGATAGTAATTAAATCATCAGTAACCAAATTCTCATTCATATTTGAACCTTTAAGTTTTTCAATTTGCTTTTTAATCAATTCATCTTCGATCTTTGGAAAAAGTATTTCAGCATTATTTAATTGGTGACCAGCTTTTAAGTTTTCTTTTCCACAGTCATTCCAATCAATGGCATTTGCATTTAACATTTCAAATAATTTTTCGGCTGAAAAAGGAATTATGGGATAGAATAATTCAGCAAGAGTATAAATCACATTTAAGCATACGTTAATAGTTGTGCCGCATTTTTCCTTATCAGACTTTACTGTTTTCCAAGGTTCGGAATCGTTAAAATACTTATTTCCAGCCCGTGCCAGGTTCATAATTTCAAGTACAGCATCTTTAACCTTAAAATTTTCTAAAAGATCAGCAATTTTTTTTGGATAAGAATTTGCCAGTTGAATCATCTCATCATCAATTCCGCCTTGGCTCGCCAAGGGCGAGACTGGCTTTTCAATTTTATTTCGAGGAGGGACTTTACCTTCAAAATGCTTGTGAACAAATGTAAATGTTCTATTAATCAAGTTTCCAAAAATATCCGCGAGTTCAGAGTTGTTTCTAAGTTGAAATTCCTTCCAATAAAAATCAGTATCCCTATTTTCAGGTAGATTTGCAGCAAGCGTATATCTTAAAAGATCTGCTGGAAATAAATCCAAAAAATCTTCTACATTAATTCCCCAGTTTCTGCTCTTGGAGAATTTCTTTCCTTCAAAATTCAAGAATTCATTTGCCGGAACATTTTGAGGAAGACAATATTGCCCTTTGCCTGCTTGCCCGTCCGCTAGGCGGGCTTCATTCCATGCCATAAGAATTGCCGGAAAAATGATTGTATGAAAGACCACATTATCTTTTCCAATAAATGCGATATACTTTGTGCTCGGATCCTGCCAATATTTTTTCCAAAGCTCCGGTTGATTTCTTTGCTGAGAGAGTTCTTTTGTAGATGAAATATATCCTAACACTGCTTCAAACCAAACATAAATTACTTTTCCTGCGGCACCTTCAACAGGTACTTTAATTCCCCAATCCAAATCGCGGGTAATTGCACGATCTTTTAAGCCATCTTTAAACCAGCCGCGGCAATATTGAAGGACATTATCTTTCCAGCCATATTTTTCATTCATTTCATCAACATATTTTTCAAGCTTAGGTTGATATTTCCCAAGGGGGAAAAAATAATGTGAGGTTTCTTTAAGGGTTGGAGAGCTACCTGAAATTTTACTTTTAGGATTTTTCAATTCTGAAGGATCGTACAGCGAGCCACAATTTTCACATTCATCGCTTCTGGCTTCTTCATTGCCGCAGCGAGGACACGTTCCTTCAACGTACCTATCCGGCAAAAACATATTTGCTTTTTCATCAAAAAATTGAAGCGACTTTTTCTCAATTAGTAATCCGCGATTATAAAACTCTAAGAAAAATTCCTTCGCAGTTTCGTGATGAATTGGAAGACATGTACGTGAGTAATTATCAAAGCTCATTCCAAAACGTTCGAAAGCCTTTTTATTTGCCGTATGATAACGATCAATAATTACTTGCGGAGATACTTTTTCCTTATCAGCACTTATTGTAATTGGAACTCCGTGTTCATCAGAACCGCAAATGTAGATCACATCATCGCCGTTTAATCTTTTATATCTAACATAAATATCCGCTGGAAGATACGCTCCGCTAAGATGACCAAGATGGATTGGTCCGTTTGCATACGGCAGTGCTGATGTAACAAGTACTTTTTCTTTAGCCAAGACAATTAACGAATTAATTTTTAATAGAATTTGAGGTGGAAATATAAGGATTTTTAGAGGGAAATAAGATTTTGAGAACATTCTACTCCTTTCTAAATTTAAGGCACAAAATTTAAGGGGTGATAAAATGAAAAGATTTTTATCTATTTCTATCGTTCTACTAACTACGACCTTAACTTCATTCGCTCAAAACCAACCATCATTTATCACAGACAGTCTTGATCAATATGTCGAGCGTGCACTTAAACAGTGGCAGATTCCCGGTGCTGCAGTTTTAGTTGTTAAAGATGGTAATGTCATTTTTTTAAAGGGATATGGTATAAAGGAATTGGGAAAGCAAGAAAAGGTGGATGAGAATACTTTATTCATGATTGGTTCAAATACAAAAGCATTTACAGGAACAGCACTTGCTATTCTTGAATATGAAGGTAAACTAAAACTCGAAGACAAAGTAATTAAATATCTTCCTGATTTTAAAATGAAAGATTCTTGGGTAACAAAAGAAATAAATCTCATTGATATTGTTTCTCACAGAATGGGATTGCAAACTTTTCAAGGTGATTTTATGTATTGGACATCCGACTTAACAATTGATGAAGTTATTGAAAAATTTGGAAGATTAACTCCAAAATATGACTTTAGAACTCAGTATGGTTACACAAATGCTGGTTATGCAATTGCTTGATATTTCCAATAAGTAAAAAGTTAAATTTGATCATAATTCAAAACTTTAACTTTGGAGGTATCAAATGTACTACACAGGTATTGATCTTCATAAATTTACTTCTTACTTAACCACCATTGATTCTGCAGGTGCTA
>JBGSOQ010000347.1:0-11745 GCA_041739035.1 Ignavibacteriaceae bacterium | reverse complement strand
AATAACTCCATTTTTTTAGTGATATTTTTTTTCACCGGCTTCAATTTCCAAATCAATGTAATCTTCCTTAGTGGGAATTGCGCAAGTATAATCAGCGCTGTATGCACAATAAGGATTATAAGCTAAATTAAAATCGATTGTATAAAGAAAATTTTTGTCGGCATTCAGTTCAAAATCCAAATATCGCCCGACGCCATAAGATTCCTCATTTGTCGTTTTATCCGTAAACAAAATGCTGTAATATTCTTCGCCGGTTTTAGCAAATCCTTTATAAACATTTAAACGATAAGGATTTTTCTCGTACTCAAAGTTAACATAACCAAAACGAACAACTTTTCGTTCCTCTCCTTTAGTACCAAATATGGAAATAGTGTCTTTGGCTGGATACTCAAACAGCTTGCTCTTAAAAACAAGATCCGGTTTGATTTCAAAATATTTTAACGGATGAAACTTAACTTTACCCTTATAACTAAAGGGAGAATTAGGATCATTTTTCATGTAATCATCCTTTTCTTGCCGCTGCTTTTCAATTGAAGCAATATAATCTTTTTGTTCAGGAGAATAATTCTCAGCACAAGAACTTATCAACAAAATGCATAAAACAAAAACGATATAAAATTTTCTATACATTCTCAATTCTTCAATCTAAATTCTACTGAACATTTTCCTTGATTTTCTTTTTTAACTCATTTAGCTTGTTCAGGGCTTCTAATGGAGTTAATTGATTTAATTCCAAATCTCCAATCTCTTTTCTAATTTTATCATCCTGAAACTCGAATAATGAAATTTGATTTAACTCTGTACCTGCAAACTTTTTTAATTTTTCCTTTTTTATCTCGTAGGGAGTTAGTTCTTTGCTTTCAAGATTTGCAAGAATTTCTTTTGCCCGGTTCGTAACAAATCTCGGCAATCCCGCCATTTGTGCTACTTGAATTCCATAACTGTGATCAGCACGTCCAGGGCTGACTTTATGTAAAAATATTATTTTATCATCATACTCTCTTACTTCAACCTTGTAATTTTTTATACGAGGAAATAAATCAGCCATTTCGTTAAGCTCATGATAATGAGTTGCGAATAATGTTTTTGCTGCAACTGACGGATTTTCATGAATGTACTCAGTGATCGCCCAAGCAATTGAAATCCCGTCGAAAGTGCTTGTACCTCTTCCAATTTCATCAAGAAGGACCAAACTTTTGCCGGTAGCATTGTTCAGAATATTAGCTGCTTCCTGCATCTCAACCAGGAATGTACTTTCTCCTGCAGAAATGTTATCACTTGCACCTACTCGTGTAAAAATTCTATCAATGATTCCAATATTGGCTTCTTTCGCAGGAACATATGAACCAATTTGTGCCATCAAAACAATTAACCCTGCTTGCCGGAGATAAACAGACTTACCAGCCATGTTCGGTCCGGTTAATAAAATTATTTGATCTTTATCATTATCAATGTAACAGCTATTTGGTGTGAACTTTTCACCGGGAGGAAGTATTCGTTCAACAACAGGATGCCTGCCGTCAATAATTTCCAGCTTAGCATCATCACTCAGAATCGGCTTGCAGTATTTATACTGTTCGGTACACTCAGCAAAGGATAAGAAGCAATCCAGCATTCCAATTAATCTAGCGTTAAGCTGAATTGATTCAGTTTCTTCCGCAATCATCAATCTAACTTCATTAAACAACTGCGATTCTAACTCGTAAATTTTTTCTTCAGCGTGAAGAATTTTATCCTCATATTCCTTCAGTTCGGGTGTAATATATCTTTCGGAGTTGACCAACGTTTGCTTGCGGATGTAGTTGTCCGGAATTTTTTCTTTGTGAGCATTCGAAATTTCAATATAGTAGCCAAACACTTTGTTATAGCTTACTTTCAGTGATGAAATACTAGCTCTCTCACGCTCAGATTTTTGAAGAGCGGCAATCCAATCCTTACCATGCAACGCAATATCTCGCAGCTCATCAAGTTCGGGACTGTAATTGTACTTTATCACAGCACCATCAATAATTGCCAGCGGAGGCGAATCAACAATTGCTTTGTCTATTCTCTCAACAAGTTTTTCAAGCGATGATAAAGATTCGCCTAACTGTTTCAGTGTTTTATTTTTTGATGAAGCTAATAAAGTTTTTATATCCGGTATTTTTTTTAGCGATGATTTTAATGCAACAACATCACGGGGATTCGCTCTGCCTGTACATATTTTTGAAATGAGCCGTTCAAGGTCACCAATTTCATTAAGCACTTCAGATGATTTTGCTCTTATAGATTTATTAAGAAACAAATCTTCAACACATTCCTGTCTTTTCAATATCGATTCAAGCCTAATCAGCGGGGCTGAAATCCACTTTTTAAGCATTCTTCCGCCCATTGCCGTTTGTGTTTTATCAAGAATTGAAATTAAAGATCCTTCTCTCCCGCCCTCTTGAATGTTAAATGTAATTTCAAGATTGCGTTTAGTAGAATAATCCAGAATCATGTACTCGCCAGGATTATATGCAGAAATTTTGTTAAGATGTGATAGGTTTACCTTCTGAGTTTCCTGTAAATAATTTAGAATGACTCCACCGGCAATAATTCCAACTGAAAAATTCTCAATTCCAAATCCTTTTAAGTTTACCGTCTTGAATTGCATTAGCAATAATTCTTTTGCATAATCAAAATTAAAAATCCAATCATCGAGCTTAGATATTCTAATCGTCGGATTTAACTTTTGAACCAAATTCGTAAAGAATTCTTTGTCTCTTTTCTGAACTAAAATTTCTGATGGTGAAATCGATTCGATGTGCTGTGAGATTTGCGATGATGGAATTTCAAACGTTAAAAATTCACCGGTAGAAATATCACAGAAAGAAATTCCAGCCATTTCTTCTTTTTGACAAACAGCCATTAAATAATTGTTCTTTTTGTGATCAAGCAGCTTATCAGAAAATGCGACTCCGGGAGTAACAACTTCGATGACTTCGCGCTTAACTATTCCTTTTGCAAATTTTGGATTCTCAACCTGTTCACAAACAGCCACTCGATATCCTGCACGAACCAGCTTAGGCAAATACGTATCAATTGCATGGTGCGGAAAACCGGCAAGCGGGACATCCTCAGCAGCACCGTTTGCTCTTTTAGTCAGAGTTATTCCAAGAACTTTCGAAGCAATTTTTGCATCATCCTCAAAAGTCTCAAAGAAATCGCCAATCCTAAATAAAAGTATCGTATCAGGATTCGATTCCTTAATCTTGTAATATTGTGTCATTAACGGCGTCTGATTCATAGCACAGCAATAAAATTGAGACCTAAAATACCTTAATGGGTTAATAATATCAATTCTATACTTCACCAAGATATGCCAGATTTCCAAACGTGGTCAGAGGAATAAAAATCTGGCATATCTAATTGCTTTCGAAACACTTGAATTAAAACCATATTTTCCTATATTTGCCTCTAAAATTATCGGGTCAGAAAGTCCATTCCTCAATTATTCACCCGAATTCCTTAAATTAACTTTGGCTTAAATTGAAAGAAGAATATCATAAATGGTATACGCAGCATCTTAATAGAGACTTTGAAATGCTTGTATTCGGACATGCCGGATTTCCCGTTGTTCTGTTCCCTACTTCGAAAGGCAGGTACTATGAATACAAAGATTTTAAGCTGATAGATTCTGCAAGACATTTAATTGATGCCGGAAGGATAAAAATTTACTGCCCGGACAGCATTGATGAAATGAGCTGGTATAATTATTCAATTCATCCTGCAGACAGAGTTAAAACTCATATCGGGTATGAAAATGTAATTCTGCACGATGTAATTCCTTTTGCAAAGTATGAAACCGGGCAGTCAAAAGTCGCGGTCGGCGGATGTAGTTTTGGCGGTTATCATGCTGCAAATATTGCTTTCCGTCATCCTGATCAAATTGGCTATTTAATTTCAATGGGCGGTTCATTCGATATTAAACAATTCATTATGGGATATTATGATGATAACTGTTATTTCAATAATCCGCCAGATTATTTGCCAAATTTATCGGATAACTGGCATTTAGATAGACTGCATAACATGGGAATTATTTTGGGAACCGGTGAATGGGATATGTGTTTAGATGATAATATTAAGATGTCCAACATTCTAAATTCAAGAGGAATACGACATTGGTTGGATGTAAAAAAATGGGCGGGACACGATTGGCAATGGTGGCATCAAATGTTTCCTGAGTATTTATCACAAGTCGGTTAAATATTAATCATTAGTTGCATAACTGTATTGGGAAATTAGCACTAAAGTCCAATTTATTTTTTTGCTTCTATAACCCCAGCCTTAAGACTGGCGTTAATAAATGTCAAACACGTTAGGGATTTAACCAAACCATTTAAATGAAAAGTAATTTATTTGTTAATGATTTTAATACTTATTTTTTAATATTTTTAATTAAGGTATAGCATGAAAAAAATTGGAATTCTTTTCGGACAGGAAAATACTTTTCCACCGGCATTTGTTGAACGAGTTAATTCTAAAAAGGAATCCGGAATAACCGCTGAACTTCTTAAGTTGGATAAAGTTATTCAAGGCGAACCTTGTGGTTACGATGTGATTATCGACAGAATTTCACAAGATGTTCCTTTCTATCGAGGATTTTTAAAGAATGCCGCCATAAGCGGAACTGCCGTAATTAACAATCCTTTTTGGTGGAGCGCAGATGAAAAATTTTTTAACAATGCACTTGCAACAAAAATCGGAGTAGCAGTTCCCAAAACTGTTTTACTGCCATCCAATCAGCATCCGCCGGACACCAATTCTAATTCATTTAGAAACTTGGGATATCCTTTGGATTGGGAGGGAATGTTTAAATATGTTGGATTTCCAGCATACTTCAAACCATTTGCGGGCGGCGGCTGGAAAAATGTTTATAAACTCAACAATGCAGATGAATTCTTCAATGCATACAATGAAACCGGTCAGCTCGTAATGATGTTACAGGAAGAAATCATTTTCACCGAATATTTTAGGTGCTACTGTCTGGATCGAAAAGATGTTCACATCATGCAATATGACCCAAAGCAGCCGCATCATCTGCGCTATGTTCAGGGTAAAATGAAAACAGAGAAAAAAATGTTAGATAAAATTCAAGATGGTGTCTTAGCTCTTAACATTGCATTAGGTTATGATTTCAACACTGTAGAATTTGCTGTTCGAGATGGAATTCCTTATGCAATAGATTTCTGCAATCCTGCACCTGATGCAGATGTAAAATCTGTTGGTGAGGAAAATTTCGAATGGATTGTTGAGGCAGCAGCAAATATGGCCATAAGAAGAGCTAAAGCTCACAAACCCGGTTTAAATAATTTAACCTGGGGTGAGTTTGTCAATTCCTTTGTAAACAACAAACCTTTGAAGGTATAAATTAAAAAGTTGATGTGTTAGATGAGAGAAAGTTGAGTCATGGAAGATAAGAAACTATTTTCACTGGGTATTGAGGAAGAATTTCAGATCGTTGATCCCGAAAGTCGGGAACTGCGTTCGCACATTCAACAGATTCTGGAAGATGGAAAGCTGATTCTTGCTGAAAATGTTAAAGCTGAAATGCATCAATCAGTTGTTGAAATGGGCACAGATGTTTGCTTCGATATCATCGATGCAAGAAGACAAGTGACTCGCCTAAGAAAAGATTTAGCAAATCTTGCCAAGAAACATGGTTTAAGAATTGCGGCAGCCGGGACTCACCCCTTTTCGCATTGGAAGGATCAAAAAATTACCGTTCATCCGCGGTATAAAAATATTGTTTCGGATATGCAGCAAGTTGCACGCGCAAACCTAATCTTTGGATTACATGTTCATGTTGGAGTAAATGATCGTGAAATTGCTATACATATTATGAATGCAGTAAGGTATTTTCTTCCGCACATTTTTGCCTTATCCACAAATTCCCCCTTCTGGCTGGGAAGAAATACAGGCTTTAAATCTTATAGAAGCAAAGTGTTTGACAGATTTCCCCGCACAGGCATTCCGGATTATTTTAGCAGTGTTTCCGAGTATGATAATTATATCAAACTTCTTGTTAAAACCAATTGCATAGACAATGCCAAAAAGATTTGGTGGGATATAAGAGTTCATCCAACATTTGAAACGTTGGAATTCAGAATCTGTGATGTTCCGATGCGTGTTGATGAAACAATTGCTTTGGCAGCTCTGTGTCAGGCAGTAGTTGCAAAATTGCATCGCCTTATTAAGAAAAATTTGGGCTTCAGACTCTATCGTAGAGCACTAATTGCAGAAAATAAGTGGCGTGCGGCGCGCTATGGAATCTCCGGAAAACTAATTGATTTTGGAAAGCAGGAAGAAGTCGATACCAAAGCCCTTATCCAAGAGCTTTTAGAATTTGTCGATGATGTAGTCGATGAATTGAATTCGAGACATGAGCTTGAGTACATCAAAAAAATAATTGAAAATGGAACTGGAGCGGACCGCCAGCTAGAAATTTGGGAACAATCTTATGACACAAAAGCTGTTGTCGACTATATAATTGATGAAACTCATTTCGGGTTAGAAGAGAAGAAATGATCCAATATAAAAGGGCATGTATTGTTAAGTAATATAAAAAATATATCGTTCGACAAAGAATTAAGTCAGGGCGCATTCAACGCACTGAATATTTGTTTACGTCTTAAACGAGAAGAGAGAATTACTATCATAACGGATCATATAAATCTTGAGATAGCATTTTCTCTTGTTCACGAAATCGAAAAAATCGGCTCAGAATACAAAATTTTTGTACTTGAAGAAATTGCGCAAAGACCATTGAAGGATATGCCTAAAATTATATTAAATGATTTGGCGAAATCTCAAGTGAGTATTTTTTGCTGTAACTCTCAAACAGGTGAACTTGGATCACGTGTTCAGATGGTTTCAGTTGTGAACAAGTACAAATTACGTCATGGTCACATGGTTAATATTAATAAGCAAATTATGCTCGATGGAATGCGCGCAGACTTTGTAGAGATTGATCGGCAAAGCCAGCTCTTAATTGAAAAAGCACGCAAAGCAAAAACAATCTCGGCTGCCTCCAAAAGCGGAACGAATATTCGTGCTGAATTCACTCCAGAAATAAAATGGATAAAGACTAGCGGAATTATTACACCGGAAAAATGGGGAAATCTGCCAGGCGGTGAAATCTTTACATCTCCAAAAACAATGAACGGACTTTTCGTAGTTGATGGAGTTGTAGGTGATTACCTTTGTGAAAAATATGGAGACTTGATTGAAACTCCGCTTTTCATAGAAATTGGAGATAGCAGGATAAAACATATAGAATGCTCTAACAAGGAGCTGCTTGATGAGTTTACAGCTTACACAATGACGGATGAAAATAGCAATCGTGTGGGGGAATTTGCGATTGGAACCAATACAGCAGTAAAAAATATTATCGGGCATATTTTACAGGATGAAAAAATTCCCGGAATTCATATAGCCTTTGGGCATCCTTACGCAGAACATACAGGACAAACTTGGAAATCAACTACTCACATAGATTGCGTGGGGCGTAATTTTGATATTTGGATTGATGAAGAAAAAATTATGGAAAACGGACAGTTTATTTTTTAGGGTTACATTGCATGATACCTGAATTAAGAAAAAAGTATAATAAAAATTTCGATCAAAAAATTTATGATAAGTTCATAAATGATTTACAAACATTTACATATTACCCAATAGATTTTCGGGTTTCGGAAACTCCTCTATTTCTTGATACTGAGCTTACAATTCAACTCCTCGATGCTTCAAATAATTTATTAAACCAACTGAATGGCGAAGATTTTAAAAACAATTCTAAAAATGCAATTCCTAAAAATCTTTTCGTACCAAACGAAGATTCCCATCCGCAATTTTTATGTTTGGATTTTGCAGTAACAAAAGATGAATCCGGTAATTTCATCCCAAAATTAATTGAGCTGCAAGGATTTCCTTCCCTCTTTAGCTATCAATATTATCTTGATAAAATAGTAAGAAGACATTTTGATATTCCTTCAAGTTTCTCAAGCTTTTTTAACGGGCTTGACGGTGAAAGCTACGTTAGACTGCTGAGAAAGGTAATTTTATCCGGTTACGATCCTAAAAATGTTGTTCTTCTTGAAATTGATCCTCATAATCAAAAAACAAGGGTCGATTTTGCTTGTACTGAAGAATTGACACAAATTAAAACTGTAAATCTATCAGAAGTAATAAAGAAGGATAAAAAACTTTTTTATACAGATAATGGTAAAGAAATTCCAATTGAAAGAATTTACAATCGTGTTATCTACGATGAGTTAGAACGCAAAAATTTCAAGTTCAATTTTAGTTTTACTGATGATCTTGACGTTGAATGGGCGGGGCATCCAAATTGGTTTTTCAAAATAAGTAAGTATTCCCTTCCTGCATTAAAGGGGAAGTATGTACCACGATGTTATTTCTTGAATGAGCTTGATACTTACCCTAACGATCTAAACAGATTTGTGCTAAAACCTTTATTCTCATTTGCCGGGCTTGGTGTTGAAGTAGATGTTACTAAAGACATGCTTGACAAAGTGACCGATAAATCGAATTATATTCTTCAAGAAAAAGTTGATTATGCACCCGTATTAGAAACCCCGGATGAATATGCGAAGGTTGAAATAAGATTAATGTTTCTTTGGGATAACAAACCCATCCTAGCCACTAACTTGATTCGAACCAGTAAAGGTAAAATGATGGGCGTTGATTTCAACAAGAATAAAACCTGGGTTGGTTCGAATTTAGCATATCATCAATAATTTCGATGAAATTCCCACAATTAAATGCTGGCTTAATCTAGAAGTTAGTTGTATAGATTAATTTATCTTTTGCAGATTAGTCAATAGAAATTACAATTCCCTCTCCTTTTTGCTATCAGATTTATTATATTTCCTTCGTTCAGTCCACGAATTCAGATAATACAATTTCACTTCAAGGAAAAAGTATGGGCACAATTCCCTTTTACAGATCGATGACGATTTCAAATTCGTATGAATTTCATGTTGCAAAAGAAATTCGTTTAAAGTATCAGTTAGATAAGTCATTATTCTCCATCAATGGCGATTTGGTTATTGTAAATTTTCGTCTTGCACGTGAACTTTCTAATAAAATAAATGAGAAACGGAAAAGCGAAGGTAGAAATGATCAATTAATTACTGCGGGTTTATTAAATGCAGTTGGGTTAATGCATGAAATATTTCATTTTCTTATCCGCTGGTACGAGGAAAAAGAAAATCCGGGTGTTTTAAAAAGAACGTTAAATTCTTTGTATCAGCATCTTGGCGAAAAAGAATTAAACCAGGTTTTCTTGGAATATGTTGAGGAATTTCCTCCACTCGATGTCTATCTCGGTAAAATTACAGCTGAAGATTATCTTGCCTCCTCCACCAATGATAAACCAAATACTGAAATTATTCTCGAAGAACTAATACTGCTTCAGCTTGAGAACATTAATCCCGCAGGTAATTTACTCGAAGAGTTATACAGTGATAAAAGGATTTCAAAGAAAACAAAATATATTGAGCTGATTGAGGAAACGGAAAATCATCTTTCCACCGAAAAAACTTTCGGACCGGAAAATCTGCCTTTGATTCAATTTCTGAGGAAGCCGATTATCAGTAACCCACATAATTTTGAGGAACAGCTTGATTATATTTTAACAAAATGGGGAATATATGTTTATGATGCCTTTCACACAAGAATTCTCTCCGGAAAAGATTTAATTCAGGAAGATATTAAATTGTTTATCCAGCATGGCGGCGGCGAAAAAGGAACTCCTCCTGTTCCCCAATTTCAGCAGCTTAAAGATTACTATGAGTATTTAAAATCAAAATTGAGATCCGGAGCAGAACTTACTGCAGACGAAACCGCTTTTTATCATACCGAGTTCGAAAAGTTTACTGAAGATACTGATTGGATGCCTAAAGTAGTAATGATTGCCAAAAATACTTATGTATGGCTCGATCAGTTATCAAAAAAATACAGAAGGCATATTTATAGACTCGATCAGATACCTGATGAAGAACTTGACCGGTTAGCATCATGGAATTTCACCGCACTTTGGTTTATTGGCATTTGGGAACGAAGCAGCGCTTCAAAAAAAATCAAGCATATCAACGGGAACATTGACGCTGTTTCATCGGCATATTCTTTATATGATTATGTTATTGCATCAGAACTCGGCGGTGATGAAGCATTTGAAAATTTAAAACAACGCGCATGGCAGCGTGGAATTAGAATTGCAAGCGATATGGTTCCAAATCATACAGGCATTTATTCAAAATGGGTTGTTGAAAAACCGGATTACTTTATTCAATCAAGCTATCCGCCTTATGCGGGTTATAGCTTTACTGGTCCTAATCTTTCTGATGATGATAGGGTCGAAGTACGAATTGAAGATAAATATTATTCGCGCCAGGACGCCGCAGTTGTATTCCAAAGGCGAGATAAATATACAGGAGAAGTTCGATATTTCTATCATGGTAATGATGGAACACACATGCCATGGAATGATACCTCTCAATTAAATTTACTCATACCCGAAGTTCGTGAAGCATTAATCCAAACAATAATGCATGTTGCTAAAAAATTCCCCATTATTCGTTTTGATGCAGCAATGACTCTTGCTAAAAAACATTATCAACGCCTGTGGTTTCCAGCTCCAGGTACGGGCGGCGCAATTCCCTCCCGTTCAGACTATTCGATGTCTCACCAAGAATTTAATGACGCCATGCCTGAGGAATTTTGGCGCGAGTTAGTCGATCGAATAAATAAAGAAATGCCAAACACTCTCCTGCTCGCTGAAGCTTTTTGGTTAATGGAAGGATATTTTGTACGAACTTTAGGAATGCATAGAGTATACAACTCAGCATTTATGCATATGCTGATGAAGGAAGAAAATGATAAATACCATGATCTGATTAAAAATACTCTGGATTTCAATCCTGAAATATTAAAGCGTTATGTTAATTTCATGAGTAATCCTGATGAAGAGACTGCAGTTAATCAATTTGGAAAGGGCGATAAATATTTTGGTATTGCAATGATGATGGTTACGCTGCCCGGATTGCCAATGTTTGGTCATGGACAAATAGAAGGTTTTTCAGAAAAATACGGAATGGAATACAAACGGGCTTATTATGATGAAATTGTTGATGAGTATTTAGTTCACAGACATGAGCATGAGATTTTCCCGATAACTAGAAAAAGATATTTATTTGCACAAGTTAATGACTTTGAATTTTTTGAATTCATTGATGATTTTGGAAATCTAAATCACAATGTGTTCGCATACACAAATATTTTCGGCTACGAAAAAGCTTTTGTGATTTACAATAATGCGTATCAGGAATTCAAAGGAACAATTAATTATTCTGTTCCGAAGTCAATGTCTGCAAACGATGGGTCAAAATATTCTAATAAAAAGAAATTGGGAGATGCTCTTAAGCTGAATTACGATCATAAATTTTTCTACATATGCCGTGATCATAAAACAAATCTTGAACATCTGTTTTCAGGAAGAGATATTCTTGACCATGGTTTTTACATTCATATTCAGGGGTATCAATACAAACTGTTTTTAGATTTTAGGGAAGTTTACGATACAAACGGCGTTTACGAAAAATTATATCACTGGCTGCAAGGAAGAGGTGTCCCTTCAATTTCGGATGCAATTAAAGCACATACACTAATTCCAGTACATAAAGCTTTCGATGAATTATTTAG
>JBGSOQ010000242.1:0-10173 GCA_041739035.1 Ignavibacteriaceae bacterium | reverse complement strand
ATGACTATTGGAACTAAATCCGCTAAAATATTTTACTTTAAAAAGAATTTTTAACATTCTAAAAATTGTAACCTCATTCTCCGTATCACGGATTATAAGAAAACCGATCGTCTGGGGGATGCCTTTAACGTATTCGATTGAACCAACAAATTTTTGCAATCTAAAATGCCCCGAATGTCCTTCAGGAACCGGTGAATTAACTCGTTCCCTTGGTTTTTTATCTACCGAAAATTTCAAAAAAAATATCGATGAAATGAGCAGAACTGGATTTTACGTTCAATTATTTTTTCAAGGTGAACCGTTTTTAAACAAGAAACTTAATGAAATGATCAAATATGCTCAGAGTAAAAATATTTATATCTCGATAAGTACAAATGGAAATTTAATATCTGAAAAAAATATTGATAAGATTCTGGAAAATGTGCCTGATAAGATAATTTTTTCACTAGATGGATTGGACGAAGATAGCTATCAAAATTATCGGGTGGGTGGAACATTCAAAAAAGCTGATGAGGCATTGCAACTTCTGGTCGAAACTAAAAGAAAAATGAATCTCAAAAGGCCTTTTGTTGAACTTCAATTTATTGTGATGAAGCAAAATGAGCATTTACTTTCTGAAGTCAGGGCTTACAGCAAAAAAAGATTTGTGGATAGGCTTGTATTTAAGACTATGCAAGTATCTTCCTATAAAAATGCGCTAAAATATTTACCAACAAAAAGTGAATTTTCGCGCTATCATTTAAGTAATGGAGGTTACCAGCTTAAAGGCGACCACAAAGATCATTGTTTTGCCTTGTGGAGAACTGCGGTCATTACATGGGATCAAAAAATGGTGCCATGCTGTTTTGATAAAGATGCAAATTATATTCTCGGCGATCTAAGCAAATTTTCTATTAAAGAGATTTGGAAATCTGAACTTTATCAAAATTTTAGAAGGGGAGTTTTGCAAAATCGGAAAGGAAACAGTATGTGCAATAATTGTGCGGAGGGATTGAAAGTGAATATATTTAAGATGGAAAATTGAAACAAAACAGTATGAATACTGACACAAACATTATTGTTGCTAAGCTGCCAAATCTGAGATCGAAAATATATTTTTTTATCAAAATAATTATAACTGCTTCATTGCTTATATATCTTTTTTCCTATGTTCAGATAAACACCATCATCGAGACTTTTACTAAAGCAAACAGTCAATTAATTATTTTAAGCTTATTACTGCTGATTCCAAATCTTTACTTACAGTATTGGAAGTGGCAAATCACTTGCCGCCAATTTTTTGGAGAACAGAGTAGAAGAAAAATACTGTTTTCATTATTCTATGGATTTCCTGCCGCAGTATTTACTCCGGCACGTGCCGGCGAGTATGTTGGCAGAGGACTGATGTTTAAGGAACATTCTTTTTCGGATATTGTGCTTGCAATTTTCATAGATAAGTTCTTTACTATTCTGGTTACTTTTCTTATTGGAACGGCAGGCACCCTATTGTTTGTCAACAAGTTTTACGCAACAAACATTTTTGTCTCACTGCCGTTGTTAAATGTATTTTTGATTTGTTTTACTTTTGCAATTGCTCTTTTATTCACAAAAAAAGAATGGCTATTCACTTTAATCTCTCCATTACTTAAGTATAAACTCGTACTAAAAGTCAAAGAAAAATTGTTACTCCTTAAAAAACTCAGTAATAAGTACGTTCTAATAATGTTATTGATCTCCGCGTTATTTCTTTTATGCTATCTTTTACAGTTTATGATTTTAATAGCTGCATTTTCACTTCACTTTGACGTTGTAAATTATTTCTGGGCAGCAGTTTTGATAATGTTTACCAAGTCGTTATTATCTCCAATTTCACTTAGTGAATTGGGAGTCAGAGAAGGGGCTGCAGTATTTTTCTTAACTAAAATAGGAGAAACATCAAGTACAGCATTAAATGCTTCCCTGGCACTTTTTGCTATCAATATAATTATTCCTTCTCTTATTGGTTTAGTTCTCCTTTTCGTAAAGAGTGATGATTGAAATAATCTTTTTATTCGTCTTTGGGATTTTGCTTCTCAACTATCTTCTTTTCCTAATTGGCATTATAAAAGGTCTAAAAAATCTTTCTACAATAAAAACTGAAAAAATTCCTGATGAATTTATTTCTGTTATTATCCCATTCAGAAATGAATCGGAAGCAATTTTAAAAAGCTTAACGAGTATTGTTTCTCAGGATTACCCACTGGAAAAGTACGAGGTGATTTATGTTAATGATTCATCGACTGATGATTCATTAGAAAAACTTGAAAATACTTTTAAGCCTCAAAATATTAAAGTTATTTCACTGAATGATTTATCACTTAACAAAGCTTACAAGAAAAAAGCGGTTAGTTGCGGAATTGAACAAGCTCGCGGTGAAATAGTTGTAACAACAGATGCTGATTGTGTTCACGACCCCAATTGGCTAACAAAATTATTATCCGGATTTGATGATAGTACCGGGTTCATTTCTGGTCCTGTCAGCTTTATCCCACGGGAGAATTTATTTTCAAAAATTCAATCACTCGAATTTGCAGGACTGGTTCTATCAGGTGCCGGATTAATTGGAATCGGTAAACCAACAATATGCAATGGGGCGAATTTAGCATTTAGAAAAAGCGTTTACAATAAGCTTGGTGGTTACCAAGATCAATTGCATTTGTCATCGGGTGAGGATGAATTGCTTATGCAAAAAATAGCTTCCGAGACTGATTTTTTCGTCAAATTTTGTTGGAAAAAACAGACGGTAGTTTTCACACAGCCTAATATAAGTCTAAACGATTTTTTTCAGCAGCGCAAACGTTGGGCTAGTAAAGGATTATTTTATAAAAACAACTCGCTAATCATCAGATTAATATTAATTTATTTATTCTATCTAAGCCTAATATTACAAATTATCTTGTCTATCTTCGTTTCTCACATATTCATATTTTGTTTAATAGTTTGTTTGATTTCAAAATTCCTTTTAGAATACGTTATAATAACAAAAGGGATCGATTTTCTCTTCAATCGTAGATTGTTGAAATATTTTTTATTTAGCGAAATCTTTCAGATAATCTACATAACTATTGCTGGTATTGTTGGCATTTTCGGCAAATTCAAATGGAAAGAACGCAAGCTGAACAGATAGAGTTTTAGTTTCTGATCATTAATTGTATACCCCATAATCGTCTACTAAACTATTTTCATTGTTCAAAATAGTGAACATGTTCCCTCAGTAACATCTTAAAATTAAAGTATTAAGAAGATTCCGTGATGGCACATTCATTGTCTGACTATCTATGAAGTTAAACAATAATGAGAGGTGTGAAATGAAAAAGTTATTAATAATCTTAACGCTTATAGTCGGTTTTGTTACTTTTACAGAGGCAAAATCTTCTAAAATTATAAACGCATATGGTTCATTTTATTCACATCTTGCTCCACATGGAGTCTGGATGGAATTTGATGACGGACTAGTTGTTTGGCGTCCTACGATAATGCGAAGAGGTTGGGCTCCCTATAGCAATGGAAGATGGATCTGGACTGATTATGGCTGGTATTGGGATTCTTATGAATCCTTCGGTTACATCACTTACCACTATGGCAGATGGTTTTATGACGATTATTACGGTTGGATTTGGATCCCTGACTATGATTGGGCTCCTGCTTGGGTTGAATGGAGATACGATGATAATTATGTCGGCTGGGCTCCGCTGCCTCCTTACGCAGTATTCTCAATCAACACAGGCATTCATTTTACATTCAACTATATAACACCTTACAATCATTGGCATTTTGTAAACTACAACCATATGTGCGATCCGTATGTATATAAACACTATGTTGGTCCAAAATCCAAATACAGAGTATTTTCGAACACCAAATACCGAAATGACTATGGCTATTCAAACGGAAGAATAATTAACAGAGGTGTTGATATCGGTGAGGTTAGATCGCGAAGCAAACAAGATATACGACCAAGAACTTTAGAGCAGGTTACTGATCCAAGGGAGTTAACTACAACTGATAGAAATAGAAATTTGGAACGAAATAATGACGTTGTGAGAACTTATATTCCTTCCAGAGAAGAGTTGAGTAAAGATAATGAAAGGAATGCAGATTTAAGGAAAATTGAAAGAAGATCTACTCTTGAAACTTCAAAGTTACAACTTGGTGACAGAAGAGAGAATAGAGAAAATACCGAAGTTGAAAAACGAAATAACGATTTCCGAATTATTAAAGAAAGAGAGTCCAAAGGAACGACGATCGAGGAAAAGCGTCGAGTAACAAATGAAAACAGAAATCTTGATGGTGTTAGAAAAGATAATTCTACTGAAATGGAAAAAATACGTAATGAAGAAAGAATCAACGTTGAGAGAAAGAAAGAAGAGAAAAGAATCATTGATGAACGGCAAAAGAAGGAAAGTCCAACAGTTGAAAATCAGAACAGACGAAGTGACATAAAGAGAACACCAACTGAAGAAAAAGAAGTAAGAAAAGAGCGAAGCGTTCAAATTCAACGTGAACCGAATGAGGTAAAAGTTGAACGAAAAATTGTACCAAATAAGCAAGAGAATCGAACGTTGAATCGAAACGAAGAACAGAAAAGAAGTGATTCGCGGAACAATGATCAGAGAATTAAGCAAGAATCAAGAACAACTGAACGTGGTCGAAACAGATAATCATCAAATAATTCTCTCTCCACTAAAGCGGTGCTGGCCTAAAAGCCGGCGCAGTTTTTTATTATGATTTGTGCACCAATTTTACAAAATTGGGCACAATTAATTTTTATACTAATTGGCGAACGATGAAAGACAAAAACACTCGACTTTTTTACATATTGGGCGCATTTTTCTTGGCCAATGCAATACTTGCAGAATTTATTGGAGTTAAAATATTTTCACTCGAGGGTACGCTTGGGCTCGATCCCATAAATATTACTCTATTCGGTATTGAAAATTTATCATTTAATTTAACCGCAGGCGTTTTGCTCTGGCCGGTTGTCTTCATCATGACAGATATTATTAACGAGTATTTTGGTAGAAAGGGAGTTAGGTTTCTTTCATTCACTGCCGCTGCTCTAATACTTTATGCTTTCATTATGGTTTATTTTGCGATGTTACTCTTTCCGGCAGATTTTTGGATTGAGCGCACTACTGCTAACGGCACAATTAATATGCATAAAGCATTCGGAGCCATTTATGGTCAAGGGCTATGGATCATCATTGGCTCACTGGTAGCTTTTTTAGTCGGACAACTTGTTGATGTAACAGTATTCCATTTTGTCAAATCCCAAACCGGTAACGCCAAAATTTGGCTTCGGGCTACAGGATCGACTTTAGTATCTCAATTCATAGATAGTTTTGTTGTCTTATTTATAGCCTTTTACATAGGTGCCGGTTGGGATTTGAAGCTTGTTATTGCAATAGGAATGATGAATTACACATACAAATTTTTAGTAGCGGTTGTTTTGACTCCACTACTATATATCATTCACTACTTTGTTGATTTATACTTGGGTAAGGAGGCAGCTCATCAACTGATGGCAGAGGCAACAGAAAAATAAAATTCAGAATAAAATCAATTTTATTTTTTGCAAACTTAGAGAACCTAAAGTCTTGGAATTTTGATTCTTTCCTTTTTTAACTCGAATTCCTGATAGTTAGAATAAATCTTTTCATAAGTAAGAAAATAAAAATTGGGTTAGTGATTATTCAACTCACTATCACAATTTCAATTGAAAAACAATTGATATCCTTAACATTTATTTTTGTTAATAAAGTTGAACTTATGGCATACTTTATGGAAATTAGTCATGTCAATTTTTTCGTTTATGGGGGTTTATTTGGCAAGCAAATATGACATTAAAAATCATGCTCAATCCTTCAAGATTACAAATTTTTTGCATTACAAGTTCAAGAAATCAAAATTTACTTTCAACAATAATTAATTAGGAGCTAAAATGAAATTATCAATTGAAGAATCACTTAATTATCATAGTGAAGGGCGAAAGGGAAAGATTGAAGTTGTTGCTACAAAACCTTGCATTACCGCAAGAGATCTTTCAATGGCATATACACCGGGAGTAGCCGAACCCTGCCGGGCAATAGAAAAGAACTTGGAAGATGTGTACAAGTACACCGCAAAAGGAAATTTGGTGGCGGTTGTTTCCAACGGCACGGCGGTTCTTGGTTTAGGTGATATTGGAGCTGAAGCTGGTAAACCTGTTATGGAAGGAAAAGGAGTTTTATTTAAAAGATTCGCTGATATCGATGTATTTGATATTGAATTGAGAAGTAAGAATACACAAGAAATTATTAAATGTGTTCAGATGTTGGAACCCACGTTTGGGGGAATAAATCTGGAAGATATTAAAGCACCGGAATGTTTTGAAATTGAAGAAACACTTAAAGCTACGATGAATATTCCGGTTTTTCATGATGATCAGCACGGGACTGCAATAATTTCCTGTGCTGCTCTAATAAATGCTGCTGAAATTGTTGGCAAGAAATTAAGTGACTTAAAAATAGTTGTCAATGGTGCTGGTGCGTCTGCAATTTCATGCTGTAAATTATATGTCAGAGCAGGAGTTACAAAAGAAAATATTATTATGTTCGATTCTAAAGGCTGTTTATCCAAAAGCAGAAAAGATCTGAATAAATACAAAATGGATTTTGTGACCGATAAGGAATTTGCAAGTCTTAGTGATGGAATGAAAGGCGCTGATGTATTCCTAGGTTTATCAGTCGGCGGTGTTGTGAGCAAAGAAATGGTTAAGGGAATGGCTAAGAATGCCATTGTTTTTGCGATGGCTAATCCCGATCCTGAGATAAGCTATGAAGACGCAATATCCGTACGAAGTGATATTATTATGGCAACCGGTCGAAGTGATTTTCCAAATCAAGTTAATAATGTTTTAGGATTTCCATTCATTTTCAGAGGAGCTTTGGATGTTAGAGCTACAGCTATAACTGAAGAAATGAAAATGGCTGCGACTAAAGCGCTCGCTGAATTAGCCAAAGAAAAAGTTCCCGAAATTGTGTTGAATGCTTATGGTGGAACCGAATTTTCTTTTGGCAGAGAATACATTATCCCGAAACCCTTCGATCCGCGTGTTCTTTGGTATGTAGCCCCGGCGGTAGCTAGAGCAGCAATTGAATGCGGAGTTGCAAAGAACAAAATTGAGGACTGGCAAGCCTATGAAGAACAACTTAAGGAAAGACTAGGATTTTCTTCAGAAGTAATCAGAGTTATGATTCACAAAGCCCAAAAAAATCCTAAGAAAGTCGTTTATCCGGAAGGTGAGGAGGAACAAATAATTCGTGCGGCGCATGTTGTTAATTCAGAAAATATTGCGTTACCAGTATTACTTGGTAATGAAAAAATAATTCGTGGAATTATTAGTGACTTGGGATACGAACAAAGTGATTATCAAGTTATTGATCCGGAAACATCGGATAAGCGTGAATTATATCTAAATGAACTTTTTAAAAAACGTCAGAGAAAAGGCACCACGCTTAAAGAAGCCAAAGAATTGATGAAACAACCTATATACTTTGGATGCATGATGCTTGATCAGGGCAATGCAGATGCTTTAATAAGCGGATTGACAACCCATTACCCTGATACGATTAAACCTGCTCTTCAATGTGTTGGAGTTAAGGAAGGGTTAAAAGTAGTGTCTGGTCTTTACATTGTAATTACAAAGAAAGATGTTTATTTCTTTTCTGATTGTACTGTAAATATAAATCCAACGGCTGAAGAACTTGCGCAAATTGCTATTTCCACTGCTGATACAGTACATGAATTTGATATTGTTCCTAAGATTGCAATGCTCTCGTTCAGTAATTTTGGAAGCGCAAAGCACCCGCAAACAGAAAAGGTAAAAGAGGCTGTTAAACTGGTTAAGAAACAAAGACCAAGCTTAATTATTGATGGGGAAATGCAAGCTGATACAGCTGTCGTTCCAGAAATTCGTGAAAGGCGATTTCCTTTCAGTTCACTTCAAGGTAAATCAAATGTGTTAATTTTCCCTGGTCTTGAAGCAGGTAACATAGCGTATAAACTAATGGCAAGAATAGGCCAAGCTACAGTTATTGGCCCGATTTTAATGGGGATGAAAAAACCTATTCATGTTTTACAAACGGGCGCTACAGTTGATGACATTGTTAACATGACAGCAATTGCTGTAGTTGAAGCAGATAGAAAAAAATAATTTTCAGTACAGTCTTTCATAAAAAAGCGGAAGTCCAAAACTTCCGCTTTTTTAAATTTGTAGAATCTTAATAATACAAGTTTGCTATTCAAATCTTTTGGCAACTCAAGTATTACATTCGAATTAAAACTCTCACGATAAAATCTGCGTCTAGTCTTTCTCTTCAATGTGTTTTGATTTTTCGACCAGTCTTATTTTGAATCACTGAACAATATAAAAAGGTTGAAAACAATCCATAATCAATACTTTTTGACGGCATATTAGTTGGTTTTAATAGAGAGTCAAATTGCTATTTCTCATAAACCGAAAAATGAAAATGAAGGGCACTGAAGAATTTATTCTAGCTGGAAATAACAAACTACTGCTTGGTGATTACAAAGGAGCTATCTTTGAATTCACTAAAGCAATCATGGCGAGTCCTTTACTACCTCATGCATACTCAAGCAGAGGTTATGCAAAACTTGAGATGCGAGATTACGAAGGAGCCATTTACGATTGTCAGCAGGCTATCAATCTTCACTATCGAATGGAGACTCTTTCAAGAGACATCAGCAGTGAAACAAGAAGCTCAAATAATACTAACAGTCCATCTTATGGTAGACTTTATTCAATTATCGGAATTGCAAAACTTTTACAAGGTAGTAAAGATGAGGCATTGTTGCTGCTTCACAGCGCAAGATTGCTTGGGAATAACGATGCAGAAGATATTATCAAATCATATTATCGTGATTAGAATTTATTAAATAGAAATGAGAAAACTATGAAAACATTAACACATACCGGCCCAGTTCAGATAACATCAACAGTACCAGCGTATAAAAAAATAAATAATTATTTAGTTAAACCAATAAAAGCAGGCTTTTTAGGATTTGCTTCAATCTTAATGATCATCTTTTTTATAAATCTTCTTTCATATGTGTTGGGATCAACTGAAAAATTCGGAATGGATTATTTAGATTTACTCCTAGCGGGAGTTGGATTTTTTCTTCAAATGACCGGAGCGTTGCTTAAAAGTTTTGTGAGATAATTCGCAGTCATATGAATCGTAAGTAAGCTTTTAATTAATTATATACTTTTCAAATAACTTAAAGAAAAACCAAAAATAATTGAGGGATATAACTTGAGGCATGCATTTGTGAATTAGTGAGGGTTGTAAAAACAGTAATAGCGAATAACAATTTGTGATTATTAGTTCTAACTCAACATGTTTAGTAAATAGGTCATTAAAAGTACTTCTCAACTTTAGGATGTGACCCACGTTTTTCAACTATAATATTCCCAGCAGGTATTAGTTAAGATCAAGAATGGTCGATGGCATCTCATCACATGCTCATTCTAAGTTTATTTCTGTTTTCTTTATCTTCAAATGAGGTAAACCTTTCTTAAGGGTCAATATTTTACTTAATTTTAACCTAATTTTATCAGTAATATCTGAAAATCGAATGTGATATACGAATTCTCAAATTAAGAATATGGCCTGATTATTGCTATATTTGCACCAAAATTGGAGATTCAAATGACTCTTTGGGCAGCTGATGCTCATGTCCACTTTCATAAATGTTTTGATGAAGGAATCTTTTTTGATAAGTGTTTTCACAATTTAAGCAAAATCAATTTATCAACTCTTTCTGGTGGTTTTCTATTTTTTACTGAAGGAAAAAATGAAAACTCATATGATTACCTTAGACAAAAAACTAGAATTAAAAGTAATAAAAATACTAACACAGAATATATTTTAAATCAGAATGAAACTGGAAACACAATTGAGGTTAGAACGAATGAAACTGGGAAACGAATATTTATTTTTCCCGGCTTTCAGATTGTAACTAAAGAAAAGCTCGAAGTTCTTTCTCTTGGAACGCAAACTAGATTAAATGACGGTCAGCCAATTGAAGATACGATTGCCCGAGTTATTTCCCTTGGTGGTATTCCGGTTCTACCATGGGGATTTGGAAAGTGGT
>JBGSOQ010000150.1:0-4019 GCA_041739035.1 Ignavibacteriaceae bacterium | reverse complement strand
CCAAAAGCAAAAGATATTGTTGTATTCGAATATCCGGGAGACAGAGATCAATTAATAGCTGATCCAGTTAATGTCAATTATGTTAAAAGATGCATTGGAACCCCCGGCGATACTATTCAAATCATAGATAAAGTGGTTTTTGTAAACTCAAAGGAATTCTGGATTCCTTCTCACATAAAGTATTTAAAACCTTTCGTCAATCCAAGGCAATATATTGAACCAAGAATTTTTCCTAAGGGAATGCCGTGGAATGAAGATAATTATGGTCCTTTGGTTGTTCCTAAAAAGGGGTATAAAGTAAGATTGAATACAGAAAATATAGAACAATGGCGAACGATAATTGACAGAGAATACGGAAAACGAGTCGTTGATATTAAAGGCAATACCGTAACAATTGAAGATATTCCCGTTACATCTTACACATTCAAGAAGGATTATTATTTCATGATGGGCGATAATCGTGATGACAGCTTAGACAGCCGCTTCTGGGGATTTGTTTCTAGAGATATGGTTGTGGGTGAAGCATTCATAACTCTCTTTTCATGGAACAGAGATATTCCGATGAGCGATATATTCAGATTACTCGGCTCAATTCGACCGGATAGAGTTCTTAAACTGCTTCATTAATCTTCGAAGTAGAATTAATAGCTTAATCTAATTCGATCTTGAAATATATAGTTTAATAAAGTAATAAGGTTATTTTTAAGCAGACGGATGTTACTAAGGTTAAAAAATGCAAAAAAAATTTTAAATAGTTGTGATTGTCGAGTTTATTCTGTTAAAAAAAATGCAAAGAAAGCATGAAATCATCTAAGAAAGAAACATCATTGAATTATTAACCTTTGTAACCACCTTAAGCACCCAATTCTTAACCTTATCAGCTTCTCAGAAATTTGAAAACTGAAATGAATGTATTAAATATCGAATATGAAAAATACAAGCTTCAAAATGGACTTGAGGTAGTTTTACATCAAAATAAAAACTTACCGCTTGTAGCTGTAAATGTTTGGTACAAAGTTGGCTCGGCATATGAAAAAAGAGGTAAAACGGGAATTGCGCACTTATTTGAGCATATGATGTTTCAAGGATCTGAGAATGCTGCAAAGGAAATGCATTTTCGTTTTATTCAGGAAGCAGGCGGATCACTTAATGGATCGACTACATTTGATAGAACAAATTACTACGAAAAACTTCCGGCCAATTTTTTGGAACTAGCGCTCTGGCTTGAATCCGATAGGATGGGGTTTTTACTCCCCGCTTTAACTCTAGAAAAACTCGATAATCAAAAAGGAGTTGTATCAAATGAACGTCTTGAGAGATATGAAAATCAGCCGTATGGTTTAGCTTGGGAGAAATTGCTTGGAAGTTTATTTCCGGAAAATCATCCTTACAGCTGGCCAACCATCGGCTATTTAGATGACATAAAAAGTTATTCTTTGGAAGATGTCTCAAGCTTCTTCAAAAACTACTATTCCCCATCAAATGCATGCCTTGTTGTTGCCGGTGATTTCGAATCGACCAATTGTAAAGAACTAATAGAAAAATATTTTGGCGAAATTCCTTCGAACGGCATTGCCGAAAGTAACAATTCACAAATTCCCTCTCTTGAAAAAATACTTCAAATAAAGTATGAAGATAATGTTCAGCTTGAAAGAATTTATTTAGCATGGCACTCAGATAAGGCATATACAAACGATGACGCCGGGCTTGATATAATTTCAGATATTTTGTGCGGTTCGAAAAATTCTCGTCTCTACAAAAAATTAGTTTATGATAAGGAAATTGCTCAAGATGTATCAGCAATGCAGATTTCCGGTAAGCTAAGCGGGATATTCATGGTCGTAGCGACAGCAAAACCCGGTAAAGACATCATTGCGTTAAAGAATGAAATCCTGGATGAGATTTATAATCTACAAACTGAAGGTGTGACAGATAGAGAATTATTCAAATCTAAGAATGGAATAAAATCGAGTTTTATTTTTTCCCTTCAGCAGATTGATAATTTGGCGGATCATCTAAATGCATATAATTTTTACTTTAATGAGCCAAACTCATTTATTAAAGACTTGAAGAGATATGAAAATGTTTCCAATAGTTCTGTGAAAAATATTACCGGAAAATACCTTGCTAAGCCTAATGTTCAACTTACAATTGTTCCCTTCTCTCAGGATTTAAAATGAGTTTTGACCGCTCAAAAGTACCACAGCCAAATCAAGAAATTAAGTTCCATCTGCCGGATATAAAAAAATTTACATTAACAAATGGTCTGAAAGTACTATTTGTGCAAAGAGAATTTCTTCCCATCCTCAGGATGAATTTAATCTCCAATTGCGGAAGTTTTTTTGATCCAACGAGTAAAAAGGGTTTAGTAAACTTGTTTAGCATGATGATTGACGAAGGAGCTGGAGACTATAATGCTCTTGAGTTGAGTGAAGAATTTGATATACTTGGAAGCAGCTTTTCAGCCAGCTGCAATCATGATAATGTTTTTCTTTCCTTAAGAACTCTAATCGAGAATTTTGAGCGTTCGCTAGAACTATTTAGCACTATTATTCTTAAACCACATTTCAAGGACGCGGACTTTCAGCGTGAACGAAGAAAAGTTGAAGTAAAGCTCATTCAGCAGAAGGACGAGCCCGATGAGCTGGCATATTTAGCATTTGAAAGTTTAGTTCACGGTAAAAATAATCCTTACTCTTTTCCAATTATTGGCTCGAATGACACCATCAAAAAAATAAGTATTGAAGAAGTTGCCGAATTTTATAAAAATTATTTTACACCAGATAATTCACACTTAGTAGTTGCGGGCACAATTACAGCACAAAAACTTAGTGAGTTACTGGAAGAGCACTTGAGTAAATGGGGTAATAAATTAAATGCTGCAACTCCAAAACTTGAACTTGCAAAAAACAAAAAAACAATTTATGTATTGCATAAAGATGGTGCAGTACAAACGGAAATAAGAATTGGCCATCAATCATCTAAAAGAAAAACACCCGACTATTTTCCGAAGACTATAATGAATATGATCCTCGGCGGACAATTTACAAGCCGAATTAATTTAAATTTAAGAGAGGCAAAAGGATTCACTTACGGAGCCAATTCAAATTTTTCACTTTACAAGAATTCCGGAGAGTTTTGTGTATCAACTTCAGTATCCACGAAAAATACTCGTGCCGCAGTAAATGAAATCCTCTTCGAATTAGAAAATATAAAAAAGGGCGTGACGCCAAAGGAATTGGAATTCGCTAAAGTTTCGA
This sequence comes from Ignavibacteriaceae bacterium, assembly GCA_041739035.1. Taxonomy (GTDB): domain Bacteria; phylum Bacteroidota; class Ignavibacteria; order Ignavibacteriales; family Ignavibacteriaceae; genus XYD12-FULL-36-8. The sequence continues at coordinate 759 of JBGSOQ010000150.1, read as the reverse complement.
TGATTAGAAAATTTCCTTCCCATTTTGAATCTGATAGTCAGGTCGTTTCAAATTTATCCTTACTGGCAATTCATGAGCTTCCTGATGATTATTTCAACACTTATATCGATAACATTAAAAATGTATCAATTGATGATGTCAATCAGGCGGCTATTAATAGTATTAAAATGGATGAAATGTCAGTTATTCTTGTGGGAGATAAAAATAAATTAATTGAATTTTTTCCGACCTCCGAGATTGGAGATATAAAAATAATAAATGAAAAAGGTGAGCAAGTTAATTAATTTGCGAAGCTACTCTCTACGTTCCAACTCCGAATTCTTCACAAATTTATAACCAATTCTTATTAACTTTTTTAATTCACCGGTCAAAGATTGAAAAGCATCAAACGAGATTGCTATCCTCGTTGTGTCTTCTGCCTTTGCATTTTTTACAATAGTATTAAGTCTCTCAGCAATGTTAGGATGATTACTATCAATAAACTTCAGTGAATCAGTTGTAAAAAATCTAATCATTCTCTTGTCAAACTCTTTTTTAACAAGCAAATAATTTGGTGAAGAATAGATGGTAGAACTTTTGTCAATCATAAAAAACAAAGCATTGGGAAAAGACACTACCAAGTTCTGAACAATCAACTTTATCCTAATTTGCGAATAACCTTTTTCCAATCTGTATTCTAATTCATTAATATCATCTTTAAGCATCACAGCATACTCAAAACCATTTGCTTTTAACCATCTTGTAAATATTGAAGCTGTT
>JBGSOQ010000110.1:0-11816 GCA_041739035.1 Ignavibacteriaceae bacterium | reverse complement strand
GTTGGCAACAAGAGTTGACTGCGGCGCACCTTGAACCATCGAACCTATATCTACGTATCGTGCTGAAACATAACCGGAGATTGGCGTTTTTATTTGAGTATCATTCAATTGTCTTTTCGCTGTTATGTATTGTGCCTCAGCTACGGTGGCACCAAGTTTTGCCTGATCTAACTGAGAATCAGTAACTGAGTTTTGCTGATGCAGAGATTTAAATCTCTCATAATCTTTTTTGGCTTTTTCATAATTTGCTTCAGCACTCATGAAAGTGGCTTTCTTTAATTCATCATCAACTTGAAACAGAACCGAACCGGCTTGTTTATAGTCTCCTACTTTTGCAAACACGGCAGTAACTTTTCCTGATGTTTCAGAAATAATATTAACATCATTGTTAGCTGTAATGTTTCCCACAAGTGATAAAGTTTCCGAAATATCTTTCTTTGTAACTTTATCAACCGAGACATAATACACATCTTGTATTCCGCCTGCTGTTGTAGCAGCCATTTTTTGTTTGTTCATAAACAGCACGGCTACTATGATTACAAGAATCGCCAGTACCGAAACAATTACTTTCCATCGCTTCATAATTTATTTCTCCAAATAATTAAATTTTTATTTACCAATTGATTTATCAAGTTTTGCTTTTGATAGTTCGTAGTCAACTAAAGAATTAGTATAATTTGTTTTTGCCTGAAGCAAAGCAACTTCGGCATCAATAAGTTCGGAACTTGTTGTGAGTCCCTGCTTAAATCGTTCAGTGGTAATCCGCATATTTTCCTCAGCCTGTTTTACTCCAATCTCCGAAATTTCAATTTTTCTTTTATTTTGATCCATAGTAAGATAATTTTGAGTAACCTCAAGAGTTATAGCATCTTTCAGAATTCCAAGTCCTTCTTGAGTTTGTATTAAATTCGCTTCAGCCTGCTGAGTTTGATACGAGGTGGACAACCAATTCCAAACATCCCAGCTAAATGAAACGCCTGCATCCCATGTTTCTTTAAATTGATCTTTTGCTGGAACAATACGCGAATTGGGACGGCTATAATAAAAATTTGAAAATAAAAAGATTTGGGGAAACCAAGTTGATTGAGCTAATGTTACGCCGCTTTCGCTCGCTTGAATTCTATAGTTTGCGGATTTTACTTCCGATCTTTTTTCAAAAGCACGATTGACCAAAACATCAACCTCATCATATCTTTCTGTCGTTTTACCTGTTGATGATGTTATCCCAATTTCTGTAGTTAATGGAATACCCATTGTGCTGTTAAGAGCAATCCGCGCAAGTTCAAGATTATTGCTCGCATCAATCTGTCTAAGCAATGCATCGTTGTATTGAACTTCAATTTTGAGCACATCATTGTTAGTCAGCATTCCCTGATCGAGAAGATTTTGAGCATCCGTGAGATGAGCTTTAACTTGAAGAACGTTTTCGTCAATTACCTTTTTTATCTGCTGCGCCTTGAACAGTCCCCAGTATCCATTTCTAATATTAAATACTAATTCGTTTTTATCTTTGTTGAAATCTTCTTGTGATGCATTTGCGGAATATTCAGCAATGTCGCTGCTGCTTTTCAATCTAAATCCAGTGAACAGAGGCTGAGCAAGCGTTAATTTTGTTTGATAGTTATCCAGAATAGATGGTGATATTTCAAATGTTCCAAATGGTGTTGTGATGTTGAATGGATCAACTTTGCTTAACCGCGTGTATCCTGCACTAACCTTAAGCGAAGGGAGTCGTGAAGCATTTACTTCTTTAAGCTTTGCTTCGCTGGATTTCCGTCTTGCCAAAGATGAATTAAGCGTTTTGCTGTTTTTAAGTCCCAGATCAATTGCTTCTTCAACAGTTAACGATAATTTTTCCTGTGCAGGTATTAAGCCGGCGATTACAATTGTGTAAATAATGATTAACAATGCTTTTAATGAAAAATTTTTCAACTTAAAACACCTCCGTTTTATCTTTTGAAGCGTACTGTAAATTTACGTAACGGTATCTTCCTTTTTCAGACAGAATCCCCTGGAAAAGAATTTTTACTATTTCATGATAAACCTGGTTGCTGGATAAAGGAATCTGTGCAAGCACTTCGGGCACCATTATTTCATGAATAGCTGCCGTGTAAATCAGCACAATAAGCTGACTATTAATGTCAGCTTTGACATATCCTTCCTTAATGCCTTGATCAATTAACTGCGTGAATTGAGCATGACTTTTCTGCCTTCTAAATTCCTGGATTCCCTTCCAAATTTCCGGATGATTCTTAAGCAAATCCTGTGTTAAATGGCCTTGCATTCTCTTAATATTCTCACCTATTATATCCATAACACTTTGCAGCTTTTGAATAAAATCGGATGTATTATCAGCAAATATTTTTGCAAACTTTTCTTCAACATCGCATTTAACCGAAGCTACAATTTCATTCAGCACATGTTCCTTGTTTGAGAAATGTTTGTACAACGTTTTTTTGCTTATTCCGAGATTTTGAGCAATCTCTTCCATAGTTACCTTTGATAAACCAAAATTTTGGAACATCTCAAGTGATTTATCTAATATTCGCTTTTTTGTGACTTGTTCTTCTAACATTAAAGACCCTTATATTATAAACGAATTATACTTAATTCGTTTCTGATAAGATAAAAATACTCAATACTGACTGAATTACACACTGTATGGAAACAATTTACGCATTTATCGTTTCAAATATATATCAGAACAAATTTCTTGTCAAGTACTAAATGGATAAACGGTGCTAGATGCGTAACGAATGGAATTTTTGAATGATGGACGATAAATGCGAAAATAATTTAATCATTATTAAGAATAATGTGGTAAAGCTCGACTCTTAAAATTCTCAAATTAACTTAGCTTTTTAAGAAAATATTTTTTTATGTTTGATTAAATTTATTTCCACAATTAATCTTAGATAACAAAGGGCAACATGAAAAATCTGTTTTACTTGATTGTTTTTTCTATAAACATCCTTTCGCTAAATATTTATTCACAATCTTTAAAATCCCCTGAAGAATTTTTGGGATACAAAGTCGGTGCAGATTATAAACTGACGGATTATGAAACTATCCAAAAGTATTTTAAGCACCTTGCAGAAAATTCAAAAATGATGGTGTATGAAGAAATAGGAAAGACTGTTCAACAGCGCGATATATTCATGGCAATTGTCAGCACCGAGGATAACATAAAGAACTTGGAAAGATATCGCAATATTGTAAAGCAGCTTTCAGACCCGAGGAAAATTTCAGATGATGAAGCAAAACAGTTTGCGAAGGATGGCAAAGTTGTTGTACTTGTCACTTGCAACATTCATTCAACTGAGGTTGGATCCGCACAAATGTCGATGGAACTCGTTCATGATTTAATTTCTTCAAAAGCTCCGTCACACATCATCAAATCATTAGAAGATGTAATCTTCATTATCATGCCGTCAATCAATCCGGATGGATTAACAATGGTTGTTGATTGGTACAACAAATATCTCAACACAGAGTATGAAGGAAGCTCGCTTCCATATTTGTATCATGTTTATTCGGGTCATGATAATAACCGCGATTGGTTCATGTTCAATCTCCCTGAAACAAAAAGTGTAGTTAACACAGCATATCATAAATGGTTTCCGCAAATCTGGCTTGACGAACATCAAATGGGCAGCAGCGGTGCCCGGCTATTCGTTGTACCTTACAAAGATCCAATAAATCCAAATGTTCATCCTCTCATTTGGCGATGGCAAAAAGTTATTGGCGGATTAATGTCCCTAGATGTGGAAAAACAAGGTTACACAGGTATTATTGACCAAGCCTACTTTGAAGGATGGTGGCAAGGTCCCGCAAGTGATTGCGGATTGTGGCACAATCAAATTTCACTTCTTTCTGAAATGGCTAGCTGCAACATTGCAAGCCCCGTTTATATTGATCCATCCGAGGTTAAAGCAACTCCTGAACTAACGACTTATGATATTCGTACAAACTACTCAAATCCTTGGCGAGGCGGATGGTGGAGATTGCGTAATATTGTTGATTATGAACTCACCCTCACTTACAGCTTGATTGAAACTTCCTCACGATTTAAAGAAGATTTACTTTACAATTATTATCTCATGGGAAAAGATGCAATTGAAAAAGGTAAAAAGGGAAATCCTTATGCTTACATAATTCCGCGAAATCAAAATGACCCAGTTACAACTTCAAGAATGATTGAGATTCTTCAAGAAGGCGCAGTTGAAGTAAATTGGATGGAGAACGAATTCAAAATAGATAACATAACATATCCTGCGCAAAGCTATGTAATTTTCCTAGCGCAACCGAATGGACGTTATGCTAAAGATCTCTTTGAAGAACAGTTTTATCCAGACTTAAGAAAATCGAAAAAAGAAAATCCTATTGAACCGTACGATGTTGCAGGATGGACTCTCCCCTACTTAATGGGTGTTAAGTATTTCACAATCGAGAAATCTACTGAAATAAATGCGATTCCTTTGTTTGACGCAAATTACCAAAAAGGAAATGTTGAACCATCAGATGCAAAATATTTTATTGCAGCATCGGGACTTAATGTTAATTCAACTTTGATAAATCGGCTTCACAAAGAAAATGTTAAAGTTTTTTGGAGCACAGAAAAATTACAGGCAAATGGTAAAAACTATGTTCCTGGCTCGGTGATAATCCCGGATGGAGGTAAATCACAAAAAGTAATTAGTGACTTGGCAAATGAACTTCATCTTCAGATTGATGCATTGAATGATATTGATGAAACTAAAATGAAAGAACTCAAAAAAGTTAAAGTTGGATTGTATCAACCATTCACAGCAAATATGGATGAGGGTTGGACAAGATTACTTCTGGAAAATCACAACTTTGATTTTACTGTTATGCATAATATTGATTTTAAAAACAAAAAATTGAAAGATAAATTTGATGTGATAATCATTCCCGAAATGAATGGCGATTTGATTAAGACAGGCTATTATAGTGGAGAGTATGCTCGATATAACCGTCCAAAACCGCCAGAATATGACAGTGGAATGGGAAGAATTGGAGTTGAAAACTTAAAAACGTTTGTTGAGAAAGATGGTGGTTATCTGATTACACTTGGTGAGGCATGCAACTTTGCAATTGAGGATTTAGGATTACGAGTTACTAATGTTCTTAAGAATGTAAAGAATGAGGAATTCTTCTGTCCCGGTTCGCTATTAAAAATAAATGTAGATAACACAAATCCCATTGGTTATGGAATGGAGGAAGAAATTATTGGGTATCAGAATAATAATATTGCTTTTGCAACTTCTATCCCGTTTGGACAATTTGATAGGAGTATAGTTGCAAGATATCCAACTAAGGATTTACTCAAGTCCGGTTTCTTGCTTGGCGAGGATTTTCTTTATAAACGTGCAGCAATTGTCGATGTGAAACAGAAGAAAGGACATGTGATTTTGTTTGGGTTTAAGGTTCAGAATCGTCATCAAACATTTGGAACTTTTAAGCTGTTGTTTAATGCTATCCACTCAGCGGGATTGAATTAGAAAACATAATTCTCTGGATCCCTCTGCGCCTGCTTTGCGATCTCTGCGGTTGAGCTGCATTTAACCGCAGAGGGCGCTGAGAAGTCGCAGAGATTATAAATTATTTACTGCTCTTTTGATTCCGTTCACCAGTTTTGAAACATTGAAATTTATTAAGAGACCTAGTTTGCAGCCAGAAAGTTTCAGATAAGTTAAAATTTGTGCGAGATGAACATCATTAATTGCATCAACCGATTTAACTTCAATTACTACTTTAGATTCAATCAATAAATCTATTCTATACCCAACATCGAGTTTTACTTCTTCATAAATCAATGGCATTGGTTTTTGTTTTTCAACTTTTAAACCAAGTTTATTCAATTCGTAGAAAAGACATTCTTCATATGCAGATTCCAACAAACCTGGGCCAAGATTCTTATGAACCTTAATTGCTGCGCCAATAATCAATTCAGATATTTCATTCTCTTGCAATTCTCTCTGCGCCTTCTCTGCGTTCTCTGCGGTTAATTGTTTTTCTTTTGTGCTTCTGAGAATTCTCTTCCTGCTTTCAGTGCATCAAGGTTTAGCTGAACTATCTTCTCCCCTTTTCTCTCAAATATTTTTCTTATTCCATTCTCAAGTGAAGCATAAGGAATATCAATAAAAAGTGAAGCCGCACCAAGCACAACCATGTTTAATGAGCGCGGAGATTTCACTTGTCTCGCCATCTCGTCTGCGTTTAATGCAATATGATTTGGCAGTTTTTCAATTTCTGCAAGAAGTTCCTTCATATCTGGATAATCTGGAATATTTATGAAAGGTGTTGTGTTGGTAACAACCCATCCATCTTTCTTAAGCCAAGGCAAATAACGAAGTGACTCCATTGGCTCAACAGAAATAATTATATCCGCTTTACCTTCTGGAATGAGATCGCTCGCAATTTCTTTCTCAGAAATTCGTAGGTGAGACTGCACAGCACCGCCGCGTTGACTCATCCCATGAACTTCTGCCTGTTTCAAGTGAAGATGATTTTCAAGTGCAGCCATTCCAACAACGGCAGCAATGGAGAGAATGCCTTGTCCACCGACACCGGATAAGATTATATCTGATTTCATGTTTTTCTAGACTTTTTGATAATATCAAGAACTTCTTGTTTCCGAAGTTTAACATCAACCCCTTTAACATCTAAAGGAGATTCTAAAACTTTCTTCATTATAAAAAGATATTTAAACCCCCTCAAATAAAAATTAAATCTCCTAGCACGATTGTGTTAATTACTGTAAATGTTATACTATTGTTTTATTAAGCACACCTTTATCCCCTGAATAAAAGTATTTTAAGTTATCTCTTAACCATTGATAAAAATCCCTTTCGCAAAATCGCAGAAATTCCTCGAATTCTTTTTGAGAATATTTGTTACCATTTTCGTTGCATTTTTCTTTGTAGAATTGCTGGATTTCATTTTGCGAGATAAATGATTGGAATTCTTTCATAAATCTTAAGATTAATTATTTTAATTTAGTAAAGTTAAGTTGGTTGTTTTCGATACAATATGTATATGCTTCAAGATGGTAAAGGTTTTCTAAGTCTTTCATTTTTGAGAGAAGTGAATTTTTTATTTCAGTTTGATTTCCAAAATCTCTACCGATAAGGATTCCCTTCACCATTTCTTTTTTTGCACCAGGAATTAAACGAGATGCCCATTCAATATATCTTATAATCTGCTCGACATAAAAAGGATCAATTATTCCTTTTTTCAATTCAAATACCGTGACTCCAATTTTAAGCCAAAGATCAAGAACTTTCTTTTTATAAATACAAGCAATATCTATAGCCCCACCAGCGATATAAGTACTTAATTGATTTAGAATTTCATAAGAGTATTCATTTGATAAACCATTTTCGAATCCAGCAAGTGAATGAATTATTCTGGGATTCCTTAATAAATATGCTTCAAGGAATGCTTCCATTCTAAATTCTTTTAATTTGCTACCTGAATACTGAAGTAAATCAACTTTATACTCAACTATTTTCCCAGATTTATATTTTTTAGTATAGCTACCGCTTTTAAAATTAGCTTGCAATAATGCCTGAAGAAGTAATATCCCTTCTTCTTCTAATAATGTTGTAACAGCTTTATCAATTAATGCTGAACTATCGATTACTGTCTTAATCTTGCCTTCCTCCTTTAAATCCCAAAAAACTTGAACAGGCACTGGATTTAAACAAACGTGTTCTTCTAAATACTTAAATTTTATTCTATAAGAATATTTATCAATATTTTTCTTTTTTTCATCTTCGGCCCATACAATTTCTGAATTATAAAATAATTCACTTGTTACTTCAAATGGACCATGAATGAATCCAACAGTTCTTAACCCAACTTTATGCGCGGTGTAATAAAAGATAATATCACCATTCCAAATATTGGCAAGCTGATGGAGATTCCTTTCACTAACACCAAACATTCCATATTCTTCACTAATCGAAAAATATTTAGGTGAATTTAACAAATGAAATTTTCGTAACATTTAATAGTGATCCTTTTAATTAGAATTATAGTCCATTAAAAATGAATCTCAAGTTTGCTATACTCGTTCATCAACTCTAAATCATTAATTGGAGCTGTTTTAACTTTAGCAATTAAATAAGATATCTCATTTATATCTGTTCCAATACCAATTCTATTGTTTACGATTGCCTCTACGACAGTGGTTCCACTTCCTAAAAAGGGATCTATAACTATATCATTTTCATTACTATTTTCTTTTATTAATCTCGCAGCAAGTTGTGGAATAAACTTGGCAGGGTATGTGTAATATCCATGTGTGATGTAAGAAGTATCCTTTATTGTCTTATCCGCAAAAGACCAAGAGTAGTCAACAGAAATATCTGTAAGTGAGGTCTGCTCTGATATTATGGTGTTAATCATTTAGGTTATTTTTTATTAGGAAAATACGATTTTTTATTTTGTCTTTAAAGGTTAGTAATTTTTCTTAAACTTTTACTCTGTGTTCCTTCTTACTCCTTGTCACCGTTTGTATGCACTCTCTTCTAGGAATAATGACAGAGACACCTTCATAAGTAAGTTCTTCGTGTAATACTCTCACCATTTCATCGTGGTATTTTGGTAAAGGAGTAAGAGTTCTCACATGTTCAGGCTTAACGCCAAGCCCAATACAAATCTCCTCCAATCTTCCTGTTGCGTGGGATTCTTGTCCGCCTGTCATCGCTGTTGTTGCATTATCAGAAATGATAACTGTGACCGGAGAATTTTCATAAACACAATCAAGCAAAGCAGTCATTCCGCTATGAGTAAAAGTTGAATCGCCAATTACAGCAACTGAAGGACGAACACCTGCATCAGCGGCACCTTTTGCCATGGTGATTGATGCTCCCATATCCACACACGAGTTAATTGAATTCCAAGGCGGAAGCGCCCCAAGCGTGTAGCATCCAATATCTGAAAACACTTTCTGCTTACCGAATTCTTTCATTGTCTCGTTGAGTGCAAGATAAATATCTCTGTGACTGCATCCCGAACATAATTCTGGAGGACGGGTTGCAACAATTTTAGGAATTGGCATTCCTACTTTAACGGGTCGAGCTAAAGCTCGCCCTACAATATCAGGATTAAGTTCGCCATCGCGGGGAATTGTTCCGTCTAATCGTCCTTTAATCTTTCCGGTTTTATCCAAGAAACTTTTTAGCTGTTCTTCTGCAAAAGGATAACCATCTTCAAGAACTAAAACATTTTTACATTCTCTGACAATTTTTTCGACTTTAGAATATGGAAGAGGATATTGTCCAAGCTTTAAAATTGGATAAGGACAATTTCTATCGGGATAATTCTCCATTAAATAATTGTACGCAATTCCGCATGCTATTATTCCAAATGACTTATCATCACCCTCATGGTAAATATTGTATTTTGATTTTTCGGAATCTTCTTCAATTGAATCTTGAATGCCAAGCAAACCTTTATATCTTTTTCTTGCATTTGAAGGAAGAAGAACAAATTGTATCGGATCCTCAGGATAGGTTAAAGGATTTTGTGGTTTGATTTCTTTTGTTTGAACTCCAGCCCGAGAATGTGCAAGCCGTGTAGTAATTCGTAACAGAACCGGAATTTTAAATTTCTCTGAAAGTTCAAAACCTGCAAAAGCCATATCATAAGCTTCCTGCTGTTTTGACGGCTCAAGCATTGGTATCATAGCAAACTTGCCGTAGAAGCGGGAGTCCTGTTCATTTTGTGATGAATGCATCGAAGGATCATCGGCAACTGTTACAATCAATCCTCCGTTAACTCCTGTAATTGCAGAGTTGATGAATGCGTCAGCGGCAACATTTAATCCAACATGTTTCATACAAACCATAGCACGCTTTCCTGCATAACTCATTCCGAGTGCTGATTCCATGGCAGTTTTTTCATTAGCAGACCATTGGCTGTGAATTTTTCTGTCGTCTGCAAATTTAGAGTTTTGAACGTATTCTGTTATTTCTGTAGATGGTGTTCCTGGATAGGCATAAACACCGGACATTCCGCCATCTATTGCACCTTGTGCGATTGCTTGAGCACCAAGTAAAAGAAGCTTTTGCATTTTTTCTCCCTTATGTTTTAAGGTATGAAGAATAAATTCCTTTGTTAAAAATACAGAAATGATGAATTAGTTTTTGCAACTTTTTTCGTTTAGTCTTTGCGAGGAATCCGTTTTCTGACGGATGACGAAGCAATCTTTATTGCTACATCAAGAGATCACGTCGTCCATCTATCGACGGACTCGTGATGACAAACCCAAAAAAATCATTCTCCGAACGAAATACCAATTGCCCTTGCGGTTCTAACAGCCTGATTATTTGGCTGAACAAGTTTCTGCCTTAAAATGGCTTCTTCAATTTTAACATTTTTAACTTCCGATCCCTTTAAAGCAACCATGCGACCAAATTTTTTCTCCGCAGCAAGTTCAATAGCAAAGGATCCAAACTTTGTGGCAAGAATTCTATCGTAAGGAGTAGGGCTTCCGCCGCGCTGTAAATGTCCCAGCACCGTTACGCGGGTTTCACGTCCCGTATTTTTTTCAATGCTTGAAGCTACTAGTGCTCCAATTCCACCAAGCTGCACAGGATCAGTTCGCTTTTTATCAGTTCCTTTAATAACCATTTCACCGTCCATTGCTTTTGCACCTTCAGCAACGCAAACAAGGCTGAATCGTTTTCCCATCAATTGTCGTTCATGGATTTTCTTGTAAACTTTATCCCAGGAAAAAGGAATTTCGGGAATTAAAATGAGATCTGCACCGCCGGATAAACCGCCGTTAAGAGCAATCCATCCAGCATATCTTCCCATTACCTCAACGACCATTACTCTATGATGTGAAGACGCAGTTGTATGTAAACGATCCAATGCCATCGAAACAACGTAAACCGCAGAATAATGCCCAAAAGTCATATCAGTTGCATCGAGATCATTATCTATTGTTTTGGGAACACCAATAACGTTCATTCCCATTTTACTAAGCTTGTTGCAAATATGCATTGTACCGTCACCACCGATTGCGATGATAGCATCGAGTCCCCATGCATTATAATTTTTTAACGCGTTTTGAGATTTATCTATGACATCAATTTTACCATTAACTTCAACCGGCCAATGAAAAGGATCACCTTTATTAGATGAACCTAGAATTGTTCCACCAATTGCTAAAATACCCGATACATCTTGATTGTTAAGCTCTTTAGCTTTTCCTTCAACAAGGCCTTCAAAGCCATCTAGGATTCCAAAAACATTCATGCCGTAATCTTGAGCCGGTTTTGTTACTCCTCGAATGACTGCATTTAGTCCTGGGCAATCTCCCCCGCCTGTAATTATTCCAATCCTATTAACTTTTTTTGATGAACTCATTTTAATCCTTTTTTAACTAAGTATTTGATTTCAGTCTGAGCGTATTTTTAAAGTGAATTTTAACAAAATCTTTCAGGGAGTGATTCCCTATTTTACTCATTATTTTTTCAGCAGCCGCTTCACAACTTTCGGAAGCACCTTTGGGCAAATCAAATCCCAATTTTTGTTTTTCATGTCTAAACCACGCAACAAATCTATCTCTTGCAAGAATAGAGGCAGCGGCCACAGCCGTGTATCGCTCCGCTTTTGTTACTTGGTGCAATGTTATATTTTTTCCTTTTTCCTGAAGTGACGTGTAAATGTATTTTTCATCACCAAATTTGTCGCTTATCGCTTCCTCAACATTGTTTTGATTCTCTAAAAGATTCTCAATTACTTTTGCATGGGCCCAACCTAAAATTCTGTTCACATTT
>JBGSOQ010000073.1:0-3450 GCA_041739035.1 Ignavibacteriaceae bacterium | reverse complement strand
CCTTATGCAAAGAAAGTAATTATGCAAAGTAAGCTACAAAAGTCCTTTTAGTTTCAATAATCTCTGTTTGATTTACTTTGCATAATCTCCTCAATGATAATAGGAGCATAACAACTCTAAATATCATTAAGGAGGAATATTTATGCAAAAGGAACCATTGACTAAACTGCTCCATGATCTGGAGCAGGAAATGTTACGGCTTAGTTATACCGAAGGAAGTATGAAGTTTTACCGCAGGCGATGGCAAATGCTGCTTCAATTCGCGCAAGAGCGAGGGGAGACCCATTATTTTGAACAGATGGGAATCGATTTTGTTGAAAAATACTTCCACATCCTCGAAAAAGATTCCAAACGCCCCCTCTCTCAGCCAGAGACGCAGGAATTACGCATTATCCGGATGATTGGGGACTTTCAGCTTCATCATACGGTGTTGCGCCGATACTATAAGCATAAGGAAATCCTGACAGATCCACACCTTGTCGAAGTCAGCAGCCATTTTAAACGATATTGCGTTGAAAAAGATTACTCCAAAGTGACAACTAACCATTATATAAAACAGTCTGCCCGGTTCATGGATTACCTTTCTTCCCAAGGAATTAACATTTGCAAGGAGATCAACCTTCCGTTGATTAACGACTATATTAAAACCTTAGCCGGTTATACTTACAAAACCGTGGAACAAAATATCTGCTCCTTACGTGCTTTTTTCCGCTTCCTTTTGGAAACTGGGGAAGTTCAGACTGATTTTGCTGCCAAAACACCTATGGTACAGGCAAGAAAACAAACACGCATCCCGTCTGTATGGACGGGAGATGAACTGAAAAAACTGATTGCTGCCATTGACAGGGGAAGCCCTAAAGGCAAAAGGGATTACGCAATTATCCTGCTGGCATGCCGCCTTGGTATTCGATGTACAGATATTAAAAATCTGAGGATGGAAAACTTCCGTTGGGAAGAGAAGAAGCTTGTTTTCATCCAATCAAAAACAAGGCAGATCTTATCTCTTCCGCTGACACCGGAGGTAGGTTGGGCAGTAATTGATTACCTCAAATACGGTCGGCCTAAAATAGACAGTCCCTATCTGTTTGTAAAGCACATGGCTCCATTTGGTCCGTTTTCAGAAGGGGACCATTTATACCAAATAATTAAAAGATATATGGAACTGGCCCACCTTCCTACTTTGAAAAAGAGAAGAGGAATGCACTCTCTTCGGCACACCATGGCCAGTATGCTTCTTGAAAATGACACGCCGCTTGCCACCATTTCAGATATCCTCGGCCATGTCGATACCGACTCAACGGCAGTCTATCTAAAGATTGACATCAGAAAGCTGAAGGAATGTTCCCTTGATTTTGAGGAGGTAACCCGGCCATGAGTGAAACCATTTACGAAGGCCCTTTTAAGGATCATCTCAAAAATCACGTGGAACTGAAATCGGCTGTCGGATACAAATACGATACAGAAGCGAGACATTTAAAACGTTTTGACAGATTTACGCTGGTAAAATATCCCAATGCAACTGTCCTTACAAAGGAAATCGTATTGGACTGGTGCAGCAAGAAAACTTACGAGGCATGGGCAAATCAATGCTCGCGTGCATCGGTCATCCGCCAGTTTGGGAAATATCTGGATGCCATCGGAGTTGAGGCATATATTATTCCAAAAGGTTATTATCCAACGGAAGGACAATATACACCCCATATTTATACAGCCGATGAATTGGCAAGGTTCTTTGCTGAAACCAATAAATGCCGGTACTGCTGCGAATGCCCATACAGACATCTGATTATGCCAGTTTTTTTCCGTATGATTTATATGTGTGGGTTGCGAGTGTCTGAGGCAAGGCTTCTCAAAGTGGGTGATGTTGACATTGAAAACGGAATCCTTACCATCCATCATTCCAAAAAGGATAACAGCAGGCTGGTACCCATGTCCGATTCCCTCACGGAGCGGTGCCGCCATTATTCAAAAAAGGCACATCCTTTTCCGGTACCGGAAGATTACTATTTCCCGGCACTTGACGGAAAACCGATGACGATAGGGAATGTATATAAAAACTTCCGCAAATTTCTGTGGCGTGCCGGGATTTCACACAACGGCAGAGGATATGGCCCGCGGGTCCATGATTTTCGTCATGCTTATGCTGTACACTGCTTGAAAAAATGGGCGCAGCAGGAAATAGATTTAGCGGTATATCTTCCGGTACTAAAAACATATATGGGACACGATTCCTTCGAAGAAACCGCCTATTACCTGCGCCTGACTGCGGATGTATTCCCCACTATTACCTTGAAACTGGAAACACTGTATCCGGGAATCATCCCTGAGTTGGAAGGTGATGCCGATGAAACCTACTGATTTTGCAAAGCACCTTACGGAGTTCCTTTCCGTTTACCTTCCATCACAAAAAAATGTCAGTAAGAATACGATTTATTCCTACCGCGATACGTTTAAGTTGCTGATAAGGTATTGTCAGGAAAAGGAAAACATTCCGGCAGAGAGGATTACTATGGATATCCTTTTAAGCAAGCTCATTACCAGTTTTCTGGAATGGTTGGAAACCGAGAGAAAATGCAGCATTTCCAGCAGGAACCAGAGGCTTGCCGCTATTCATTCCTTTTTCCGGTATGTACAGTCAGAAGAACCTTCTGGTATGTTCCATTTTCAAAAGATAATTGCTATCCCGATTAAAAAAGCAAAGAAAGCCGTAGTGGAGCATCTTACTCCCGAAGCTATGAAACTGCTTTTGGAACAACCTGATAAACATACTCAGAAAGGCAGACGCGACCTTACGCTGATGAGTATTTTATATGATACCGGTGCACGTGTACAGGAGCTGATTGATATCAGGGTGTGTGATGTTATCCTGGAAAATCCTGCTGTAATTATCCTGACCGGAAAAGGTAACAAAACCAGAAGGGTTCCTCTCATGAAAAACGCGGTGTTACTATTGCAAAACTATCTTGCGGAAAACAAGCTGAATAAGCCTTGGAAGAATGAATACCCGCTTTTTACCAATAGCCAGCACCATAAACTTACAAAGGAAGGAGTAGCATACATAGTTGCCAAATATGCGAAGTCAGCGAGGAAAACATCACCCATAGTACCACATGAGGTAAAAGTGCATATGTTTCGCCACAGCAAGGCAATGCATCTTTTGCAGGCAGGAGTGAATCTAATCTACATCCGGGATTTCTTGGGGCATGTCGATTTAAAAACCACAGAAATCTACGCAAGAACAGATACTGAAACCAAACGGAAAGCAATCGAAAATGCCTATCCGGATCTGATTGATAGCACCCTCCCTGACTGGAGCAAAGATCAGGCACTGCTTTCATGGCTTTCTGAATTGAAATAGGTCGGATATTATGCAAAGTAAATGGAATACAAACCTTTTATTTATAGTGAGTTAGGAAGTTTACTTTGCATAATACTTTACTTTGCATAAGG
>JBGSOQ010000034.1:0-1787 GCA_041739035.1 Ignavibacteriaceae bacterium | reverse complement strand
AAGTATTTGTTATTTGCTTATTACGATACGGATAGCAGTAACACATATTCGTTTGGAAGTGTTAATCCTTTTAAAGAATCCGAACCATTTTCATTCTATCCGGATACCCTAAACTTACGCGCCCGCTGGACTGAAACGGATGTAAAGTTTATTTTTAATGTGAAGTAAGAATTGGCATGTCCTTTAAACTGAAGCTGTGATAGATGATAGATATGCAAGCTGCTGCATATCTGCGTTCCTAATTAACTAACCACATGCAGCATAAGTATAAGTTTATAATATGAAAACTAAAATATTATTTCTGATCATACTTCCTTTATCATTTTATTTCTTTGGTTGCAGCACTTCGGTAAGCTTAGGTATTCACACTTTTAACGTCGCTAATGAAAAGAGTGATTCTCTTACATTTTATCTAGGTTCAAGAGAAGAAGAATTGAGCAACAAATTGCTTGTTATGATTCAAGGTTCTGGGAATGAATCAATCAAAAGAAGATTTGGTTGGGGTATTTAAGCTGCTTCATTAGGCTACGATATCTTGTATCTTGAAAAATATGCATTTAATGACTCTTTGCTATTTATACAATCTGATTGTAAAGAAAGAAGATTAGGAGATATTCAGTTCGCTCTGAACTATATCGATAAGAATGCTTACAAAAATAATCTTGAAGAAATATTTCTATTTGCCGATAGTGAAGGGGGAGCTTTAGTTCCCGAATTAGCATATAATAATAGCATAGTAAAAAGAGCCATTATATTAGCAACAGGTGGCTATGAACAGTCAAGGCAATTTGAAATTTTATTAGAGAAAGAAAAGAATGAAAATTATAAAGGTTTTCTAACAGCCAATGGAATTACTTCGAAAGAAGATTTAGAAAATCAATATGATATTATCAAAAATAATCCTTCAAGTGAACAAATATGGCTCGGCCATTCTTATAAATATTGGAATAGCTATTTGTGGTATAATCCTGATGAAATTATTGAAAAGATAGATATACCAATTTTACATATCATCGGTGAAAGAGATAGGAGCGTTCCTGTTGAAAGTATTGAATACTTAATGGAAAGATTTAAACACAAAAAGAATTTAGAGTATCATATAATTCCTGACTTAGATCATTCATTTACAGATTCAAATGGTAATAAACTGATTAATAAAGTATTGAAAGAAATTGTGCTACCTTGGTATAAATCAACAAATTAAAAAAACTGCCTAACCAACCAATCAACTCGACCGCCTTTTCGCATTTGGCTTTTGTGTAATCATTGGTTTTGTAATTCCATATAAAGTTTCTTGTTCAAGGTTGTTTAATTGAAAATATTTTTAATAAATAAGAAGTTGTTGCTGTCATTCGGCATTTTGTTCTGGTGAGCCGCTTATCAGTAACGCCGTTATAATTATTATTTTGTTTTTAAAACTAACTTTCTAACCTCCATTCCTTTTTCAACTTGACTTCGGTTATTCTTGACAACAGCTAAGGATAGTTTTTCTCCCCGCAGTTCAACAATTTCCAAAGCAGCAACGCTTTTATCACTTAAGCCTAAAAATTCATTTGTGCTAGGATCAAATAATGAATCTGCTGGAGCGTAGACAAACAACTCATCACCTACATTCATGCTGTTAGAAGAACCAAGATTAATAAATGCTTCTCCGGTTGTCTCATCATATGTTAGTATCAGCCCTTTAATAATTTCAACATTAAGTTTAATTTCATCAAGAGTTTTATCGGTTAATTCGATTTTAATTTTATTCTCTTTTTTCGGAAAGAGTAATTCCTTGTTTACGG
>JBGSOQ010000027.1:0-6973 GCA_041739035.1 Ignavibacteriaceae bacterium | reverse complement strand
TTCAAGCTTCTCAATAGCTTCAGCAATTCTTTCATAATCATCAGTTTCGATATAAACTTGCTCGAATGGAAGTTTTGTTTGATCTAGAAAATGCAGCTTGTCGTTATCGAATTTAAAAGAAAAGTAGTTACTCTTTTTCATCAAATCTCGAAAGGTTACGAAATTCTCTAAATCTATCTTGAACGCGGAGATATTCTAAATCCTCTAAGCCTTTGGTACTGAATTTTTCTACACAGAATGAAGCCATAGAGCTACCATAAATTACTGCACATTTCATGTTATCAGGACTAAGATCTTGCGTCCTGTGAAGATATCCTGTGAAACCCCCTGCGAAGGAATCTCCTGCTCCTGTAGGATCATAAATCAATTCGAGCGGATAAGCCGGGGCGGAAAATATTTGATCTTCAACAAAAAGAAGTGCACCGTGTTCACCTTTTTTTATGATTAAAATCTCAGGGCCCATTTCACGAATCATTTTTGCCGATTTAATTAAGTTCGGTTCATGTGCAAGCAATCTCGCCTCAGAATCATTGATAATTAAAACGTTGACTTTTTTAATAAGTTCAAGTAATTCTTTTTTCTTACCCTCAATCCAATAATTCATAGTATCACAAACAATAAATTGGGGATTATCAAGCTGCTCCAACACCCTAAGCTGAAGTGTGGGATCAATATTTCCCAAGCAAACAAATTGTGCTTTTTGAAATTTCTTGGGAATGATCGGGTTGAATGATTCAAAAACATTAAGCTCTGTTAAAAGCGTATCTCGAACATTCAGATCGTAATGATACTTAGCTGCCCATCGAAATGTCTTACCGCCTTTTATAATCTGCAAACCATCTAAATCAATGTTATGAGACTCGAGAAGTTTTATATATTTGTTTGGAAAATCTTCGCCCACAACGCCAACAAAATATATTGGTCCGGTAAAATAACTTGACGCTAAGGAAATGTAAGTTGCCGAGCCGCCAAGAGCATTTTCCATTTTATCAAAAGGTGTGTAAACGGTATCAAGACCAACAGAACCAACGACTAATAAACTCAAAATTACTCCCAAATTTATATTGATATAAGAAAAATAGGTAAATAGATATAGAAATGTTAGTTCATAAATCTAAATTTTTAACTCAACAAAATTCAAAAAACTTTTTTTATTGGTAAAATAATCACTGATGATATCAACTGATTTACGCTGACCGGACCATGCTAAAACTTTTTTTGCGTTCTGCTTTGTTAACCATTTAAACTCTGTATGCTCATCTGAAATCTTAACTTTTGCATTTGACCTAACCTGTGCGGCAAATACCGGTAAAAATGAGATATGATTTTTTTCAGGAGAATAAAATGAATTGACATTCGGGACGACCCACATTTTTTTTGGTTGGAGATTTGTTTCTTCAAATATTTCCCTCAATGCAGTCTGATATGCTGTTTCACCTTCATGAATGGAGCCTGAAACCATTTGCCATAAACCGGGATAAATTTCTTTATCGGATCGCTTAAGTAATAAAAATTCTAATTTATTATTTCTGACACGAAAAATATGCGCTTCAATCATGCTTGCAATTATCGATAACATTTCCACTCCTCTTAGAATTTTTGATACTGTGTATTTTCCAAAAAATATTTATGTCGGTCTGAGTGTGTGGAAGACTGCCATTCACTCTTGGATAAACCGCCTCACAGGACATTGTGACAATAGAATAAAAACTCACCTTACACATATTCGATTATCGAGTAACCCCAGCATTTATGCTGGGGGACTAAAGAAGACCAACTACCCGGGGCTTTAGCCCAATAATAACTTAAATAGTGGCTAAAGCCAGGGTTCTCTGTTTTGGTATCAACCCCGCCATAAATGGCGTGGTTGATAGATAGATAGAAATTTTGCGTAACATGAGTTAAAAATATGCTCGAAGTTCTGCGCGTGCAGTGTGAACAGTCTTACTTCCACTGAGAATTCTGCCATCATAATTTACTGTTGATTGCAAATTTGCAGAAAGCCTATAATCAAAATTTAGCCGCCAAAAGTAATTCTTTCCAATTGCATTTCCGCGGGTTAGTTCGAACGGAAGAAAATTTTGGTTTGATTTACCAATTAGTTCTGATCTTTCAATTTCAACTCGCAATCTTCCGCTTCCTGAAAATGATAAATTAAAACGGATTGCTTGTGAATTATTATCTATAATTGTAGGTATGTTCGGATAATTATCCTCACTTCGGCTTACTTGCAACTTAAATCCAACTTCAATATTCCTTTCCGGTCTGTACGAAAAATCAGAGATTACTTTATTAGAATTAATTAGCCGTTTTCTATTTGATGTTAAAGGAGCATAAACATTATCCTGTTCGTTCGAGATATCTGTCTGGTTACTGAATTCCTTTATCAGTCTAAATCTAATTCTCATGCTCCTCTCACGGTTGTACGATCTTTCAACTCCGCCAGAAAATTGATTCAGACTTTTCCTTTGAGAGTATCTGAATCTGAAGGACAGATCAGGATCGTTCTCATTCACAAAAAAATCTTGCTGAATTAAGTTAAACCCCCGGATTGTTGTTTCAGCGTTTTGAAATGATGAAAAGTTTAAGAGATAAATTTTCTTGAAATCCGTTTCTCTGCTGTTTTCTTCAACTCGCCAATACGTTTCACTCGATAAAGCGCTAAATATATTCCGGAATCCACTCCGTTCTGAGAATAATTTTCCATATTCAACTTTCCAGCGAGTACTTGTCTTCAAGTCGATTACAGGAAATAATTCTTCTGTAGGCAATGTTATTTGAATAAATTCACCGTCAAAAATTGCGGGTTCAAATTCATTCTCATCAGCTATACCGTTATTGTTTATGTCCCCTGTGTAAATGAAGTTGCCTGTTCCCTTTTCAACTTTGATAAATATTTTTTCCAATCTTGCAGATTTTTGAGTTGAAACTTCATAATACAAATCACCTGAAAGCGGATCCCAAAAGTTAAACTTTGATTGAGAGCGAATAAGTATTGTTTCATTATCTAAAAACCCTTTTTGCTTAAAATCAAGTGAGTACTTCTTTTGCCTAAATGTGAGATTTAAATTTGAACTTACAGTACGACTACCTGAATAAGATAAATCATAATACTGTGTAGTTGAGCGTGACTCACGAAACATCAATCCTGAAATTGGGAAATAATCGTTTCGTAAGGAATATTTTGCTGAAGCACTAAATCCGCTAAGATCTTTCAGTTCAACAAATGGAACTATCTCATAATACCTTAAGCTTGAGGAAATTAGGGAATCAAAATTAAGCCGGTAATCTTTTCGATCTTCCGCTAAGAAGTCAATTCCTGGTTTTAGATTCCAGAATAAATAATAAGCCGAACCTTTTTGCCTGAGCCAGCTGCTTTTCAAGTTTAAATTTTTATTTGAAACGTAATCAAGATTGTAGTACGCATTTATAGATTTTTGATTGGAATATTGGACTGTATTGTTGTACCGATCTGTTTTAAAATTATCACCCCGGCGCAAGAACGAAAACGAGCTCAGTACTTTTAGCTCATCGGTAGGAAATAATTTTACGGTTAACTCTCGTAGTTTTTCATCAACTTGTTCAGTTACCTGCGAAATGTTGTAGTTTCTGTTGTATTCAGCCTCGTTAAACTTGTCTGGAGAAGTGAACTTTGATTGCACGAATCTGTCTTTGTAGGATAATCCCACTTTACCAAGATTTAAATCCCCAATCCGAACTTCTTTCGGATTCATTTGCAAATAAATATTTGTTGCATAACCGTAGTTATCGCCATCATCGGCACTTGAGAATTTATTCTTATCCCACATGCTTCCGGCATATTCAAAATTAAAAATAAAATCTTCAAATGGTTTTAGTTCTAACGATACATTGCCAAGCTGTTTAAGTTCAGGCAGAGGTAACAATATAACCGGAGCGTAATTTCCTTTTCCGATTCCTACGAATCTAAAATTTCCTAAGCTTTCCCTAACATAATCACCTTGAAATTCGCCGATGTAGCTGAATGTAACAATATAGATTGCAAGGGAATCACCCGGCGAATAACCATAATAAAAATATTGAGAATTATTGATTAGAGTATCAATTCGCAAATATGTTCCTTTCAAAACTCCAAATGAATCTGGAGGTGCAAGAGATACGCCGGATTTAACTGCTTTTAACCTGTCATCTCCCGCAGAGGAAAGAACCTTTTTATCGTCGTCTGAAAAGGAAATATCTATTGGTGAATCTTCGTTATCGCCCTCTCTTAGGTATTGGACTTTAACTCCGATTCTACCATCAAATAACGCAGTTGTAACACCTGTACCAAAAAAATTTCGCGAATATCTTCTGTCCGTGTATTCATAATCCACGACAATTCTGCTTGCTGATGTTATCAGCCGTTTTGGTGTAAATGTCAGTTGAGCATTTGAGTACTCAATGACATAATCATTATTCTCCCCTCTTTTCATTTCAATTCCATCAAGAAAAACTTTTTCAGTTCCGGCGATAGCAATGATTTCTCGTTCACCATTAATTCCTGTTAAGCGGTATGGACCTTGAACTCCATCCGATCCGTTAAATGAATTGGATACAAATTTTCCGCGAGAACTTGCAACTGAGAAATATGCAGAATTATCCTGATAATTAAATTCACCTAGCAGCCCTTGCAGTTTGCGATTTATTACTCCAAACTCACCTTGCCTTTTTTGAATTTGATAATCACCAAAAGTTCCAACGGCATTCTGATGTTTTACCTGAATAAATACTTTATCAAGCTCTTCTAATCGTTCAGTATTTCCTGAAGGCTGAATTGGCGTATTCTCATCTGTAAGTGCGGCAACGATTTCAATATCATCGGACAATCTGCCGGCAAGCTGTAAACGTAAACCGCTGTTGAGTGTAAAATCCTTTGTTGTTCCAACTGTAAAACCACGAACTAGTGTCCCGCTTTTTTCGATGTTTGAACCAAATATAGATTCGGAACTAAAGCTGCTTAATACTGACTGAGGAACTCTGATTGTATCTTTCCGCTGTTCATCGTACCGGACTAATAATGTTCGTTTTTTATATTCCTTTGAAATAGGAATTTTGATTGTTTGATAAGTAACGATCAGAGTATCGAAAATGGAATACTGCAGTGAATCTGATAATGAAAAAGATGCACGCTCATAAACAAAGTCATAATCATTTTTTGTCAAGATTCTATTTCGAAGCTGGATGGTTTCTGTAAAAGGTACAATGTTGGTCTGACTTATTTCGTACTTATTAGAAAAGTTAATCAGAATAGTATCTTGAACTATCTTAGAATAATACTTTTGCTGTGCAGATATGAATGTCTGCGACAACACAATCGTTACAAGACACAAAATTAACTTATAGCTCGATTTCAAATAAAGATTAGTATTTGTGAACGTCCAATCTAAATTTACGAAGATGTGAAATCAAGTCTATATTGAGTAGTTGTAAGATATGCCATCCGCCTGAGGCGGATGGCATATCTAAATCAGTTCAGTTGATACTAAGGCACAAAACCTTCAATGTTAATACTCACAAGAGTTTTCGAACTTTACGGGTTTAAAAAGACAGATTATTTTGCGCCGCTCAACTCAACTATCGCCGGCAGTCCTTCGGCATTCCAGAATATATGATATTTATAACTGCAGATTTCCAATCTTTCGGGAATTACTTTAATAAGTATGTACTGTTTTTCCCTATCAGGATAATATCGCTTCCACCCCTCTACCCAATATTTTTCTTTTAGTTGAGGATCATTAACCAAGTTCGCTTTACCATGTACTGCAACATAGCTCATTCCTTTTGTATCATAATAAAATACAATTACATTTGGATTGCTTTGAATCTGTCTTACTTTCCTGCTTGTTGTAGAAGTACCGAGCCAGATTGTCCAATCCAGTTCCGGTTCGAATGGAGCCATTTCTCTTGCATGAGGTTTTCCATCTTCGTCAACAGTAACGAGAACGCGGCATCTTGCTGAGTCCACTATTGCCTTTGCGTACATTATCAAACTGTCGCGAGATATTTCTTTTTGTCCTTGAAATTGTTGATCTTGAGCTGATAGAGCGGTTGTAAAAAGTAATAGCATAGCGAGAAACGTTAACACAAATACTATTATTCTTTTTAGCATACGGACCTCCTAACAAAATGTTAATGATTGTTATTTAGTTTTCTGAACCTCCGAGGTTTAGCATCGTAAAAGCTCTTAAACCTCGGAGGTTTCTGAACACTTAATGTTTTCACCTCACCCTTTTCCCTCTCCTAAAAAAGGAGAGGGATTAGTGGGGAGGTTGTTTGTTTTTATGGGAAATAAATTTCTTGTATGTATTTGGGCGGGTATCTGGATGACAAATAGCTTCAATATTCGGAAACTCCATGTTGCCCTTCACAATTGTTCCGTACTGCAATAAATATTTTAAAATATTAACAGAAAAGCTTGTCTCGCCTAAGGATATAGCAATGCGATGTAAATTCTAAGGGAAGATATTGGCGATTACAAACATTCTATTCTCCGTTGTTAAAGAATAATTTTGTTATCACGCCTTGTGGGGAATTAAATCAATGTATCTTAAGGTTGTTAGAAAGTCTCCGTAAAAGAAACTTCCTCGCAAGGTGAAAAAGTTCTAAAAGAACCTACAGTAAAATGATAATTGGGTCTATAATTGTCAAGCAAAATTATTACTTGGAAAAACAAAAATTGAATGATGTGATTTAGAATACTACTTCTTTAGGGAGCTGTTGTACACCAAAAGATATGCCATCCGCCTGAGGCGGATGGCATATCTAATTGCAAAATCTGGCATATCAACACGTAATATTTTACTCGTACCTTAAAGCTTCTATCGGATCGAGGTTTGCGGCTTTGTACGCGGGATATGTTCCGAACAGTACACCAACAAAAACACAGAGCGAAATACCAATTATCACCCAATCATATGGCACTGCTGATTGAGCATTGATCGCACTTCCGGCTAAA
>JBGSOQ010000457.1:0-10103 GCA_041739035.1 Ignavibacteriaceae bacterium | reverse complement strand
TCAGCATGATATTTGCCTCTTGCACCGGGAGGAGCCATCCAATCCTCTGCTCGATACCGTGTATATGCATCGAGAACATTGCCTTTGTGTGCAAAGAGTATGCAGAGATCGTCAATTGCATTAACATCGCTTGTTATTGATGCAACACCTTTGCTTTTAGGCCATCTGAAATTATATATTAGATTTTGATAGTATGAATCAGTTATCATACCTTGGTTGCCAACTGTATTTATCAACTCGCCTTTGTCCAATATTCCAAATGCATCATCTTCGGACGTATTTGGTTTGGCCAAATTACTTTTCTCTGATTCCTCTGCTTTATCGTCGGTTTGTGCAATAATTTCACCGAATAGAAAAGTAAAAAGAAATAATATTATTAAATGTTTTTTCATATCTTCGACCGTAATTTTTAGAAATCTAAACGTATACCAAGTTGAACAGTTCGTCTTATGTCCAAAGCAGACGGATCTCTCATTCTATCATCTGTTCTTGTATAAGATGGACCTGCTTCCCACGGCTCACCGGTGGTAGACCATACGGACCTGGCATTTAGCCAATCAAACAAATTGTTGACAATTCCAAAAAATGTTAGTCTTAATCCTGAAACTTCAAAATTCTTTGAAAGACGAAAATCAACTCTTTTTGTATCCGGCATTCTGCCTGAATTTTTTTCTATCCTAAGAACATCAGTTTCATCCGGCTTTGTTGGTGTATAGGGTAATCCGCTTTCAAAACGGAGTATCAGATTCAAATTAATATTTTCGAAAAAGTTAATTCCTAAAATTGTTGGTCCAAAATCTTTTGGAAATTCCAAACCTAAGGTGCTGTAAAATACGTGTGTTCGATCAAAATCTAGAAAGAATACTCTTTTGGGTCTTAAAATTGCAGAACCTCGTCGGTAATCGTTATAACCCTCTCTGGGATCGGATTCATTTCCCTTTGCTACCGAATACGTATAATTTATATTAGCAAACCAATAGCTGCTTAATCTTTTACTTAAAGTGATTTCGAATCCTTGCACTCCACCGTAATTTGAGTTATCAAATATTGTATACTCGAATGGAAATACAGTCAAATACGTACTGCCAACAAGATTAGTTATATCTTTGAAGTATGCACTGATGTCCAGGGAAAAATCATCTGTCAGCATCTGTTTCAATCCAAACTCGAATGCAACAGTCTTCTGCGGTAATATTCCTGGATTTCCTATTATCGCTTGATCTTGGCTTGGGTCGCGGGAAGTGAACATATCTACATAATTCGGAATCTGGAAGAAATGTCCGTAAGAACTATAAAAAATTGTTTTATCACTTATGGGGAATGAAATGCCCAATCTGGGACTTAATTGTTTTTTAGGAGGAGTAGCAACTTCTCCGGATGCAACCCAGTTATTATTTTCATCCAAATATCCTCCCGGCTCCCTTGGTGATTTCCATTGAGTATCTTTTGCATCCACAAAATCATATCGTATACCGGCATTTATTATGAAAGAGTTAAATTCAATTTTATCTTGAATATATATTGAATATTCGATCGGTTTAAGTTTATATTTTTCGTAGTTATGAAATCCTCCCGGGTAAGGTTCCTCAAAGCGTAATCTGTCCAAAGAGTGCTGCTGAATCTCAACTCCTGTCTTGAATAAATGATGATTTCCCATTTGAGAATTGAAATCAAATTTCAGCATAAGTGTATTCACATAATTTTTAATGTAAATCCCATTGTCGGCTTGAGTCCAAAATGGCGGGTTACTATTATTCCGCCGTAAATAATTGGAAGAAAGCAATTCACCGCTATCTGTAAACAATGCAAATTTACCTTGTGTGTATCTATTAAAATATTGCCTGTTGTATGATAATGATGCTTCGTAAAATGAACGGTCACTCAAAACATGGTTAATTCTGATATTATCGCGCCAGTTGTAATCCTTCCTGTCTTCATAACCTTCGGGCCGATATTTCCAGCTGTGCAGATAAGGTTTGTAATTTCTGTAGTACCTGTTTGAACTAAGATTTAATTTTACATCACCCAAGACATAAGTTAATTTTAAATTGAATTCTCTTTCTTTGTTATAGCCCCACGGCATTTGATCCAAGGCATTTAAGATTCTGCCCGTGACAAAGAATTTTAGATCGGGAATGAAGGGAACAGGCCCGCTGAGAACTGTTGATAATTGTCCTAAAAAGTTTACGTCCGGCCATAATTCGGGAGTCCCCGAAAGAGTCTGCTTCTCATAAGCAGATGGAATATCATTAATGAGAGTATTATTTGTTCCAAGTCTCTCAAGCAGATTTCCATTTTGATCTATCCCCCATTGATCTTGAGCTAAAGCATTTTGGTTATGATAAGGAGATTTATTGATTTGATCAGAAGTAAATTCAACTCTTCCCTTAATTTCAGATCCACCTTCTTTAGTAACAATATTTACAACTCCGGAAAGAGCTTGACCGTACTCTGCATTAAATCCACCCGTTAACACCTGCAGTTCCTGGATAGCATACCTATCAACCTGACCATTAAAACCACCACCTAGCGGATCTCTGACTGGAGCACCATCAATAAGGTAAACAACTTCACCAGATCTACCTCCTCTCGCATGGAGTGAGCCGTCTGCCCCAACAACAAACCCTGCTTGCAGTCCAACAACATCTTGAAATGAGGCTACAGGAAGATCAGAAAACACTTCGGAAGATATAATGGAGGTGCGTGAAGTTTCGTCTTTATTGATCATTTTTTGCTTGGCGGTAACAACAATTTCACCGATTTCAATCGAAGCTTCTTCGAGTTGAATTTCCAATTGAGTGGTTAAGTCAGTTTGTACTACAACCCCCTTAATTATATTTTCCCTGTACCCAATCATTGAGACTTTGATATCATAAGTCCCGGGGTTAATGTTCAAAATAAAAAAATTGCCATCTACATCAGTTGCTGCACCTTTATTTTCACCAACAATAAATACATTGACCAAAGGTAACGGAGCATCTGTTTTCTTATCTACAACTTTCCCAACAATTTTCCCCGTGGTTCCGGCATATAAAATACCGGAACCAATAAGAAGGTATAAAATACAGATGATAACTTTGGAGTTTTTTAATGAATCCATGTATTCTCCATTTGTTACTTACATGATAATTACTCAGACTATTTAAGCAACATCATCTTTTTAACATTTGAATAACCAGAAGTTGTCAGCCTATAAATATACATGCCTGAGGCTAAGGAAGAGGCACTCCAATTAAATTTATAGTTACCTGCAGGTAATTCTCGATTGACTAGAGTTGCGACTTCGCTTCCGAGCATATCATAAATTTTTAACGAAACCATTTCTTCTCTCGGGATAGAAAATGAAATAACAGTCTCGGGATTGAATGGATTCGGATAATTTTGCGACAATTGGTAAGATCGCGGGATACTTTCTTCTCGTTCGATTCCTGAAACAACTGGTGCATCCTTACCAGGCGAGAATAAACTATTAGTATCTTTAGTTACGTAAGTATGAATGTCCCATTTACTTGCGCTAACTAATCTTGTAACTGATTGGTCGATTGAACCGGAAATAGTTAAACCGCTCAAAGTGTTAGGAAATCCTAAATAAATAGACTTACTGGTTCTAGCTACAGTACCACCCCAAAAGATTTCAACAATTGTATCGGACGCGGCAGGGTTGTACAGAATCACAGCATCGGCTGCTTGAGACAGGTTAGATTTCCCTATACCATTATCAAAACCGACATCAGCAGTATCATTCGAAACAGAGAAATAAACAGCATCCTGAGGTAAACCAACTCCTAATCCCGGAGGACGGATATTTCCAAATACTACTGCAAACTGACCGGCATTTATCGAAGCTCCACTGGGAAATGTAAATAATGATATTCCATTAGTTTCCAATATTTGGTAACCACTGATATCAATTGCGGCATTTCCACGATTATAGATTTCAATAAATTCATCACTTCTAGCATCTCTTGTACCATCTCCGTTAGCATCACCTAATGGAGCTGGTGGCGGATCAAACATGATTTCCGTAATTATCAAATCACCAGCGTTCACGTAAGGAGATTTAGGTGCATCTAATCCGGGGGAAAATAAGCTTGTAGTATCTTCGCTCACAATAGTGTGAATATCCCATAAATCGCTATCTAGCTTATGAGTTACGGATTGGCGTATAGCACCGCTAATTGCTGTACCGGAAATCGTATTGGGGGCATCTAGATATATTGCCTTAGAACTACGAGGTAAAGTCGTACCCCAATAAACTTCTGCCAAAGTGTCTGCCTCAAGTGAGTTTACAAGTAAAACTGCGTCACCTGAATTCGAAAAATTCGTCTTACCGCTGCCATTATCAAATCCAACATCACTATCGGATAGTTGAACCGCAAATACTTTTGCCTCTGGAGTTATTCCGCTGAACCCTGCCGAACCAACAGCACCAAAAACAACTGCAAATTGACCTATAGAAAGAGTTGTACTATCCGGAAATGTATAAAGTACTATGCCCTCTCTATCCAAAATTTGGAACCCAGTTAAGTCTCCATCTATTGGTCCTCTGTTATAGATTTCGACAAACTCATCAGATCTCAAACCCCTTACACCATCACCATTTGCATCGCCAGGAAGATTCGCGGGAACATCAAACATGATTTCTGTTATTTCAATATTTGCTTTTATTTTTACTTCCTTAGCATTAGCACCAGGAGAGAACAATTTTACTGGGTCGCTTACAACTAAAGTATGCTTATCCCATTTAGTTCCATTGACATCACGAGTAATAGATTGACCAATAGCTCCGAAAATTGTGTCCCCAGAAAGTGTGTTTGGTGGTGCCATATAAACAGCATGCGAAGTAAATGGAGCAATTGGCTGAGCACCCGGGGATACATCTGGCCCACCCCAATAAATTTCATCAAGAGTATCTGCTAGCAAAGGATTTACCAGCATTACTCTGTCACTGGTATTCGATAAATTAGATTTCCCCAATCCATTACTGAATCCCGAATTTGGATCAACCAATTCAACAGAAAATAACAAAGTGCCAGCTGGAATGTTTGTAAAAGAATCAATAATGCCTCCGCCGAAAACAACTGCAAACTGTCCAGGTGCAATAGTAGTATTAAGAGGGAAAGTAAAAAAAGGAACACCCTCTCTTTCAATCAGCTGGTAAGCCGAGAGATCAATAGACTGAGTACCGCTGTTGTACAACTCTACGAACTCATCCCATCGGGAACTTCGCGTTCCATCACCGTTTGCATCACCACCTGCACTGGGTACATCAAACTGAATTTCAGTTATCAGTAATTCGCTTTGAGCAAATGAGAATGTGGTTAGAAAGAATCCAATGGAGAGCAGAAAAAGTAATTTGGATTTCATAAGACCTCCTTTATTAAGTTAGAATTTAATTAATCTACAAAAACAAAAATTGGTACTTTTGTTATCAATAAAATTATATCTGGTACTTTTCTACCTATAACATAATTAAATTGGAAATCAGTGTCAATATTATAGTTATTATAAAATGATGATTGACTGTAACCGTGCTGAAGTCTTAAAAAGTAAAGTTTTACCCCATTTTATTAAGACGGTATTTTTCAAATTTGAATTTATTCTAGTTCTAACTGAAGAGGCAATTGAAGTTTTCAACATTCAGATACTGTTTACAAAAATGAATTCAAACAAATCATTTTAACTTAGAGAAAGCATTAAATGGAAATATTGCTTTAATAAAATCTTCAGGATGAATATTAGAAATATTAAAAATATTAGAGCCTTTAATTGAAGTTAGTATTTCTTCCACAAATGGACATACATCTTTGGCTGTTAATAATTTTTTTATAATAAGTTCGTTTAAATACTCATCGGCTCCAATATCTTTTAGGCCAATTCTCTGCTGACCATTAAAATCAGCTGTCACATAGTCAAATAATATTGAATTAAAAGTGTAAATGAACGGTTCCCCATAAGAAAAATAATGAGTGGTAATAAAAATTTTATTTTTATAAAATCAATTCTCAATTGATTTTAATTTGCTTATCATTGAGTAATAACTCATGTGGCCTTTTATCTAAAGTTGATATTTTTATTTGATTATTTTCTCCTACCTCAACCTCAACACTGATTTTATCATGTGAGCTAATTCTAATTACATTAGATGCAAAGTAGGTTCCATCTTTGATCAAAATAGTTCTTAATGTCTCATTAACATAAGTCGATGCAACTAATGCTGCATCAGTTTCAAATTCATCAAGTTTTAATTTTAGCTGATTGTTGAGATAGGCTATAAACTTCAAGCTGTCTGAAGTAAATTGAACCTGCTTGTAATTATCCCTTTCGAATAATCTTATATCCGGATCACTGGGAGATTCGGTTTTTTGAGGATACAGTATTGTAAGAAAAGAATAATTCTTTACACCATTTTTTTCAAATTGCACAGAATTCGTCCAGAAATTCTGCTTGTTTGTCAGTGTCATTTCTGAGGGATCTGCTTGAAGGATATCTAATTTTGCAGTTTTACCTATGGACGTTGCACGATTGTTTTGGGTATCAATAGAATAATTTCCTTGCCATATCTGCTTATAAGAATGAATTTGATCTGATGAAAATTTATCAATTACCAACCAACAATAAGGTTTGAAGAATAAAATTGATCTTCCATAATCAACACCGAAAGATTTGAATCCGTTATGAGAACCCGAAAAGAAATCATAATTATTTCCTACAAGCCATTCATCAACTTCCGGCTGCGGTAATTTGCCCCAAATACCAAAACCTGTTCGCGCCGTATTGCTTATCCAATCTTGACCTTGAAGGTAATTATCTGCAATTGCAACATTTTTAACTAATGAGTTCTTCATAGTTCTATATGATGGATCGCTGTATTTCACTCTATAAGTGGGAAGAATTTCTTCGCCAAAAGCGTAAGCAGCCATACCTAAAATTCCACCATGTGTATGATCCGGTTTATATTTTGCAAGCCCGCCGTCAACCACCATATATAAATCATTCTTATCCCAACCGGTCCTCATCACGTAATAGTTAGATGAATCCAGAGCAACTGAGCCAAGCAAAGGACGTTCCACGGAAATATTTTCATACTCAGATAGAGCGTGATTTGAAAAGAACCAATAAAAATCTGAAGGAAACGTTTCCTCTCCAAAAAACTTAAATACGGGAGAGCTAAACAATAGAGTTCCCAAACTCATAAATTTTGATTCTCCCGGGTCTCTTAATTCTGCGGTATCGTTGGATGAAATTTCTTTATCAGTGGCAATCGTCTCAATCGACTGTTGCTGGTAGCTATCTTGTGCATCCTGTAAAACCGGTAATCGTTTATTGGGCATTACTAACTTTGTAATTGCTTCAAACATTTCCCGAAAACGATTCAAAAAAATAGGCGGCAGCTCAACGTTATTAATTTTTGATATTTGATAAATCCGAAAGTAATTTATTATATCCAGCTTGAAATAATGAGAAGCCCTTTCGAATTGAAAACCATCTGGCTTAATTTCTTTTTCAATATGTTCAAGTATTACTCGTTTTGCTTCAGCGTTCCAGTAATTCATTACTAAAATTTCAGGAAACATAATTGACATTTCGTATAAACCGGCAAGACCATGCAATTGATGATTACCCCAATTAAAATCTTTGCAATCATCATACAATCGAGCGCCATGAAGAATGAATATTTTTAACATTAAAATCTGATCTTTCCAATCATATTCATCCGAATCCAGTAAGACTTGATGCATAAACAGCCAATTTCTTGTTCGATGCCCGGCATAAAATCTTTCAAAGACATCATTCCTCCCAATTTCAACTTTTCCATTTTCAAAATCTGTAACAAAATCTTTTATTTCATTTGTCAGAAATTCCAAGTACAATTTTCTATGATTGGTTAAGAAATAACTTAACGCAATTGTAGGTGCCAACTCTTGTCTGGCAAGATAACGAATTGTATTAGGTGTGTGCTTTCTACCAAGTAAATCGGTACCAGGCTGACGCCAATCAATGTCAGTCCCGTAAGTTTTAATAAACACGTCAGCTCTTTCAACAATTTTACTATACTGGTCCGGATATAATTGTGTGAATTCCGTAATCCCTTTTTCAACATCGCTATAGTTAAAAAAGTAAGCGGGTGATTTTCTAATTTTTAAGTATTCTGCAAAATATTTTAAGGCGGCTGAAGTATCCTGCTTCTCAAGTGCATTAAGAAACGGTTGTGAAAATTTATTTGGCAAGTTGATGAGTGAAATTAATTCTTTATCGGTTACTAATCGGTTTCTTGGAATTTTCTTTTGAAGTGAAGCATAATCCTGTGACGATACACTTTTACTTAAAAAAAGAATTATAATAAGAATCACCTGTGTAAGAATTTTACTTAATGAAATCATGTTTATTTTCCTTTAAAAAATAAATCGCGCTCTTGAAAGGGATCTGAAATAGAGCGCGATTTTTACTATGAGGTACATAGTGTGACTGATTTTATTTCTCCACGGGACCGATATTTTTAGCAAAGAAAAAAACGGCAAAAACACCGAGCGGAACAAAAATAGCAATCATGATAAAGATTGGGATGTAAGAAAATTTGGAAATAACTGGAACCAGAAAATTCATAACTATAACCGCAAAAACTCCAACAGATCCACCAAATCCTGCTAATGTTCCAACAGATTTTCCGCTGAACAAATCACTTGGAATAGTCTGGATATTACCGATTGCAAACTGAAATCCGAATAACACGAAGGCAACGATTAAAACAAATTTTAGCGGTGTATCTGCAAAAAGTATAGTTGCAACTAATCCTAAAAACATTATTATTCCACCAATAACAATCGCAGTTTTTCTTGCCTTATTTAGTTTTATTCCTTTATTCATCAATTTCCCGGCATAGTAACCTCCGGAAATACTTCCAATTGCTGCACCGACGTACGGAACCCAGGCAAAAAAGCCAATCTCCTTAACATTAAATCCGTAAACTTCTGCAAGATAAATTGGCATCCATCCGACAAATAACCACCAGATGGGTTCAAGAAAAAACCTTGCAACCAATACCGCCCAAGATTCTTTATAAGATAGAATTTGCTTGATGCTTAATCCTTTTCCCTTTACATTTCTTCTGTCTTGTTCGCTTTGACCTGAAAGAATGTGCTCTCTTTCTTCCTCCGAAAGCCATGGATGTTCGGCAGGTATTTTTTTGTTGATTATTAACCAGGGAATTAACCAGATTATCCCAAATGAACCAACTATCATAAAAGTGGTTTGCCATCCAAATGCTGCCCAAAGAGTGGCTATAAGCGGCGGGGCAATTACAGAACCGATTGAAGCACCCGCATTAAAAATTCCTTGTGCAACGGCCCTTTCTTTTATTGGAAACCATTCTGCATTAGACTTAACCGCGCCGGGCCAGTTTCCTGCTTCACCTAGTCCGAGTGTGGCTCTTAAAAAACTAAATGAAAGAATTCCGCGGGCAAATGAATGCATAAATGATGATATTGCCCAAACTCCTATTGCTATAACATATCCAAGCCTTGTTCCAACTTTATCAAAAACTTTCCCGGAAACCAATTGTCCGATAGCATAAGCAACCATAAAAACATTGAGAATAAAAGCGTAATCATTTTTATCCATACCTAAATCTTTAGATATGCTGGGCCACATTAAGGAAAGTGTACTTCTATCAATGTAGTTTATAAGAGTCGCCAGAGCAATCAGACCGATTATCCACCAGCGTAATCCTTTAATTTTTTTCACTTGCTCTCCAACTTATCTTATAAATAAAATTATTTTGTGGAACCGGACATACCTGCAAGAAAATCTTCTCTTACAGGACTAAATACATCAATTAAAATTCCTGCTTCAAGACATACAGCACCGTGTTCAATATTTGGAGGAATATAAAAACCATCTCCGCCTTTTAGAACTTCAGTTTTATCTCCAACTTTTACTTCGAACACTCCACTCACAACATACGTAGATTGACTATGTCTGTGTGCATGTCTGGCACCAATTCCGCCTTTATCAAATTGAACTTTTACCATCATAATTTCATCATTAAAGCCCATAAACTTTCTTCTCATACCCGGTGCAACTTGTTCCCATACCATTGGTTC
>JBGSOQ010000456.1:0-2852 GCA_041739035.1 Ignavibacteriaceae bacterium | reverse complement strand
AAACCAATGGTTTGGAATGATTTAAAATATGATGATGAAATTTATTTGCCAGATCAAACTAAAAGAAATAGACCCGATGAAGTTGGAGTAAATAATGATCTGTTTGAGCATTATAAAAAACTTATACAAATAAGAAATGAGAACCCCGCACTTCAACTCGGAGATTTTGAAACAATTTTAGTTGATGATAAAAATGAACTGTTTGCCTTTTTGCGCAATTACGATAACGAGAAAATTATTGTCATACTCAATAACAACAATAAAATACAGGTGAGTGAAATAAAAGTTCCGGCAAATACGAGATGGAAAGATCTGTTGAATGAGAACGCTATATTTGAAAGCAGTAAGTCAAAGATAAGAATTAGCATTCCGGCAAAGTGGGGAACAATACTTAAATTACTTTGAAGGGGCTTATCATATCATGAATTAGGGTAAAATGGAATGAAACTCGTTTTGATTTTTGAATCATTTCTAAAATTTTTTAATAGGACACACTGAAATTTTAGACATGTGTTTTGGCGCACAACAGACATGTTCCTATTTGATTGGCATTCTATCTTTTCTCATTTTAATACGTAAATAATTCTAATCTTAAAAAAATTTCCTAGGGAGGCTTTCATGACAAAACTAATTGGTAGTTTTTTTGCACTTTTTTTTCTTTTCTTTTTTGTTTCAAACTCTTCAGCACAGCAGTGGTCTGATGCACAAAAAGAAGTTTGGACTGCAGTTGATGCTTACTGGGCAGTGAGTATGTCCAGCAATCCGATGGATTTTATTAACACTTTTGATGATACTTACTACGGTTGGTCCTATGACAATGAAGCGCCCAGCACTAAAGCAGACGCGCAAAAATCTTTGTCTTACTGGACAGCGAAAGGTAAAGTAAAATACTACACCATCACACCTGCAAGGGTTTGGGTCAATGGAGACTTTGCTTATGTGCATTACTATTACACACAGGTTACGGAAGGTGCTGATGGCAAACCGAATACTGAAAAGGGGCGTTGGACAGACATCTTAATGAAAAAAGCCGGTAAATGGATGCTTGTCGGTGATCATGGCGGCGAAATTAAGAAAGAGGATTAAATCCCTATTTTAACTTAGTTGTTCAAAGGGCGAAACATTTTCGCCCTTTATAATTTTAAATTTCAGAGAAGGAGACATTAAGAGTAAAATCTCACCTTTAATGAATTTCTAAATGAGTAATATTCAAATTCTTTAAGTTTAGTAAAAATTGTTCGATCAAAATCAGAAGGAAATAACATGAATGAAAAAACAGCGGCTCACAATTGTTTAAACTGCAGCCGCTCGGAGAATGAAATACCATTAGTTAATTTAAGCTATTCAGGTAAACCCACTTATATTTGTTCACACTGCTTGCCGATGTTAATACACCATCCTGAAACGCTAATTGGCAAGATTGAGGGTGCGGAAAACATTCCCCCAGCGGAACATCATGACTAACATTTTATTTATCTAAGTAGAATTAACTTTTTTGTTTGTGTGAAATCGCCAACTTGCAATCGGTAATAATATATGCCCGATACCAGACCTCTAGTTTCGGTTGATGAATTAAATTCTACGGTATAAGTTCCAGAGGATTTATATTCATCAACCAACGTTGCAATTTCCTTACCCAAAACATCATAAATCTTCAATGTCTGCCAACCATTAGCTTGAGTCTGCCAACTAATTTTTGTGCTGGGATTAAATGGATTGGGGTAGTTTTGGTATAATACGAAATCAGCTGAAGTCAAATTAACATCAGAAATGTGTGTAGTGGTCTGTTGGTGAAAAATATTAGCGGCCTCGTTAATGGTTACATACGTAATTTTGCCTCCATAAAAATTGTTAAGCGAATCTAAGAGCTCGCTAATCCAAGTAATAACAATTCCGTTTTCATACCCCTGTCGTATAAAATAATCGTGAAGAAGAAGACAATAATAACCATTGGCTGGACCCACAGATTTAATTTCTTGTAAAGCCGCACTTAATTTCGTGTTGTATTGCGAAGCAGTTAACTGCCATGTATATTCATTATTTTGTTGCAGGTTATAAAGAGTTTTAAAAATAAAATTTTTGGTTACGCCGGTAGAGGAGAGCCAATCGAACCCTTTGTCAACTAAAGTTTGATAAGTAACCGTATCTGCTTGATGGCCCGGCGGAATGAACGTTTTGGGAATAATATTAAGTGAATCGTATAGAATGTTCAGTCCATCAGTAACCAATTGAAACTGCTGAGTATAGGCAAAATGTAAATTGTTTGTTGTGCAAAACATTTCATGACTTGATTGATTACAAGACTGACAAATGTGATTATATCCATGCATTGCAACTTCGTGTCCGTTCAGAATAGATTCTCGCAATTCTTTTGCCAGCACGCCATCTTGATTTTGCGTTTCAATTAGCCTGTGGGGAATTACAGCCCATGTTATTTTTCCACCTCTTTGTTCGACAGCTTGTTCAAAATATTTTATGCTTCTCGGAACAATGGTTATGTTCCTGGATTGAATATCGTCCACTCTAATTACAAACAGCAGACTGTCCTGTGCAAGCACAAAATGGGCAAAGAAAAGAACAAAAATTAAAAAAACTTTCATGGCCATCTTATAAACAATAAGCTTTCAAAGGTTGCTAAAAACTCCGGTGCAATTTGAAGAAATTAAAGGCTCTTGTCAAATTAAACACGAAATAAATAATTTAACGTAGGCGAAAAATGCCGGACTTGTGTAATTTCGTATTAAGATAATTTAATTTTATTTATTCACGAGGAGTAAAATTATGTCCGAACTGTTAACTTCTATTCCAATGCTGAGAACAACCATAAGCAAATTGTCCTCAGACATGAGATT
>JBGSOQ010000438.1:0-5501 GCA_041739035.1 Ignavibacteriaceae bacterium | reverse complement strand
TTAAATTATTTCAAACCTCATCCAGTTAGCACGACTTTTTTCTGAGTAAGGTGCGCCGGCAGTAAATATTACAAGATCGCCGCTAGTTAAATGACCCGATTCTAAAATTCTTTTTTTTGCTTCTTCAATTGCCATGTGTTCCTTATCAATCTTTTCAGAAAATACTGATGTCACTCCCCAATAAAGGCAAAGGTTGTTCATTGTTTCAAATTTATTTGTGAAAGAAATTATTCTGGCTTGGGGTCTGAACTTTGAAAGATTGCGTGCAGTTCTTCCCTCAATTGTAAATGCAACAATAGCCTTGGCATTTATTTGATCACCTATGTTTTTCATCGCCCGACCAACTGAATCAAAAAGATTATCTTCCATATTTTTTGGTACGTCGAAAACATATTCATGATAATTGTAAATCTTATCTTCTGCATTTCTTATAATATCATTCATAATTTTTACAGTTTCAACCGGGTATTTTCCTATAGAGGTTTCACCGCTTAACATAACCACATCTGTTCCATCCCAAACAGCATTTGCAACATCGGAAGCTTCGGCACGTGTAGGAACAGGATTATGGATCATTGATTCCAGCATTTGAGTGGCTGTAATTACTATTTTGCCAACCGAGTTGCATTTTTTTATTATTTCTTTTTGAAGAACAGGTACATCTTGTGCAGGCAGTTCGACCCCCAGGTCACCTCGAGCAATCATTATTCCATCTGCGACCTCAAGAATTTGATCGAAATCATCTATCGCCTCCTTCTTTTCGATCTTTGCAATAATTGGACGAACATAATTTTGACTTTTAAGCCACTCTCTCAATTTTAAAACATCGTTCGCGCTTCTAACAAAAGATAGGGCTATAAAATCCACTCTATATTTCATTGCAAAAAGAATGTCATTGCGATCTTTTCCCGTGAATGAATCGGTAGATAATTTCATTCCGGGAAGATTCATTCCCTTTTTGGGTTTTAGGATTCCTCCTATTTGAACTGAACAAACAACTGAAGTTTTTTTCTTTTCTATTACCTTAAGTTTAATTAAGCCATCATCGATCAAGATCATATTTCCTAGCTCAGCATCCCGCGGTAAGGATTTGTAAGAAGTGGAAATTGTTTTTTCATTTCCAACTATATCTTCGATAGTTATTTCAATTAATTCATTATCAAAAAGTACAATTTCAGGTTTAGTTAATTCACCAATTCTTATTTTAGGTCCTTGAAGGTCAATTAGGATAGCAAGAGGAGTTTCTTCTTCGGTGCAAGCTTTATGAATTTCACCAAAAACTTTTTCAAAAAAAACATAATTACCGTGAGAAAAGTTTAACCTTGCGCCATCCATTCCAGCCAACATTAATTTCTTAATGCAGTCAGCTGATTGCGTGCTTGGTCCCAGTGTGCAAAGTGTTTTTGTTTTAGCGAATGTTTCGACGAATTTTTTGTTCATCTTTTTTCTTTTCTCTTTTTTTTACGGGCTTAAGTTCATTTGAAGGTTTTACAGTTTTAGACTTGGCGTAAAGATCTTTTATTTTTTTCTCCACCAGGTCGAATACGGTTCCGGGTTCATATCCCTTAGGAGTTTTCTTTCCTGCGGCTTTTCCGGTTAAAAGCTCAATACCTTCCTCAACACGTTTGATCGCATAGATGTGAAACTTACCTTTAGCAACTGCGTCTATCACATCTTCACGCAGCATTAATTCTTGAACATTTTGTACTGGTATGATCACACCCTGATTTCCGGTTATTCCTCGTGCTTTACAAACGTCATAAAATCCTTCTATTTTTTCGTTCACACCGCCGATTGGCTGCACATCACCTTTTTGATTAAGTGATCCTGTAACTGCTATTGATTGTTTAATCGGCAAACCCGAAAGAGTAGAGAGCAGAGCAAATATTTCGGCACAAGATGCACTGTCGCCATCAACAGTACCGTATGATTGTTCGAACACAAGATTTGCATTAAATGATAAAGGAAGATCTTGACCGAAAGTTTCTTTGAAGTAACCTGAAATTATTAAAACACCTTTATTGTAATGTCTTCCGCTCATACCAGCTTCACGTTCAACATTAATTATGCTGCCGCTGCCTAACGAAACTGTTGCTGTAATTCTTGTTGGTCTAGCAAACGAATAAAAATCAGCGCCGTAAATTGCCAATCCGTTTATTTGCCCCACTTTTTCACCATCGGTATCGAGAAGAACCATTTCTTCTTCAATCATTTCAGTGATTTTTGTTTCAAGCATTCCGTGTCTTTCTAATCCAAGTGCGTAAGCTTTAGTTACATGTGCGGCACTTACAACGTTGAAGCCATCATCTAAAGCCCAAAAATTAGCTTCGCGGGCTAAGTCAGCAATTTTTGAAAAGCGTGTTGTTAATTTGCTTTTATGTCCCGCAAACCTTGCGCTTAGTTCAATTAATTCACTTAGTGCACTTCTATCAAATTCGCAGAGATTTTCTTCTTTGATTAATTTTTTGATTACCCTTGCGTACTCAGTTATTACTTTATCGGATCTTTTTATTTCATAATCAAAATCTGCCTTCACTTTGAATATTTTTTTAAAGTCGTACTCATGTTGTGAAAGAAATGAATAAATATTCTGACTGCCAACAAGAATGACTTTTATATCTATATCAATTGGATCTGGTTTTAAGCTCGTAGGCACTAGTTGAAAGTAATTCAGATTATCTTGTACTTCTAACTTGCGGTATGTCAGAACTCGCTTTAGGTTACGCCAAACTCCGGTTTCTTCAAACAAGTGAGTGACATTTAAAACCAAATAGCCGCCGCTTGCTCTAAGAATTGATCCGGCTTTAATTCTTGTAAAATCCGTGTAATAGCCGCCTCTTCCGTCAGAGGATTTTTCAATATTCCCAAATAGATTTATGTATGTTGGTGATGTTTCAATTATTACCGGGCAGCCAACTGTTTCGCTATTGTCAAGAATAATATTTACTTCATACTCTTTAAAATAATCGATAACAAAGCCTTCCGGTGTCGTTTGTCCTTCAGGTTTTACACCTTTAAATAATTGTAAGTTTTCCTGAATGTTTGCTTCTACCTGATCTAAATATTCGAGAATATTCGAAGAAGAGTATTTTTCTTTGAGATTTCCGATTACTCCCTTAATTAAGTTAGCACTAAATTCCTTTTCAAGGTTTTCTAATTTTTTTTGAAAATCCTGACTAAGCTTTAATCCTTTCTTAAAAACAATTTGAAGATCTTCTTGCTTGCTGCCATATTTTTTCAATATGTCCTGAGCATCTTCCTTAGTTACTTTGTTTTGCTGAATTAATTCTTCGAGCTGATAAACCGGAACCGGTTGATTATCAATTAGTGGAAATATTTCCGGTCTTACACCTTCCCCGACTTTGATTTGTCCTAGTGTAAAATTTTCCTTTTTAAGTCGTTCATTAAAAGAATTAAGAAGAGATTGCTCTTTTTCATGGTAATCTGAAATTATTAGTTGCTTTCTCGATACGTAAGATTTGCTTTCAAGCGCCTGCGGGATTTGTCGCTGAAGCAATCCAATTGATGATGCCAAATCATCTCTAAAAACCTTTGCCTTACCAACCTCAAAAGTTAAGAGAATAGGTCTGTCTGAATCTTTAAAGTTATTGACGTAAACAAAATCATTAAGTTTTGCCACATTTGAACTTATCGATTCGAGCATTTGCTTAACTGTAGTCATTTTACCGGTTCCCGATAAGCCTGCAATATAGATGTTATATCCGGGACTATGTAAATCAACACCGAGTCTAAGTGCCTTTAAAGCTCTTTCCTGACCAAGAATTCCTTCAATTGGTGTTAATGATTCAGTTGAATCAAATTCAAAAATATTTGGGTTACATTGCCATCTAAGATCTTCTGGTTTTAGTTCATACTTTTTTTGTGATTTGATTTTAGGAAGTTGTTTTGTTGCCATTTTTACCCTAAGTTTTTTAACGAAGTGGGGATTGCAAAAAAAAACGTGATTTTTGATGAAAAAGTAGCTATTATTCACATGAATATCAAAAAAGAAATTGAGCGCTCACTTAACGATTTTCCATATCTGTCCAAATAAATTTCAGATTGGTTTAATTTTAAAGTTGTGATGCAAACTATATCTAAAAGAGAGAAGGTGAGATTTTTTTTTCACTAGGTTATTGTTTTTACTAAGGACTGAGGAAAATATTTATCCAAATACTTATTGGAGATCTGAAATTTCTAACCTTAGTAACTCGTTCTTTCTACCACTAAGAAGATTTTTCTTTTAAAAGGAGGAGAGAGTAATTAAATAAGCGAGGGATTGTATTCAGAGATAATTATAATCAATAGGATTCGGATAAATAGAGCAACCTTTTTCCTGCTTGATAATTATTTAAGGCAGCCGTGGGATTTCCAGTAATAGTTATTTCTTCTGTTTCTTTATCTTTCAATTAATCATATTCTTTATTTTTTAACGGACAAACAATGACACTTGATGAAGTTAGAGAATTATTTCCTCACCTTAAAAAAGGAAAAATTTATTTTAATCATGCAGCAACCGGACCATTTTCAAAAAATGTTCTGAGTATTGTCAATGACTATCTGCTTCAGAGAAGCGAAACTGATATAGATAATTTTCCTGAATTGGTAAAGGTGGCCGGTGAAGTAAAAAATCATCTGTGCCAAATGCTGAATTGCACAGCAGACAGAATAGCTTTTGTTGATAACACTTCAAACGGATTGAACATTCTTGCTCAAGGAATCAAATGGCAAAAAGGCGATTCGATTTTATTGAATGATCTTGAATTTCCGGCAAATGTCTACCCCTTCCTGAATCTTGAAAAAGAAGGAATTGAAGTTGAATTTGTCAGATCAAAGAACGGAATTGTCTCTGCTGATGATGTGATAAATGCTATCAAACCTAACACCAGGTTAATTTCAATCAGTTTCGTTCAATTTTTAACAGGCTATAGAGTTGATCTTGAAAAAATTGGAAATACCTGCCGAGAAAAAGGAATTATTTTTAGTGTTGATGCAATTCAAGGTCTCGGAGCTTTCACTCTTGATGTTGAGAAATGCAAAATTGATTTTATTTCGTGCGGAACTGCAAAGTGGCTGCTGGGAATGCAAGGA
The DNA here is from genome assembly GCA_041739035.1 of Ignavibacteriaceae bacterium. Classification (GTDB taxonomy): domain Bacteria; phylum Bacteroidota; class Ignavibacteria; order Ignavibacteriales; family Ignavibacteriaceae; genus XYD12-FULL-36-8. The sequence goes on along the minus strand of JBGSOQ010000438.1, from coordinate 410 downwards.
CTCGCTTTTGTCTATGCTTCTGAAAAACTTCAACATCAATTAGAACCAAAATATGTCGGTTGGTTATCGGTTGAAGATGCATGGAATATTCTTGATTACAAATTGAAACTTAGAAGTGATGCAAATGTATTTCAAGGCGGAACAATAAATGCACTCGGTGTTTTTGGGTTGCTGCCTTCTCTCAAATTATTTGCGGATTTTGGTTATAAAAATGTAGAGAAAAGAATTATTGAGAACTCCACTCACTTCACAAAGCGATTATTGGAAATTGGTATTCATCCAATACTTGAGAATTGCGAAAAAGAAAATTTATCGGGCATAATTAGCTTTAAACATGATACATCAAATCATATTCTTGAGGAGTTGAGAAAAAGAGAAATCTACTGTTCTGTGAGAGAAGGAATGGTTCG
>JBGSOQ010000364.1:0-4335 GCA_041739035.1 Ignavibacteriaceae bacterium | reverse complement strand
GAAGCTGTATCACTTACTAAGTACGCATCCAAAGTAACTATTGTTCATCAGTTCGATAATTTCCAAGCATTTGAACATTACGTTGAAGAAGCCAAGAAGAATGAAAAAATTGATTTCATAATGGAATCAAAAATCATTGAGTTCATGGGTGATGAAAAATTAGAATCTGTTAAGATTCAGCATCAATCCACCAAAGAAATAACTGAATTGAAAATTGATGGTGTGTTTATTTTTATCGGTTACGTACCTAACACTGAACAACTCGAAGGAATAGTCGAGCTAAATGAATGGCAGGAAATAGTCGTAGATAAAAATATGAACACAAACTTAACCGGTGTTTATGCTGCTGGAGATTCAATTCAGAAAAAATACAGACAGGTAACGACTGCTGTAGCCGATGGAACAATCGCTGCCTTAAACGCTGCTGAATTTATAAATAATTTGAAGAAGGAATTAAAGGAAGCTGAAGCCGTTCATTTAACTACTTAAAAGTTTTTTTTTCAGATTTATTTATTATAAACCCGCTTTAATAAGAAGCGGGTTTTTAATTCCTATAGCGGTTCAACCTTTAACTAGACGCCAAATCTGTGTTACAAAAAAAGTAATTGTAATGCCCATTGCAATAGGAAGCAAAGTAGAAATTACTGTCCACTTAACACTTTTGGTTTCTTTGTAAATGGTGTAAATAGTTGTTGAACAAGGATTATGCAGCAGACTAAAAAGCATAAGATTAATACCAGTAAGTAAAGTCCATCCGCCAGCATGCAAGATGGAGGCTGTATCTGCCACCGAACTAAGTTCGAACATGACTCCGCTGCCTGCACCAACACCCGCTAATCCAAGATTTGTTACAGTCAACATGAGCACCGTTGGTATAACTATTTCATTTGCCGGAATTGCAATGATGTATGCCAGTAAAATCACACCATTCAACCCTAAAATAAAAGCAAAAGGATTCGACCAAGTTATGAAGTGATTTGCAATCGATATCTCATCAATGGTAATATTAGCTACAAGCCATATTAACATTCCGGCAGGAATTGCAAAAATGATTGCACGCCATAGGACAAAAATTGTTCTGTCAATCAATGAAGTGTAGAGTGTCCGCAAAATTCTTGGCGGTCTGTAAGGCGGAAGTTCTAAACTAAATGCAGATGCTTCACCCCTCAAAACCGTTTTTGATAACCCCCAAGATACAATTAAGCTGAACGCTATTCCGAGCACCGCAATAAAAACCACTGCTGCGGCAGATACTAATCCAGCTAAATAAGCCGGCGCCATTCCGCCAATAAAAATAGTTGAAATCAGAATTTGAGTAGGCCATCTTCCATTGCACAATGAAAAATTGTTCGTGATGATTGCAATTATTCTCTCACGCGGAGAATCGATCACTCTAGTTGCTACAACACCTGCAGCATTGCAGCCAAATCCCATTGCCATAGTAAGAGCTTGTTTTCCGTGAGCACCAACTTTTTTATATAAAGGGTCCATATTGAATGCTACACGAGGCAAATAACCAAAATCTTCAAGCAATGTATAAACAGGAAAAAATATTGCCATTGGCGGAAGCATTACACTAATTACCCAAGCCATCGCAAGATATGCCCCATCAATCAAAACACCGCTTAACCACCAGGGCATAAATGAGCTTGTGAAGTTTTTTAGCATAGGGTGAAAAGTATCAACCAAAAGATTAGCCAATAATCCAGATGGAATATTTGCCCCTTCAATCGTAATCCAGAAAACTATCCCAAGCATCAGAAACATGATGGGAAAACCAAGATACTTGCTCGTCAGAATTTTGTCCAATGTGCGATCAAAACTAAAGGCGGGTTTTTTATCTGGATAAACCACTGCTTTTCGAGCAATTGCAGTAGCGTTTTCATAAATTGATTCCATCAACGTATCATGCATATTCTCTCCAACTTCCCATCGTAAGTTGTTTGCAGTCGCAAGTATGGATTCTCTATTTTTTTGATTTTTATGATTCATTGAATTTAATAGAATAACATAGCTTAGTGATCATTCTCAATCTATAGCCCCGAATTTCAAGTCGGGGTTAGTAAAAAGAAACCTAAATATTTGGCTTTAGCCACATCTAAAATATCATATTGGACTAAAGTCCAAAACCGGAGGTGGCTTCAGTAACTCCGCCATAAATGGCGGGGCTATAAAACGCCTCTTCCTATGCTGTCTCAACAATTGTTTCAGTTTTCTTCAAATTGCCAAGCTCGCCAGATCGAATTGCATCAATGATGCTTTGATCACCTTCGAGTAATCTTAATGCAACCCATCTTGCGTTAGGTGCATCGGGAAATTCTAACTTGATTTCTTTACTCAATCTTTCTACTGCAGCATTTAATTCTTTTGAGCTGCTTTTAATTCTGTGCGGTTTGCAGATATAATTTCCGGCTGCAACATCAAAAATCACTTTAAGTAATTCATTCATTCCTTCGCCTTGTCTCGCCGCAGAAGGAATCACCGGCACACCAAGCTCTTTTGCTAAAGCTCTATCATCAATTTGAAAACCATTACGTTTAGCTTCATCAATCAAATTCAAGCACACAACAGCACGGTCAGTAATTTCCAATATCTGAAGAACAAGATTCAAATTTCTTTCAACACGAGTTGCATCAACTACAATCACTGTTACATCCGGCTGTCCGAACAAAATAAAATCTCTTGCAACCTCTTCATCGGTGCTGGTTGAAAGAAGTGAATAAGTTCCGGGTAAATCAACCAATTTGAATTTCTTTTCACTATACTCGAATCCGCCTTCGGCGCGTGTGACTGTTTTGCCAGGCCAGTTACCTGTGTGCTGTCTTAATCCCGTCAAATAATTGAAAACAGTACTTTTACCCGTGTTAGGATTTCCGGCTAGAGCAACAACAAAATCAAAGCTGCTCATATTTATTCCAAGCTTTTTAAGATTACCGAGGTTATGAACCGGACAATTCGCACAATTATTTAGATCTGCAGAACTCATTATTAATTATCTTCTTTATTAACAAGAAAAATTCTATCTGCTTGCTGTTTTCGCAGTGCAACAACAGCTCCACGCACTTTATAAGCCATTGGATCGCGGGTTATGCTTTCCAATTGAACTTCTATTTCGGTTCCAGGAACAATGCCTAAATCCATTAATCTCCTTCTTTGCTGACCTCTTAATGCCTTCGCTATTCCCAGCACGACTCCTTTTTCACCGACTTTAAGAGTCGATAGGGCTTTAAATTTCCCTTCAACTTGCATATCCATCTTCAAAATTCCGACAGTTATATTCTTAGCAATTATGGGCGACAGAACGCATTCATCACCATTAGCTACAAATTTTAATCTTCTATCAGATACTTCATGCATGCTTATTTGCATTCCAGGATAAAGTCCCTGAGCAAGAATTTGACTGTAAATTGCATTCGGTTCATCCTCAATATGAATAATGTTGGCAAATTCGCCGGACAGCATTTCAGTAAGTGGTTTTCCTTTTTTATCGGGCAAATCTCCCTGAGATGATGGGATAGGATCGCCATGAGGATCATAAACCGGATTTCCAATTTGGGCGGCAAGTTTATCTGCCTGTTCAGGAGTAAATGAGTGTTCTTTCTTTTCTGCAATCTCATGCCAATCCAATTCCGTCGTTCCAGTTTCATCTGCGAGATATCGCTCCCATAATCTGTGAACGCGAATAACTCTTAGAGCATAAGAACGTCCTTGAGAAGTTAATTTTAGGATTTCACCCTGCATGGTGAGAAGACCTAATGATTCCAGCCTTGAGATAATTTTAGTAGCACGATCGCTATTGATAGATAAATTACCTGCAACACTATTTAATGTGCAAGCAATATTTTTATATTCACAGTCGTAGATGTGTTTTAAGGCATCTTCAATTTGAATCCGATCGGAATCATGCGCCCATCGCCTCCAGCGAGCATTAACCCCAACTTTAGGCCATAGAATAAAACTAATTATAGCAAGTACAAGTAAACCAACCAGTAAGGCTATTAATGGATTAATCATTCTTATTTCTTTAAATTATTTTTTGATCTCAACAAAAATATTTTCAGCTATTTTATGGCTAAGATTTATTTCTTTACCTTCAATCTTAACAAGCATTGATCTATCAAAATTTAAAACTTCACAAACTTTTATTTCCTTGTTCAGCTTAATGCCTATTTTAGAAAGATAACTTAGGAACTTGCTGTCAAAGTCATTTACTCTGATAACAGTTCCAACTTGATTTTGCTGCAAACTCGTCAGGGCTACATTCTTTTTTTGTTTTGGAATTATTCCGCTTTTTGAAGGAATCGGATCGCCATGAGGATCAAATGCGGGGAAGTT
>JBGSOQ010000324.1:0-10191 GCA_041739035.1 Ignavibacteriaceae bacterium | reverse complement strand
TTAACAATTTTCAAAAATATACAAAATATTAGAACAATGAATAAAAATTTGTAGAATTCAATGTAGGATAGACCTGTCTCACCGAAGAAGTGGACAAGGCAGGTTGCTTGCAATCTGTCCATTTGCCTTTTGCTTTTGCTTTAAAATCTGTTTGCAGCTAAAATTAAATTAACAAATTGTTTAAAAACAGTTTTTAATAAATCGCAGATTGCAAGCAATCTACGCTACACCAATTTTAAAATAAAAAAGCCTTGATTTTCATCAAGGCTTTTTGTGTGACCCCAAGGGGATTCGAACCCCTATTACCGCCGTGAAAGGGCGAGGTCCTAACCATTAGACGATGGGGCCTAATTGCATCTAAACTATATGTGGGTAAGCGATGGGATTTGAACCCACGACCTTCTGGGCCACAACCAGACGCTCTAACCAACTGAGCTACGCCCACCATTTACAAGCTGTAAATTATAAAATCCAAATCGGTTCTAAAAGTTAAGAAAAAATATTTGAATTTTCGATACTAACTTTTGTACGCCCGAGTGGACTCGAACCACTAACCTACAGCTTAGAAGGCTGTTGCTCTATCCGATTGAGCTACGGGCGCTCATAATCAAAACTTAAAAAACAAATACCAAATTCCAAATAAATCCCAAAAATCAATACACAATTTTCGAATTTTGAAATTGATATATATTTGTTGTTTGGTGCTCTGAATTTCGAATTTAAACCAGTCGGGGCGGCAGTCCGCCTCTGGCGGAGAACCTGCGACCTTCCCGCAATGCGCGACACGATGAACCGGCTAGATATTTGATTAAAAGATAGTCAACGTATTTCTAGGTTCATTCTCATCCAAAAATTTACCCAAAATTAAAAAAGAACATTTTTGTCGGGGCGGCAGGATTCGAACCTGCGACCTCCTGCTCCCAAAGCAGGCGCGATGAACCGGGCTACGCTACGCCCCGAATTTCTAAATTTAGCGTACTAATATATTGCATGATACCTTAATAAGCAATGAATAGAGCATGATTTATCCGAATTTCTGACTAAGTTTTTTGTTCTACTTAGAGGAAGTTTCAATTGATACGCAGGTTAATTAAATTTGATTCAAAATTAATCTTTAAAAATATTGATGTCATTTCCACTATTTATTTCTAAAAAATTCACACTATCCAAGAAAGATTCCCGTTTTATCACACTTATTTCGTCAATCACTGTTGTAGGTATTACCTTAGGCGTAACCACACTGATTATTGCATTAAGTATTTTGGATGGATTTGAAGCAACCATTCAAGAGAAAATAATTGGTTTTGATTCTCATATTCAAATTGATTCTTATCAAACGATTTTACCTAATTATAAACGTGTGCTCCCAAACATTCAAAAAATTTTAACACCTTATGTCGAAGAAGTTAATCCCTTCGTATCAAATCTTGCCATCATCAGTAGTAAATATCTCCAAGAAGGGGTAAGCCTGAAGGGAATTCGTGCTGAAAATAAGAGTCTGAAATTGCGGGAAAATATAGTGTCTGGTAATTATACTTTTACCTTAAATGGCAATCCAGCAATGATAATTGGGAAAAAATTGGCAGATAAATTATTCGTAACAGTTGGCGATGTAGTTACAATTTTTGCTTTAAATAAGAATCAAATCCCGGCGCCTGATAATCTGCCTAACATCCAAAAGTTTGCAATAACTGCCATTTTTGAAAGCGGAATGGCTGAATATGACGATTTGTACGCATATACGGATTTAAAAACTGCGCAAGTATTGTTCAATTTTGGTGATAATATTACGGGATATGATATAAAATTAAATAACATTTCGAAAATTGATAGCCTGACTACAGTACTATCTAAAAGTCTGAGATATCCCCATTCAGTAAGATCGATTTTTCAGAAGCACCGCAACATTTTTACCTGGATAGAACTTCAAAAAAAGCCGATTCCAATTGTGTTAGGTCTAATAATTTTAGTTGCGGTGTTCAATATAGTTGGCAGCTTACTAATGATAGTACTCGAAAAAACTAACGCAATCGGAGTGTTAAAATCATTAGGTGCAATGAATAAGCACATCTCGAGGATATTTGTTTATCAAGGATTGTTTTTAGCTATCATAGGAATAATTTTGGGAAATCTTTTAGCTTACTTTCTTATGAGTTTACAACTGAAGTACAATATTATTTCTCTTCCATCTTCGGTTTACTTCACCTCAACTGTTCCTATTATTTTATCATCAAAAATATTTATCGGAGTTTCAATTATTACTTTGCTCCTGTGCTTTACTGCTTCATTTATTCCGAGTTACATTGCTTCGAGAATTAAGCCAATAAGTTCTTTGAGGTTTGGCTGATGGGATTTGAAACGTTTATTGCCAAAAGATATTTAGTCTCAAAGCATAAAGTAAATTTTATAACTATCATATCACTTATTTCAATCGCTGGAATTACAATTGGAGTTGCCGCGCTGATTGTCGTTCTTTCTGTGTTCAACGGATTTGGCAGCCTTGTTACTTCATTCCTGGTAAGTTTTGACCCTCACATTCGTATAGTTTCAACATCACCTCAAGAAAGTATTAACTTAGAACTCGTTGATTCATTACTTCATGATTTTGGTGAAGTAAAAGGATTCTCGCCCTTTGTTTCGGGCAAAGTGTTGGCCTACTCTGCAGGTTTAAACCAGGTTGTAAATCTAAAGGGAATTGAGAGTGTATCTGGAGAAAACGTTTACGACATCGAGCCCAGCATTATTTTTGGCAAGTATTCATTTGACGAAGAAAACAATGTTCCCAAAGCTATTATTGGATTAAGACTAGCAGATAGACTTCAGACTATAATTGGTGATACAATTACACTAATCTCACCTTCAGGAATTGAAAAATCATTAACTCACTTTTCATTGCCATCGATGAAGAAGTTCGCTGTATCAGGAATATTCAGCTCAAATAATAATGAATATGATGGGCAATTTATCTTTTGTTCTCTCGAGGAATCACAGAAGTTATTCAGCTATCAAAATCGAATTCAAGGTGTTGATGTAAGATTGAGTTCTATCGATGCTTCCTTCGAAGTTCAAGAAAAACTTAAAACTAAGCTTGATCTAAAAAAATACACCATAAACACTTGGTACGATTTTCATAAAGAGCTTTATACGGTGATGCAAATTGAACGATGGACAGCATATATCATTCTTTCACTAATTGTAGCAGTTGCATGTTTTAACATTCTTGGATCACTATCAATGTCTGTTATCGAGAAAAAAAGAGATGTCGGAATAATAAGAGCGATGGGCATCACAGAAAAATCAATTGTCAAAATATTTATGTATGAAGGATTACTGATTGGAGTTATTGGAACTTTTCTGGGTTCAATTATCGGCTATTTAGTTTGTTTCCTACAACTCAGGTATAAAATTTATCCGCTTGATCCTATGCAGTACAAAATAGATGCTCTTCCCATTGAAATTCAAATTGCGGATTTCTTTTTTATTGCAGGCGTCGCTATGTTGTTGTCTTTTTTGGCTTCTCTCTACCCAGCACAAAGGGCAGCAAAAGTTAACATTCTTGATGCAATCAAATGGGAATAAATTTTATTTTTTTTAACTCTATTTCATCTATTGAATAATGTCAAATGTAATACTAAAAACAGAAAATCTCGTTAGGACTTTTACAAATTCGCGCGAAATTAAACTTGAAATATTAAAATCAATTTCGCTTGAAGTACTCGAGGGTAAAATAACGTTGATTGTTGGTGCCTCAGGTGCTGGGAAAAGTACATTACTGCACTTACTTGGAGGATTGGATAGACCTGAAAGCGGTAAAATCCTGTACAAAAACGAAGACATTCTAAGCTACTCTGAAGACAAACTTGCAAAGTTCCGTAATAAAAACATTGGATTTGTATTTCAGTTCCATCATTTATTACCCGAATTTACAGCTGCTGAGAATACAGCTATTCCTCAAATGATTTTAGGAAACTCACTTAATAAATCACTTGAAAAAGCAATGAGTTTGTTGGATGAGGTTGGTTTATCGGATAGAAAAGATCATAAACCTGCTGAACTTTCAGGTGGGGAGCAGCAGCGAGTTGCGGTGGCACGCGCTTTAGCAAACGACCCATCAATTATTTTAGCCGATGAACCGACCGGAAATTTGGATTCTGTAAATAGTAAAATAATCTTCGACATTTTAGGTAAGCTTAACTCAAAATACAATAAGACGTTTGTAGTTGTAACCCACAATAAGGAAATGCTTGGAATTGCTGACAATGTTTATGAAATGAAAGATGGTAAAATCAATAAGATATAAAAGCTATAACTCATTGTAAAATAATTTGTTGTAATAATTATTTACTTAGTTTTCAAATATTCAAAAAGAAGTCTTACGCCAAAACCTGTCATATATTTTTTTGAATAATTATTGTAATTATTTGCCATAGCTGGACCGGCAATATCTAGATGGGCCCAGCTAATTTTCTTATTGACAAAAATCTCTAAAAACTTTGCTGCAGTAATTGCACCAGCCCATCTTCCTCCCACATTTTTTACATCCGCTACATCACTTTTGTTTAATGAATGATATTCATCCCACATCGGTAATGCCCATACTCTTTCATGAGTTTTTAATCCAATTTCAAAAAATTGACTCGATAGTTCTTCATTCTTTGTAAATAAGCCCGCTACGAACTCACCAAGAGCAACAACACATGCTCCGGTTAAAGTGGCTAAATCAACTATCTCGGCTGGATTTAATTTACTTGCGTAGTTTAATGCATCGGCTAAAATCATACGTCCTTCTGCATCAGTATTATCAACTTCAATAGTCTTTCCTGAGGATGTAACCACAATATCACCCGGCCGCATTGATGATCCGGACAACATATTTTCTGCTGCCGGAATAATTCCAATAATATTAACTGGAAGTTTTGATTTAGCCGCTGCTAGAATGGTTCCAGCAACTACTGCAGCTCCGGACATGTCAGCTTTCATCTCCCACATGTCATTCGATGGTTTAATCGATATGCCTCCCGAATCAAAAGTGACTCCTTTGCCAACAAGAGCTATCGTTTTATTGACCTTCTTTTTCCCTTTTGAATATTTATCAGCTCCCTTATACTCAATTACAATAAATCTCGGCAAATTGCTGCTTCCCATTCCGACAGCCAGTAAACCTCCCATTTTCCATTTTCGAATTTCTCTCTCATCAAAGATTTTGACTTTTGCAACCTCTTTCGTCAATAAGGTTTTAACCCTTTTACTCAATTCAATCGGAGTTAAAATGCTAGCAGGTTCGTTTTGTAAGTCCTTAGTAAATTTCACACCGGCCATTAGATTCTGAGCGAAAATCACTGCATTCTTTAATTTCTTTTCATTATCCGAGTAAAAAGTAACCTCTAGAGTCTTTAATTGCTTTTTATCAGATTTATAGTTTGTGAAAGCATAATTCCCAAGAAATAAACCTTCTGCAAAGCTTTGATAAAAGTATTCTTCATTATCGAAATATTTTTTAAAGTGAACATAATTTGGAATGAAAATATGAATAGACTTGACTTCTTCTTTTTCTAAAGATTGTACAAATCCCGCAAGGTGATTTCTAAAAAAATCATTTGTAAATTTTTCATCTAGCTTAATTTTTACAAGGAGAATTTCATCAGGTTTGCCAATTGTTCTGGAAACTCTGATTTCAGTTGAATCGCTGGATAAAAAATTCTTTCTTTGAAGTTGTGATAATTTTGTTTTAGAAATTCTCTCAAAATTTTTAACACTATCTTTTAATTTCTGTTCATCAATAAAATATCGAATACTTAGCGATAAGTTTTTATAAGATATTTTCTTTCTGCTGCTCTTAAATGACAAATTAAACATATTAATTCCTATTATATTTTTCTACATATTCTTCTGCTTTGTTGAGAATGATTTCAATCATTTCATTCATTATTTCTTTATGAAACCTTGCTCCAGCCGCATTTGTATGCCCTCCACCGCCAAACTCGGAAGCTAATTTATTCATTGGAATATTACCTTTTGAGCGAAAACTGACTTTGAATCCTTCCTTTAATTCGATGAATAATAAGCCGATTTTAACATTTTGCACAGAGAGGGAAAAGTTTACAATATTATCGGTGTCAGATTCAATTCCATTACATCTACGAAAATCTTGCTGATTCAAAATCATGTATCCAATTTGTTTGTTAGCACCAAATAGCTGGAGAGATTCGAGCGCAGTACCCAAAAGTTTTACCTTACTCAAGTAACTCTGTTCATAAATTTGATCAAAAACTTCGCCCGGATTTACATTTAATTCTAATAACTCAGCAGCAATTCTATGGAGTTCAGGTGTAGTTCTTTCAAATCTGAATGAGCCTGTATCTGTCATTATCGCAGCATAAATTGGATACGCTAAATCATAATCAAGTTTCACAATACCTGTTTTTTTAATGAAATCATAAATGATATGACCTGTTGCACTATATGTTGTATCAATGAATTGATGATCCACAAAATCTTCTTCATCCTGGTGATGATCAATACAAATTTTTATTTTTTTTGAATTCCGAAAATCGTCACTCATCCGTACTATCCTATCAGCACGGTTAAAATCCAATGCGAGTAGAACATCAACTTCGTTTAGTATTTTAGAATGAATTGCTTTCTCGAACTTGATGAGCACATTTTCCCTGTCCAAGAACTTTAGATTATATGGTATTTCACTATGGTTGATAATATGAGTTTCTTTGCCAAGCTTTTTGAGAATCAAATGAAAAGCAATTTCAGATCCAATTGCATCTGCATCTGGATTTACGTGAGTAGTGATTAGAAACTTATCGTTGGCTAAGATTAGAGATTCAAGAGTTTTAAAATCGATCATCAAAGTAATTTATTTAAAATGAAAAGGCGAAGAAAATCTTCGCCCTGAATTAATAATTTATCAAACCAAAATTATCATTACTAATTACTGAACTTCCCATGTGTTTGAAGTAAACATTAATTTTTCGTATGTGCCTACACCCTTCTGAGTTTTTATGTGAGCGATCTGATTGACATAATCTTCGCAATAATTGGGCTTATTAAACTGGCGGAATATACCGATCGGTGTTGGAAAACCGGGTAGATCTGTAAATCTTGCCAACAAAAAAACACGCGTGGGATTATCATCAAACTCATCATGCACCCAGCAATCATTTATTGAATGTTTGCCATCATTCAGATCAATTATTACCGGGTTTAACCCATCGAGTTTAATTCCTTTGTCTTTATTTGTACCGAAGACAATCGGCTTCCCATGTTCAAGAACAACAATATTTTCATGTTTTGTTTCCTTCTCCGTAAGAACTGAGAAAGCACCATCGTTAAAAATTGGACAGTTTTGATAAACCTCAATAAATGCTGCTCCCATATGTTTTGAAGCTCTAGTTATCATCTCCTGCAAATGTTTTGGTTCTCGATCTAAAGATCGAGCAACAAATGTTGCTCCCGATCCAGTAGCAAGTTTAATTGCATTGAATGGAAAATCAACAGTTCCATAAGGCGATGACTTTGTAACTTTACCTTTTTCCGATGTTGGAGAGTACTGACCTTTTGTTAAACCATAAATTCTATTGTTGAACATCACAATTTTTATATTGATATTTTTCCGGCACATGTGAATAAAGTGATTGCCTCCAATACTTAGCATATCACCATCACCTGTAGCCACCCAAACTTGGAGACTATGATTCGCAAGTTTAACGCCAGTCGCAATTGCCGCTGCCCTACCGTGAATTCCATGAAAACCATATGTATTCATATAATAAGGGAACCGGCTTGAACAACCAATTCCTGATACCCAAACAATATTTTCTTTTTTCTCTCCAAAATCGGGAGATGTTCTTTGAACCTGTGCCAAAATTGAATAATCACCGCAGCCAGGACACCATTTTACATCAATATCCGATGAAAAATCTTTTGCAGTATACTTAGCACCCATCACCATTTCATTCACTTTAGTTTCCATTATGTCCTCCTAGAACTTCAATAATTTTACTTTCTATTTCAGTTACTTTGAATGCTTGTCCTTGCACTTTATTAAATTGAATCACATCTCTCAAGTAAGTGCTTCGAATAACCTTTGCCATCTGTCCCATATTTAGCTCCGGCAAGAGTATTTTTTTAAATCGACTTAAGACATCACCTAAATTTTTGGGGAAAGGATGAAGATAACGAAGATGCGCTTGCGAAGCTTTATAAGCTTGAGCTTCAATATGTCTTATACCTTCTTTAATTGCCCCATAAGTACTTCCCCATCCTAATACAAGCAATTCACCTTGCTGATCACCTTCAACTATTAAATCCGGAACATCTTTTTGAACGCCATCTATTTTTTCTTTTCTTTTATGAATCATTATTTCATGATTTTCAGGATCATAACTTATATTTCCATAAACGTCTTTCTTTTCCAAACCACCAATTCTATGTTCTAACCCAGGTGTGCCGGGAATTGCCCACGGACGAGCAAGATTTTCATCTCTCATATAGGGGTGAAAACCTTCTGCTTCTTTTCTAAAATTAATATTAATTTCTGGTAGTTCTTCGAGTTTAGGAATTTTCAACGGCTCTGATCCAAATGCAAGATAACCATCGGTTAAAAGAATAACAGGTGTCATATACTTTAATGCGATCCTTGCAGCTTCGATTGACATATAGAAACAATCCGCCGGACTTTGTGCGCAAAGAACCACAACGGGTGCTTCGCCATGTCTTCCGTAAAGCGCTTGAAACAAATCTGCTTGTTCAGTTTTTGTTGGAAGCCCGGTGCTTGGTCCACCTCTTTGAACATCCACAATGCAAAGTGGAAGCTCAGTCATTACTGCTAAACCAATTGCTTCGGTTTTGAGTGATAAACCAGGTCCTGAAGTAGTGGTAAGTGCTAAGGACCCAGCAAATGAGGCTCCAATTGCAGATGCTACACCTGCTATTTCGTCTTCAGCTTGAAATGTTACTACTCCAAAGTTTTTATACTTGCTAAGTTCTTGTAAAATTTCTGAAGCAGGAGTTATAGGATATGAACCGAGAAAAAGATTTAATCCGCTTCTTAATGATGCAGTTACAAAACCTAATGCTACAGCCTCATTACCTGATATATTTCTATAAGTGCCTTTTTCTAGTTTAGCCGGTTTAACATCGTATCGAGTAGTAAATATTTCAGTTGTCTCACCATAATTATATCCGGCTTTTAATGCTAGAGTATTAGCTTCAAGTATATCAGGTTTTTTACCAAACTTACTTTTAAGCCAATGAAGTGAATGTTCAAGAGGACGATTATAAATCCAGTACATTAATCCTAATGCAAAAAAGTTTTTACATTTTTCCTTCTCTTTCATTGAAAGAGGTAAGTCCTTTAAAGTGGCCATTGTCAACTGAGTCAAATCAACAGGTATTAAATTGTACCCGGCAAGTGAACCATCTTCTAGTGGATTGCTGTTATAGCCGGCTAACTTCAGATTTTTTACCTCAAAAGAGCTGCTGTTTACTATTATTGTTGCATTCGGCTTTAAATCCCTCATATTCACTTTTAAGGCGGCAGGATTCATAGCAACCAAAACATCTGGAGAATCACCTGGTGTTTGAATATCATTGCTGCTAAAATGCAGTTGGTATCCGCTTACACCAGCTAAAGATCCGGCAGGGGCTCTAATTTCTGCTGGAAAGTCAGGCAGCGTGCTAACATCAGTACCCAGAGCTGCTGTAGTATCTGTGAATTGAGACCCGGTTAATTGCATACCGTCGCCGGAATCTCCGGCAAATCGAACTGTAACCTCCGAAAGGGACTTAACTTCTTTTTGTTTACTCATTGTTAATCTTAAATTTATTTTAAATATTTATTAATGAATTTTGTTTTTACCATTAAACTATGATTTTTATTAAATAAATATAAATAATTGCACAATTAAGACCATTATAAAAATGGTTACTTTAAATAAATAAATTTTTACTGAGAATTTACTTTCGCCATCCTTGCACAATTGGGTAGCGTCTTCCATAACCGAATGCTTTGGTTGAAACTCGCAGAACAGGTGCGGCTTGTTTTCGTTTAAACTCATTTATATCAACCATTTTTAAAACTTTCTTAACGACTTCAATTTCACCGATCACTTCCGAAATTTCAACAAACTCTTTATTTTGTTCAAGGTACATTCTAAGTATTTGATCCAGCAATTCATA
>JBGSOQ010000248.1:0-2292 GCA_041739035.1 Ignavibacteriaceae bacterium | reverse complement strand
AAATCTTTCTTTGCTCATCTCTTCTGGCAGAATTGCTACAGCATGAACAGAAAGCAAAGCGGAGTTGAAGGCGCCGCCTCTGCAATAATTTCCTGTCGATGGCCAAACAGCTTTGTGATACTCCGGATTAAATCTTCCCGTCACAAGGTAAGGAGCCAAGCATCCATAAGTTGCGCCGACTTTATGGGCGCCGGTAGGAAAATGTTTTCCAACTAGTCCAATTATTCTGGCTTTTACTCCTGTTATCTCATGCGGAATTTCCAGATAATTTATTTCACCAATTTTTCCGGTTGAAACATCATTCCGCCAATTAATTCTAAAAAGATTCAACGGATGAATATCATTCAAGTCAACTGCCTCAAGCTGGGTTTGAATTTTTTGAGGAATTGAGCTTGGATTTTTTAATTGCTTAAACGTGGGAAGTATAATTTTCTTTTCGCGGCATCGTTTAATTGTTTTTTCAAGAAAGGATTTGTTTTCAATTTGCCAGTTCCAGTTGTGCATATTATCCTTTTGTATTTGATGAATTACGAGATTATAAAAACTTTGCGATGCTTTGCGCCTCGGCGTCTCTGCGGTAAAGAAAATAAAATTTCACCGCTAAGTCGCTAAGACGCAAAGTACAACTATTTTACATTAATAATATTCGTTAATTTTTTGTTCAAATTTTGATTCGAAGATTCATACAGCATCAACAAAAGCTTTTCATTTGTCATCGGTGCTGATAATTTAAGTTCGGTATTTGGTCTAAATGCTTTAATTGCGTTGCAAAGAGCGTAATAAATTCCAATTCCATACATCAGCGGTGGTTCACCAATTGCTTTTGAATTAAAAATTGCTGCTGATGGATTTGGGTTCTCAAGAAAATCCACTTCAATTTCTTTTGGAGTAAAATAGACATCAGGTACTTTATAGGTTGATAAAGAATCGGTTAAGAGTTTTCCATCTTTTGTATAAATCACTTCTTCGATAGTCATCCAGCCCATGCCTTGCATGATTGCACCTTCTGCTTGACTTCTGTCAATGGCTGGATTCATGCTCTTACCAAAATCATGAACAACTTTCACAGAATCAATTTCATAGATTCCTCTAAGACAATCAACCGTTACTTCGATAATTGCAGTTCCATAAACATGATAGGCGAATGGTTCACCTTTTGCTTTTTGCTTATCAAAGTAAATCCCCGGTGTTGCATAATGTGCATGTGATGATAAGCTGATTCGCTTTGCATAAGTTTCTCTGATCAGTTGATTCCAAGATAAATCAGTCACGTAACCATTCACAAAAACAAATTCATCTATAATTTCGATTTGATCCGATTCATTTCGCTTCATTATCACCGATGCAGATTTCTTCAACCGTTCTAAAATATTTGAACATGCAATTTCGATTGCTTTCCCATTTAGATCTGCGGCACTGCTAGCCGCAGTTGCAGAAGTATTTGCAGTACGGGTCGTGTTAGTCGATTCGATCTTCACTCTGTCAATGTTTACCGAGAAAATTTCCGCAGCAACTTGCCGCAATTTCATATTTACACCTTGACCCATTTCAATTGCCGCTGAACTGATGCTGATGCTCCCATCAGTATAAACATGAACTAAAGCGTTTGCTTGATTCAACATCGTGTTGGTAAAAGAAATGCCAAAGCATATTGGCATCAAAGCAAATCCTTTTTTGAACAATTTATTTTCTTTATTGAATTGTTGAACTCTGTTTTCCATCCCGGTAACATTGTATTTTTCAACTGCTTTCTTCCAGCTTGGTCGTGCCATGCAATATTTTGTTTTCTGGCCATATGGAAATTCATCACCTTCGTTAAGAAGATTTATTTCTTGAATTACAGAAGGGTCAACTCCTAATTTTTCGGCTGCTTTATAAATTGCCCCTTCAATTACAAACATTCCTTGAGGTCCGCCAAATCCTCTGAATGCAGTATTTGGAGGAAGGTTCGTTCGGCAGCACAATGCAGTTGCTTTTACGTTTGGAATGAAATAACTGTTCGTACAGTGAAAAAGTGTTCGATCAAGAATTGCTGTCGAAAGATCAGCCGCAGCACCTGCATTTTGATAGAATGTAACTTCGTATGCTAAAATTTTTCCTTCTTTAGTCAGCCCAATTTTGTAATCTGAAGAATACGGATGACGCTTGCCGGTCATTGTTACATCTTCTTGCCTGTTTAGAATAAGCTTCACAGGTTGTTTAAGCTTAAATGTGGCAAGTGCCGTCAGACAAGCCCAAGCAGTTGCTTGATCTTCCTTACCTCCAAAAGCTCCGCCAAGGCGAAGTACATCA